>JBQGEK010000034.1:0-1729 GCA_052039575.1 Patulibacter sp. | reverse complement strand
GAGCTGCGCCTCGTGCTCATCGCGCTCGCGTGCGACCCGCTCGCCGGACTCTGCGACCATCGCCGCAGCACGCTCGCGCGCCTCGCTCACCAAGCGCTCCGACTCGGCGCGGGCGTCAGCGATCGCCGAAGCCGCGGTGCGCTCCGCGGTCGCGGTCACCACCGCCGCCTGATCGGTCGCGTCAGCAAGTGCCTGGAGCGCGTCCTCACGGGCTGCCGCCAGCGTGGCGGCAGCCGATTCTCGATCCCGCACGGCGTCGCGTCGGGCGGTCTCGGCCTCGTCGTACGCCTGCTGCTGCTCGCGCCGCAGGGCGTCGAGCCGTTCGGCCTGCTCCGCCGACTGCGCCGTTGCCTCCGCGCGGAGCCGATCAGCGTGCGCCTGCGCGGTCTGGAGGATCTCGACGGCGTGGCGGTGCACGTCGCCGACACCTGCCGCGTCGTCTGGTGTCCCCGTCACCCGCACAATCGTAGTCGCGTCAAGCGTTCCGTGGGGCTGTCTGGCGACGATCTCAGATCTGCCCGACCGGCTCACGCTTCTCGGCCTGGAACTGGTCCTCGATGCGCCCCTCAGCCCAGTACGCGGAGATCGACAGCCGGCCGCGGTCGATGCCGCGCTCGTCGGTCAGGTGTCGTCGCAGCCGCTTGACGCTGCCACGCTCGCCGTGCACGAACGCCTGGACGTCGCCCTCGCGCCACGTCAGCGCCGTGACCGCATCGACGAGAGCGTCCTCGCCAGTCTCCCGCAGCCAGGTCACCTCAACACCCGCCGGGTGCGCCAGCTCGGTCACGTCGTCCTCCGACGTCACCTGGATGATCGCGTGCCCGACGGCGTCGCTCGCCATCTCCTCGAGCGCCGCCGCGATCGCGGGGAGCGTCGCGAGGTCGCCGACCAGCAGGTGCCAGTCGGCCTCCGGGTCGGGCGCGTATGCGCCACCAGGTCCGTTCATGACGATCGGCTCGCCCGGTTGTGCTCGCGCCGCCCACGGGCCGGCGATGCCGTCGTCGCCATGCATGACGAAGTCCAGCGCCAGCTCCTGCGCCTCCGCGTCGACCCAGCGGACGGTGTAGGTACGTGGTCGGGGCAGCGCCTCCGGTCGCTCGGCACGGAGCTGCTCCATGTCGTACGGCGGCTCCAGTCCGTGGGCCGGGTCGGCGAACAGCAGCTTGACGTAGCGGTCGGTGTACTCGTTGTTCTGGAAGGCGGCGAAGCCGGGGCCGCCGGCGATCACCCGCATCAGGTGCGGCGTGAGCTGCTCCGTCCGCTTGACCTCGAGCACCGTCTGGGGGCGCTTGCCGCGCCCGCGTCCCTCTGCCATCGTTCCCTCTCGATCGTAGTTAGGTAAGCCTAACTGATCGCGAGCGGTCAGCCGACGGCCAGTCCGGCCACCAGGTCGTCGCAGCCGCGCTCGATCACGTCGCGGTCGCCGTCCGGTGTCCACTGGCAGTACAGGTGGAGCAGCTGGTCCTCGCTGAACAGCCACCAGCCGGTGTAGGAGTACCTCGACAGGCCGATGTCCTGCTGGATCGCCGGATGGCCCGCGAGGGTCGTCATCTCCGCGTCGGAGAGCGCCTCGGCACCGATGTGGTCGCGGTAGCGGGCCAGCTTCTCCTCGACGGCGTCCAGCGGGACGCGACCGCAGCCGTCGGCCAGGTCGCCCCAGTCGATGCCGGTGTAGATCACGACCTGGATCACGTTGAGCGTGGGCTGCGGCGGATCCGCCGGCACGGCG
>JBQGEK010000033.1:0-14122 GCA_052039575.1 Patulibacter sp. | reverse complement strand
CCAAGGCGCCGACGCTCGCCGCCGACCAGGTCTTCCTGGACCTCGAGGACTCGGTCGCCCCGAGCGAGAAGGACGCCGCCCGCGGCCGCGTGATCGAGGCGCTGCGGACCCTGGAGTTCCCCGAGGACAAGACCGTCGTCTCCCGCGTCAACGGCACCGACACCCCGTTCTTCTACCGCGACCTGATCGACGTCGTCGAGGCCGTCGGCGACAAGATCCACGCGGTGATGCTGCCGAAGGTCCAGACGCCCGGCGACATCGAGCTGACCGACAAGCTGCTGCGCCAGATCGAGCTGGCCAAGGGCTACGAGGTCGGACGGATCGGGATCGAGGCGCAGATCGAGGACGCCGTCGGCCTGGTCAACGTCGAGCAGATCGCGACGGCGTCGGCCCGCATGGAGACGCTGATCTTCGGCCCGGGCGACTACTCCGCCGCGATCGGGATCCCGATCACCCAGATCGGCGGCGCGCCCGAGGGCTACCCCGGCGACCACCTGAACTACCACTACACCCGCCTCGTCGTCGCCGCCCGCGCCGCCGGTATCCAGGCGATCGACGGCCCGTACGCCGCGTTCAAGGACCTCGACGGGCTGCGCGAGCGGACCCAGTTGGTCCGCGCGCTCGGGATCGACGGCAAGTGGACGATCCACCCCGGTCAGATCGAGGCGATCAACGAGATCTTCACCCCCACGCGCGAGCAGTGGGAGAAGGCCGAGGCGATGCTCACGGCATACGACGAGGCGACCGCAGCCGGGGCCGGTGCGGCGATCTTCGAGGGCGAGATGGTCGACGAGGCCAACCGCAAGATGGCCGAGCGGATCGCCGGCCAGGGCCGCGCCGCCGGCTACGCCGCCTGAGCCACAGCTGTCCGGCGGCCCGCGCCGCCGTTCGTGGCCCCGTCGCGTGACCGGTCGAGGTTGAACACGTCCAACGTGTCGAACCTCGACCGGTCGCGCCCGGCTCGTCGCTCGGTCAGGCGGCTGCCGCCTCCAGCCGCGCGTCGAGCGCCGCGTCGTCGGGCGCGAACCACAGGTGCCCGCCCCGTTGCGTCTCCTCGACGAACGCGCGCAGCGACGCGCTCTCCGCGGTCCACCGCGTGACGTCACCGACGACCGCCAGCCGCACCCTGTAGTTGGTCGCCCTCTGCAGCAGCTCCCCGGCGATCCCCGTGGAGAGGTCGAAGAACGCCGGATCGACGCGCTCGACCGGCACGACGAGCAGGTCGACGCGGTCGTACATCGCCGCGCCGATCAGATCGGTCGTGGCGTGGTTGGTCGTCCACGGCTCGCCACACGCGTCGAGCCGGTGGACGCGGAGGCCGTGGTGCTCGTCGATCTGCATGGGCTGAGCCTAAAGCCCAGTCGCAGCGGGCGTTCACACGATGCTCACCACCCGTACCACCCGTCGCACCGCGAACGGCGCCGCATCGCGCTAGCGTGTGAGTCGACGGGTGATCCCGTCGCTGGTTCCCCTGATGCGTGCGAGCCGTCGGCCCGCACGGCCAGTCGGAACCTCGCCGTCCCCGCGACCACGAGCGAAACAGGCCACCAGCACATGAAGGTCATCTACACCTACACGGACGAGGCCCCGGCCCTCGCCACCCACTCGTTCCTCCCGATCATCGAGGCGTTCGCCGGCGCCGCCGGGGTCGAGGTCGAGACGCGCGACATCTCGCTCGCCGGGCGGATCCTGGCGCAGTTCCCGGACCTCCTGACCGCCGAGCAGCGCGTGCCGGACGCGCTCGCCGAGCTGGGCGAGCTGGCCAAGACGCCGGACGCGAACATCATCAAGCTGCCGAACATCAGCGCCTCGATCCCGCAGCTGAAGGCCGCGATCAAGGAGCAGCAGGACGACGGCTACGCGATCCCGGACTACCCCGAGGACCCGCAGACCGACGCCGAGCGCGCCGCCCGGGCCGCCTACGACGCCGTCAAGGGCAGCGCCGTCAACCCGGTGCTCCGTGAGGGCAACTCCGACCGTCGCGCCCCGCAGTCGGTCAAGCGCTACGCGCAGAAGAACCCGCACCGGATGGGTGCCTGGTCGCCGGATTCGAAGTCGCGCGTCGTCACGATGGGCCAGGACGACTTCCGCTCGAACGAGCAGTCGGTGACGATCGGCCAGGACGACGACCTGCGGATCGAGCACGTCGCCGCCGACGGCACGGTCACCGTGCTCAAGCCGTCGACCCCGGTGCTGGCCGGCGAGGTCGTCGACGGCACGGTGATGCGCAAGGCCGCGCTGGATGCTTTCCTGGCCGAGCAGGTCGCCGCCGCCAAGGCCGAGGGCGTGCTGTTCTCGGTCCACCTGAAGGCGACGATGATGAAGGTCTCCGACCCGATCATCTTCGGCCACGCCGTGCGGGCCTACTTCGCCGACGTGTTCGCGCAGTACGGCGACGCGCTGACCTCGGTCGGCGCCGACCCGAACGACGGTCTCGGCAGCGTCCTGAGTGCGATCGAGCAGCTCCCCGCCGCGCAGCGCGACGAGATCAACGCCGCGATCACCGCCGCCTACGAGTCCGGTCCGGCCGTCGCGATGGTCGACTCGGACAAGGGCATCACCAACCTGCACGTTCCCAGCGACGTGATCATCGATGCGTCGATGCCCGCCGCGATCCGCACGTCGGGGCAGATGTGGAACGCCAACGACGAGCAGCAGGACACGAAGTTCGTGATCCCCGACTCGTCATACGCCGCGCTCTACGCCGAGACCGTCGACTTCTGCCGGGAGAACGGCGCGTTCGACCCGGCGACGATGGGCACGACGCCGAACGTCGGCCTGATGGCGCAGAAGGCCGAGGAGTACGGCTCGCACGACAAGACGTTCGAGGCCGCCGCGGCGGGCACGATCCGGATCGTCGATCGTTCTGGCGCGACCTTGATCGAGCACGCCGTCGAGGCGGGCGACATCTGGCGCGCCTGCCAGACCAAGGACGCGCCGGTCCGCGACTGGGTCCGTCTGGCCGTCGACCGCGCCCGCGCGACCGGCTGGCCGGCGGTCTTCTGGCTGGACGAGACCCGCGCCCACGACGCCGAGCTGCTGGTCAAGGTCCACGACGAGCTGGCGAAGCTCGACACCGACGGCCTGACGATCGAGATCAAGAACGTCGCCGACGCCACGCGCTACACGCTGCAGCGCGCGAAGAACGGCGAGAACACGATCTCGGTCACGGGCAACGTCTTGCGTGACTACCTCACCGACCTGTTCCCGATCCTCGAGCTCGGCACGAGCGCGAAGATGCTCTCGATCGTCCCGCTGATGCAGGGCGGCGGCCTGTTCGAGACCGGCGCCGGCGGCTCGGCCCCGAAGCACGTCCAGCAGCTGGTCAAGGAGAACCACCTGCGGTGGGACTCGCTCGGCGAGTACCTGGCGCTGGCGGTCTCGCTGGAGTTCCTGTCGGACAAGACCGGCAACGGCGGCGCGGGGATCCTCGGCCGCACGCTGGACGAGGCGACCGGCACCTTCCTCGACAACGGCATGGGCCCGCTGCGCAAGGCCGGCGAGCGCGACACCCGCGGCAGCCACTTCTACCTGGCGCTCTACTGGGCCCAGGCGCTGGCGGCCCAGACCGACGACGCCGAGCTGGCCAAGCGGTTCGCCCCGCTGGCCGAGAAGCTCAACGCCGAGCAGGACGCGATCATCGGCGAGCTCAACGGGGCCCAGGGCGTCGAGGTCGACCTCGGCGGCTACTACTCCGTCGACCGGGCGAAGACCGACGACGTGATGCGGCCCAGCGGCACGCTCAACGCCGCGATCAGCACCCTGTAGTCCGTCGCTGTGGGGAGGCTCCAGCCTCCCCACCGCGCTCGAGCTCGTGCGGACGACGCCTCCCAGGCACGGTCGACCCGCATCAGCCCCGCGCGACGCGACGCCGGTCAGCCGTTCCGCTGCGCGGCGATCGCCTTCTGCTTCGCCGCGGTCTTCTCGATCACCTGGCCGATCAGCTTCAGGTACTCCTGCACTCCGGTCGCCCGGAACTTCCCGTGGTCCCAGGCCCGGATCCACGCCTGCAGGTCGTTCAGCTCGATCATCTCGTTGAGCAGGTCGCGGCGGATCGTCAGCGTCACGCGCGCGTCCGGAGCAAGCGCCTTGGTGACCTTCGGACCCGGCATCTCGACGCGGATCAGTTGGACGTCGCGCCCTCCCTGGACCTCGGCCGCAGCGATCAGCTTCAGCGGCTTGAGGGCGGGCACGTGCTCGAGCAGCTGCTTGAGCGCGGTCTCCACCGCCGTCCGGGAGTCACGGTTCGACATGGATGAACCCTACCGGCGACCGCTACCCGCGCAAGCTCGGCGCGAGTTCTCGCGGTTCCCACGGCGAGCCGACACGGCCTCGTGACGCTCACGTAGCCTGCGGGTCGTGCCTGAGTTGCCTGAGGTCGAAGCCGCCCGCGCCCTCGCCGAGCGCTGGACGGTCGGCCGCACGATCGTCGACGCCGACGACGCCGACGAGTGGGTCTGCCGCCCTCACCCCCCGGGCGAGATCTCGAAGGCGCTGATCGGCCGCCGCGTCGAATCGGCCGAGCGGATCGGCAAGTCGATGTGGCTGGTGCTCGACGACGGGCTGCGGCTGGGGCTGCACCTGGGGATGGCCGGGCGGCTGGTCGGCCTGGCGCCCGAGGGCGACGGCCCCGACCACGAGTCGGCCGAGCTCTCGCCCGGCGGCGAGTCGGACGTGAGCGGGAGCAAGCTCGCCGATGCCCACTGGTCGGTGACCCGGCTGGACACCGCCGTCGCCGCGGCGGCCGGTCTGCCCGACACCGCCGGCGAGCCGCTGACCGCCCGCGAACGAACCGACTGGTCGATGCCGGTCAGAAACGGATCCCGCCCCACCCCCAACGGCATCCCCGGCGAGGACAGCTGGAGCCGGTTCACGATCGAGCTCGACGACGGCGGACGGCTGGTGCTGTTCGACAAGCGCCGGCTCGGCCGGGTCCGGCTGAACCCCGACCTCTCGGGACTCGGTCCGGACGCGCTGCTGATCGACGCCGACACGTTCGTCGCGCGGGTCGGTCGCGGCGCGGGGCGGGGCGGGGCTCCTCTCAAACCGCGGCTGATGGACCAGTCGACGATCGCCGGGATCGGCAACCTGCTCTGCGACGAGGTGCTGTGGCAGGCGTCGCAGCCGCCGCTGCGCCCGGCGAACGACCTCTCCGAGGACGAGCTGCGCGAGCTCCACGGGATCGTCCACGCCTGCACCAACGAGGCGATGGTCCGCGGCGGCGTCCACATGGGCGACGTGATCGAGCACCGCAAGAAGGGCGAGCACTGCCCGCGCTGCGGCGCCGAGATGGTCCGCGCCACCGTCGGCGGCCGGACCACCTGGTGGTGCTCGTTCGAGCAGCGCTGGCCGCCCGAGGACGACTGACGCGGGATCGCCACCGGTCCGGCACCCTCGTGCGTCAGACTCCGCTCATGGCGGAGCGCGCATGGGAGACGGCCTCCAGCGGCGGAGCGGACCGCAGGTCCGGGCTGTCGGACGACGTCCAGCTCTACCACCGCACCTACACCACGCTGCTGCGCTCCAGCGGCGAGACCCGGGTGAAGGTCCTCGAGCCGTCGCACGTCGCGATGAACTCCAGTCTGCACCCGTTGGCGGCCGACGACGAGCTCGACCTCGGCGCGTTCCTCTACGCGGTACGCCGGCTGCCGGACGAGATCGCCGAGGCCCGGCTGATCGTGCTCGGCCAGGAGCAGCGACAGTTCGGCGACGCCGGCTTCGACCTGGCGGACTGGCCTCAGGCGGAGTCCCCCGCCCGCCGGCGGCTGTGGCACGTCGGCGACGGCGTGCTCGCGGTACTGCTGGCGTCGTCGTCGGACGTCGACGACCTGATCCCGACCGTCGTCGCGTTCCAGATCGAGTGGAACAAGATCCGCGCGCGGTTGCGCGGCTGCGGTGAAGCCGAACCGTCGACCGATCCGGAGAGCCTGGCCCGGGCGATCGGCGGCACCGTCGACGACTGGCAGCGGCTGCGAGAGTCGTGGGGCGAGCGGTTCGCCGCCCGGCTGAGCGGGATGCTGCCCGGCCGGCGCTGCGACCTGCGGGTCCGCTCGCTCGGCATGAACTACGTCGGCTACGCGCGGCTGACCCGCAACTGGTGGCGCCCGGTCCGCGGCGCGATGGTCACCGAGGCGCTGCACGAGCGGCCGATGTACTTCGTGTCGTCGAACGCCCACGCGATGGTCAACCTGATGACCGGAATCGCCCGCGAGCGCGAGGGCGAGCTGCTGCGCGACGTCGAGCGGCACGGCCCCGACGACCTGCGGCTGGAGCTCGAGCGGATCCGCGACGGACGCAGCGGAGGCTCGATGGAGAACCTGCTCTACTTCGCCGCGCGCGGCGCGTTCGAGCGCGACCCGGACGCGCGGATCGCCGCCGAGCGCCAGGCCGGCGTGCTCGATCTGCTCCCCGGAGGTGCGCTCCGCGTGCCGGCCCAGGTGATCCCGCTCGACCGGATCGACCCGGCCGGCGTCGACCCGCGCGTCGGCGCGCTCGACGCCGACGCGCTTGCGAAGAGCGACGCGGTGATCGTGAACATCGACTATCCGCTCGGGGCGTCGGCCTACAACATCCTGCGCGAGATCACCGTCGACGTGGCGCGGCTGCGCGGGGTCTACGTGCTCGGCAAGGCGGCGACGCTCAACGCCGACGTCGGCGACGTGATGATCTCGGGCGTCGTCCACGACGAGCGGACCCGCACCTCCTACTGGATCGACAACGCGTTCACCGACGAGGACCTGCAGCCCGACCTGCGGTACGGCACCGGACTGGACAACCAGAAGGCGGTCACCGTCCGCTCGACCTTCCTGCAGAACCGCGACCACCTGGACTTCTACTACCGCGAGGCCTACACGGTGGTCGAGATGGAGGCCGGCCCCTACTGCGCCGCCGTCCACGAGCTGAGCGACGCCGACCGCCACCCGGTCGGCGAGGCGATCAGCCTGGCCCGCCCGGCGGTCGACTTCGGCGTGATCCACTACGCCTCGGACACCCCCTACACCCAGGCCCGCACGCTCGGCGCCCGCGGCCTGAGCTTCTTCGGGATGGATGCCACGTACGCCGGATCCTTGGCGATCCTGAGGCGGATCCTGACGCGGGAAGGAGCGATCGGGCGTCCTTGACCGCACTGATGTGCAGTTCGCCCGCTAATAGCGGGTCAACTGCACACCAGTCTCGCGAAGGCCGCTACGCCCGGTCGCGCTGCGACCGGTTGACCGCGCTGACGATCGCGTCGAGCGAGGCGCGGACGATGTTCGGGTGGATCCCGACGCCCCAGTAGATGGTGCCGTCGATCTCGCACTCGACGTAGGCCGCGGCGCGGGCGTCGCCGCCGGCACCGAGCGCGTGCTCGGCGTAGTCCTTGACCGTCACGACGATCGAGAACGCCTCGAGCGCGTTGACGAAGGCGTCGATCGGGCCGTTGCCGATGCCCTCCAGGCGATGCGGCTTGCCGTCGACGTCGAGCTGGACGTTCAGCCGGTCGCGACCGTCGGGCTGCGACGCCGTCTGGTGCTCCCAGACCCGGAACCGACCCCACGGCGACCCGGTGCCCGGCAGGTACTCGTCCGAGAAGAGTGTCCACAGCCGGTCGGGCGTGACCTCGCCGCCGTGCGTGTCGGTGTAGGCCTGGACGATCCGCGAGAACTCGGCCTGCATCCGCTTCGGGGCGTCGAGCCCGTGCTCGGTCTTCAGCAGGTAGGCCATCCCGCCCTTGCCGGACTGGCTGTTGACGCGGATCACGGCCTCGTAGGTCCGCCCCACGTCGTGCGGGTCGATCGGCAGGTACGGGACCTCCCACGGCAGCTCGTCGACCGGGGTGTCGGTCGCCTCGGCAACGGCCTCGCGCTTGGCGAAGACCTTGTTGATCGCGTCCTGGTGCGATCCCGAGAACGACGTGAAGACCAGCTCGCCGACGTACGGGTGGCGCTCCGGGATCCGCAGCTGGTTGCAGAACTCGACGACGTCGCGGATCCCGTTGATGTCGCCGAACTCCAGCTGCGGGTCGACGCCCTGCGTGTGCAGGTTGAGCGCCAACGTGACCAGGTCGGCGTTGCCGGTCCGCTCGCCGTTGCCGAACAGGCAGCCTTCGACGCGGTCCGCCCCGGCCATCAGCGCGAGCTCGGTCGACGCGATCCCGGTGCCGCGGTCGTTGTGCGGGTGGATCGAGAGGATGATCGCCTCGCGCCGCGGCAGGTTGCGGTGCATCCACTCGATCTGGTCGGCGTAGACGTTGGGCGTCGCGACCTCGACCGTCGACGGCAGGTTGAGGACGATCGGCCGTTCCTCCGTCGGCTGCCAGACGTCGATCACCGTCGCGCAGATGCTCAGCGCGACCTCGGGCTCGGTCAGCACGAAGGTCTCGGGCGAGAACTGGAACCGGACGTCGGTGTCCGGGATCGTCTCGGCGCCGCGCAGCACGTCCTGCGCCCCCGCGATCACCAGGTCGCGCAGACCGTCGACGTCGATCCCGAAGACGTCCTCGCGGAACTGCTTCGGGGTCGACGTGTAGAGGTGGACCAGCGCGCTGTGGGCGCCCTGCAGCGACTCGAAGGTCCGTTCGATCAGCTCGGGGCGTGCCTGGGTCAGGACCGCGATCCGCACGTCCTCGGGGATCGCGTCCTCCTCGATCAGCTGGCGGACGAAGTTGAAGTCGGTGTCGCCCGACGCCGGGAACCCGACCTCGATCTCCTTGATCCCCATCGAGACCAGCAGGTCGAACATCCGCCGCTTGCGGACCGAGTCCATCGGGTCGATCAGCGACTGGTTGCCGTCCCGCAGGTCGACCGCGGCCCACAGCGGCGCGCGCTCGATTCGCTGGTCCGGCCAGGTCCGGTCGGGCAGCTCGAACGGTACGCGCTGGTGGAACGGCAGGTAGCGATGCGACGGCATCGAGCTGGTCCGCTGCGGGTTCCAGGCCGGCTGACCCTCGGGAAGCGTGCCGGCCGCGGAGGGGTTGCGTGAAGTCGTCATGACCGGCTGCTCCTTTGGGTGGTATTGGGGACATCGACGTGGCCGAGCGGCCCGCCGGTGACGGTGATGTTGGCGTGGGTCGCGGCCATCGCGGCCGCGGGATCGCGGTCCCGGATCGCCCGCGCCAGGTCGGCGTGGGCCTGTCGCGAATCGACGTCGTCGAGCACGACGTCGCGGACCACCTCGACCAGCGCGGCGCGCAGCACCGTCAGGAACGAGGCGAACATGTCCTGCAGCAGCTCGTTGCGGGCGGCCGCGACGATCGCGCTGTGGAACGCCAGATCGGCGTCGACGAACGGCTCGATCGCCCCCTCGGACCGACGCAGCTCGCGCTCGGCGAGCGCGGCGTCGATCCGGTCGGCGTCCTCGTCGCTGCGCCGTTCGGCGGCCAGCCGGGCGGCCTGGACCTCGAGCGCCTCGCGGACCTCGTAGGCGTCGAGCACCGCGGCCTGGCGCATCCGCGGCTCCCACTCGGGAGCAGGGGTCAGCGCGCGAACGAAGGTCCCCGAGCCCTGGCGGGTCTCGAGCTGTCCGTCGTGGACCAGCACCCGCACCGCCTCGCGGACGGTCGAGCGCCCAATCCCCAGCTGCTCGGCCAGCACAGCTTCGGCCGGCAGCCGCGTGCCGACCGGCCAGGCGCCGGTCGCGAGCTGCCCGCGGAGCTGCTGGACGGCGAGCTCGCTGAGCGAGCCGCGGCCTACGGGTGACAGGGACATGGCTTCCATACTAGCGAGTCATCAGATGTCTGCTGTCTGACGTCCTGATGGCTCGCCGCCGCCCCGAATCGACTCCGCGAGTCAGCCGCGCGACACCGCTGCCGAGAACGTCGTCCGGAGAACCCTGAATCGACTCCGCGTCATCGCCGCTCAACGCGAGGGCGATTGGAGGTCCACGCTCAGCGGCGCTCGCGCAGCACGCCGTCCAGGTCGCTCTGCCGGTCGAGCACGACCCGGCCGCCGACCCGCGCCCGGCCGCCCGCGACCGGGCGTCCCTCGATCAACGATCCGACGCCCTGCCGGATCGCCACCGGACGGTCGACCGCCGCGATCAGCCGCAGCGCCGCCGACCCGGTCGCTTCGTCCTCGGGCACCCCCACGCCGTCGGCGAAGACCCGGCAGCGGACCGTCGTGCGCTCCGCGTCGATCCACGCCCAGACGTCCTCGTGGACGTCCGGACCCCGGGGGACCTCGAGCGCCTCGACCTCGGCTGCCGAGCCCAGCTCGCGCACCACGAACGGCGGAGCATCGGCGGGGTCCGCCTCGATCCACGCCGACACCGCGTCGCCGCCGGTCGGCACCGCGCCGGCCGGTGGGCGCAGCTCCGTGACCTCGGCCCCGTCGGCGGCTTCGCGCCGCAGCAGCCACGACGTGCCGACCAGCGGATGCCCCGCCAACGGCAGCTCGACCTTCGGCGTGAAGATCTGCAGCTCCGCGGTCGCCCGGTCGTCGACGAAGACGGTCTCGGAGAACCCGAGCGTCGCCGCGACCTGCTGCCGTTCGGCGCGCGGCACCGCCGCGCCGTCGAGCACGACCCCGAGTGGATTGCCGTGGTCGCCTCGCTCGTCGCAGAAGACCCGCAGGACGTACAGCTCAGGCATCGTTCCTTCTCTCCGTTCGCTCGACCGGGAACCCCGCCGCCGCGATCGCCGCGATCACGTCGGCCGCGTGTTGCGGGCCACGGGTCTCCAGGCTCAGTCGCACCGTCGTGTCGCCGACGTGCAGATCGACGCCCTCACGGACGTGGTGGACCTCGACGATGTTGGCCCCCGCGCCGGCGATCACGCCCGCCAGCGTGGCGAGCCCGCCGGGCCGGTCCGCGATCAGCGTCGTCAGGTTGAGCCGCCGGCCGACCAGCGTCTCGTGGCGGCGCGCCAGTTGCGCCAACAGGTTCGTGTCGACGTTCCCGCCGGACAGCACCAGCACGGTGCTGCCCGAGGTGGGCGGCGGGACCAGGTCGCGCAGGATCGCTGCCAGCCCGACCGCGCCGGCTCCCTCGGCCACCATGTTGACCCGGTCGAGCAGCAGGATCATCGCCTCGGCGATCGCGTCCTCGTCGACCGCGACCAGCTCGTCGACCAGGGTCCCGACCAGCGACCCGGTCAGCTCCCCCGGGTGCTTGACCGCGATGCCGTCGGCGATCGTCGTCGCGACGCCCGACGCCTCGGCGACCCGCCGCTGCTCGTCGCCGAACGACGACAGCGGGGACTCGCTGCTGCGCGCCGGCGACAGGGCGCCGCGGGCCGCTGCCCGGACCCCGACGATCCGGACCTCGGGCCGCACCGCCTTGATCGCGGTGGCGATCCCGCTGATCAGCCCACCGCCACCGACCGGCACCACGACCTGGACCATGTCCGGCACCTGCGCGAGCAGCTCCTCGCCGATCGTGCCCTGGCCCGCGATGATGTCGAGGTCGTCGAACGGGTGGATGAACGCCATCCGGTGCTCGGTCGCGTGCTCCCGCGCCGCGCGCACCGACTCCTCGACCGCACCGTCGACCAGCTCGACGCTCGCCCCCAGCGCCAGGCAGGCTTCGACCTTCGCGATCGGCGCGCCCTCGGGCATGAAGACGACCGCCGGTACCCCGCGGGAGCTGGCGGCCAGCGCCACGCCGCGCGCGTGGTTGCCGGCGCTGCCCGCGACCACGCCGCGGTCGGCGTCCGCCCCGAGCGCGGCCAGCTTCGCCAACGCCCCGCGGAACTTGAACGCCCCGGTCCGCTGGAGCGACTCGGCCTTGAGCACGACCGGAGCGCCGTGGCGAGCACTCAGGCCCTCGGAGTGCACGACCGGGGTGACACGGGCCACACCGGACACGGCGGCCCGAGCCCGCGCGCGGCGGTCGGCGTCAGGGGCGTCCGGGGGAATCGCGGGCATCGAACGACGACGGTACCTCGTCGCCGGTCCGCTGCCGACGCCGGGGGCGCGTTTTCCCGCCGGACGGCGGACGCAGCGACGCGGTGCTTGGCGAGTCCGCTCCGATCATCGGCACGAACTCGCCGAGCAGCGCTATGTCGCGCCGTCGAGCCACTGCCCCCGCGTTGCGGGCAGCCCGTGCGGCGCGCCCGGTCGCACGGCCAGCGTCTGCACGATCGAGATGTGCCCGACGTCAAAGAGCACCGCGGCCGACGCCATGTAGAGCCGCCAGACCCGCTCGCGCTGGAACCCGACTTCGGCCAGCGCCTCGGCGCGCCCGTCGGCCAGGTTGCGACTCCACGCCCGCAGCGTGCGCGCATAGTGCTCGCGCAGCGACTCGACGTCGCGGACCTCGAACCCCGCCGACTCGAGCACGTCCGCGACGACCGCGACCCGGTGCAGCTCGCCGTCCGGGAAGACGTAGCGGTCGGTGAACGACGCCTGCCGCTGCTTGCCGTCGTGCAGCCGCGTGATCCCGTGATTCAGCAGCATCCCGCCGGGCCGCAGCAGGTCGTGCAGCTGTCGAGCGTAGGTCGGCAGGGCCCGCTCGCCGACGTGCTCGTACATCCCGACCGAGGCGATCTTGTCGAACGGTCCGTCGGAGACGGCGCGGTAGTCCTGGATCCGGATCTCGATCCGGTCTTCGAGCCCGGCGTCGCGGACCCGCTCGCGCGCGAGCGCCGCCTGCTCCTTCGACGCCGTGATGCCGACCGCCTGCACGCCGTAGTGCTGCGCCGCGTGCAGCACCAGACCGCCCCAGCCGCATCCGACGTCGAGGAACCGCTCGCCGGGCTGCAGCCGCAGCTTGCGGCAGATCAGGTCGAGCTTGCGCTCCTGAGCCCGCTCCAGCGTGTCGCCGTCGGTGCCGTCCCAGTAGGCGCACGAGTAGACCATCGTCGGCCCGAGCACGAGCCGGTAGAAGGCGTTGGAGATGTCGTAGTGGTACTGGACCGACTCGGCATCGCGGTCGGCGTGGTGGCGCCGCCCGTGGACCTTCGCCTCGGCCTCCGGCAGCGGTGCCGGGCGCAGCGCGCCGATGCGCACCGCGGCCCGCAGCGCATCGAGCTTGTCGCGGGCGGTGAACCGCAGTCCGCGCGCGTCCTGCCCCCGACGCAGCGCCTCCTCGATCTCGCCGTCGAGGTCGATCAGGCCGAGCACCCACGGACGGCTGATCCCCAGCTCGCCGGGCCGGCGCAGCACGTGGGTCAGCGCCTCGGGCGCACGCACGATCACCGTCGGAGCCGCGGGATCGCCGGCCGGCAGCAGACTGCCGTCCCAGAACCGCACGTTGAGCGGCAGCGGCTTGCCGAGCCGTCCGAACATCCGTCCGACCAGCGGCGCGAGGACCGCGGCCACGCCACCCTCGACACGCACCGGATCGGGATGCTTGCGCCGTCGTATCCCCGGGCCGCCGGTGACCGCCCCCGAGCTGGTGCGCGATCGGTGGCTCTCGGCGGACCGGGTGCCCGCAGGCGGTACGGCAGTCGACATGGCGTCTCCGAGCGGTGATCCGCACCGTCGGCGCGGAGGGCTGAGTTCCGCACGACGCTACGGCACGGAGTGCACGTGTGACGAGAGTCCTCACGCCGTCATCCCGCCGAAAGCGGGGTGCGCGAGGCTCGGATCACCCGCGAACGGTCACCCCCGGACCGGCCTGCCAGGATGGATCGGGTGATCTGGGTCCAGCGCACCGTCCGTCTCTCGCCGCGCTCGCGAGGGCTGCACCTGGTCACCGACGAGGTGGTCGGCGCCCTGCCGGAACTGCGGTCGGTCGCCGTCGGTCTGCTGCACGTCTTCTGCCGGCATACCTCGGCGGCGCTGACGCTCAACGAGAACGCCAGCCCGGACGTGCGGACCGACCTGCGCCGCTGGCTGGACACCGCGGTCCCCGAGGACGGCGCGTGGACCCACGTCGACGAGGGCCCGGACGACATGCCCGCGCACGTCAAGACGGCGCTGCTCGGTCCCGACCTGACGATCCCGGTGACCGACGGTCAGCTGGCGCTCGGGACCTGGCAGGGGATCATGCTCGCCGAGCACCGCGACCGCGGCGGTCCACGATCGCTGGTGCTGACGCTCAGCGGCCAGGGCGCTTGATTACAGCGCGAAGCGCTTGAGCAGGCCCTTGGCGATCCCCATCCGCTGGATATCGCTGGTGCCCTCGCCGATCAACAGCAACGGCGCATCACGGTAGATCCGCTCGATCTCGTACTCCTTCGAGAACCCGAACCCACCATGGATCC
>JBQGEK010000032.1:0-10196 GCA_052039575.1 Patulibacter sp. | reverse complement strand
CGTCGTGGCAATCGTGGAGCGTTGATCAACGATGGAGAACGACGCCATGACCCCTATCGATGCCCACCCGCCCGTCGTGGCAATCGTCGAGCGTTGATCAACGGAACGGGAACGGGAACGGGAACGAGAACCGATATGTCTGATCGCTACCTCAAGTTCGCCAACAGCCTGCTCGGCCGCCAGGTCGCGCCGAAGCTGGGCCTGCCCCAGCCGCCGGTGCTCAAGCGCTACCGGCCCGGTCAGCCGGTGGCCAGCGGCGCCGTGCTGTTCGGCCAGGCCCCGGGCGGCCGGCTCGCCGAGGCAACGCTCGGCGTGCTCGCGTCGGTCGGCGCCGAGACCTGGGCCGCGGAGGACGAGTCGCTGCGGTCCGCGGCGGCCGACGCCGGAATCAGCGCCAAGATCTTCAACCCCGAGACCGCGGGCGACCAGCGGTTCCACGGCTTGGTCTTCGACGCGACCGGGATCACGGACGCCGCCGGGCTGAAGGCGCTCTACGACTTCTTCCACCCGGTCGCCCGCAAGCTCGCCCCGTCGGGACGGCTGGTCGTGCTCGGCACCCCGCCGGAGGCGCTGGAGGGCGGTGCGCGCGTAGCGCAGCGAGCGCTGGAGGGCTTCACCCGATCGACGGGCAAGGAGCTCGGCAAGGGCTCGACGTCGCAGCTGGTCTACGTCGCTGAGGGCGCCGAGGACCAGATCGAATCCACGTTGCGGTTCTTGCTCTCGGCGAAGTCGGCCTTCGTGTCGGGCCAGGTCGTGCGGATTGGCGTCGGCGCCGGCCCGACCGCCAAGCCGGAACTCGACTGGAACCAGCCGCTGGCGGGCAAGGTCGCCCTGGTCACCGGGGCCTCGCGGGGGATCGGCGAGGCGATCGCCGAGACGCTCGCTCGCGACGGTGCGCACGTCGTCGGCCTCGACATCGAGCCGCTCGCGGACGATCTGAAGCGGGTCACCGACCGGATCGGCGGTTCGGCGATCACCTTCGACGTGACCGCCGAGGACGCGCCGAAGCAGCTCGCCGCGCAGCTGAAGAAGGAGCACGGCGGGGTCGACATCGTCGTCCACAACGCCGGGATCACGCGCGACAAGCGCCTGGCGAACATGAAGCCCGAGCTCTGGGACCAGGTGATCGCGGTCAACCTGATCGCGCCCGAGCGGATCACCGCCGAGTTGATCAAGCAGAAGGTCCTGCACCGCGGCGGCCGGATCATCGGCGTGTCGTCGATCGCGGGCATCGCCGGCAACAACGGGCAGACCAACTACGCGACGTCGAAGGCCGGCGTGATCGGCTTCGTCGACGCGCTGCGCGACGAGGCGGCGGCCGCGGGGCACACGATCAACGCGGTGGCCCCGGGATTCATCGAGACCAAGATGACCGCCGCGATCCCGTTCGGGATCCGCGAGGCCGGCCGACGGTTGGCGAGCCTCGGCCAGGGCGGCCTGCCGGTCGACGTCGCCGAGACGATCGCCTGGTACGCGAGCCCCGGGTCGGGTGCGGTCAACGGCAACACGGTCCGCGTCTGCGGCCAGGGCCTGATCGGGGCCTGAACCCACGCGGTCGAGGTCGAGCACGTTGGACGTGTCGAACCTCGACCGGTCGACCGCCGCCCCTTCCCCAACGCCTCCCAGGAACCCCCGATGACGACACGCCAGCTCGAGTCCACCCCCAACGCGGTCGGGCTCTACGCCCGGGCGGCCCTGCCGATGATCCCCGGCGCGTCGAAGCTGCCGTTCGTCGCCGGGACGTCGAAGGCCATCCCCGACGTCGAGCTGGTCGTACCGACGGTTCGGATCGACGACGGCAAGCTGGCGGGCTACCGGACGGTCTGCGGCTTCCCGGACGCGACCACGCTGCCGGTGACGTACCCCTTCGCGCTGGCGGTGCCGCTGCACATGGCGCTGATGACGTCGGGGGAGTTCCCGGTCCCCGCGATCGGCCTGGTCCACGTGCGCAACCGGATCGTCCAGCACCGGCCGATCGATGCTCGTGAGGAGCTGTCGGTCGCAGTGCGGGCCGGCAATCTGCAGCCGCACCCCAAGGGTCGGACGTTCGAGCTGACGACCGAGTACCGGGTCGGGGACGAGCTGGTCTGGGAGGGGCTGGCGACGATCTTCAGAAGGGGATCCCCATCCACGGTCGAGGGCGCTTCCGCGGCGGGCAGCGCGAGCGAGAAGGACGACGCACCCGATCCGATCGACGCGATCGAGGTCGACCCGACGACGCCGTGGACGATCGGCGGTGACATCGGCCGACGCTACGCCCGGGTCTCGGGCGACATCAACCCGATCCACCTGCACCCGCTGTCGGCGAAGCTGCTCGGGTTCCCGCGGGCGATCGCCCACGGGATGTGGACGAAGGCCCACGCGCTGGGGTCGATCGCCGGCCAGCTGCCGGACGCGTACACGGTGGAGGTGCGGTTCCAGCGGCCGGTGCTGCTGCCGTCGAAGGCGCTGTTCGGGAACGCCAAGGCCGACGACGGCCGGATCGGCTTCGCGCTGCGCGACGCCGCCAAGGGCACCCCGCACCTGCGGGGCCTCGTCACGCCGCGCTGAGGCGGGTACTCGTCGGCACTGGTGTGCGGTTCACCCGGTATAAGCGGGCGAACTGCACGCCAGTCGCCACGTCGCGCGGGAGTGACCCGGCTACCTGATCAGGTTCTCGAGGATGTCCCCGAGGCCGATCCCGCCCCCGCCGGACGTCGCGCCGCTGAGCAGTGCGGACACGGACCGGGGATCGGTGCCGTACTGCTCCTCGTAGCGCTTGGCCTGCGTTTCGTTGACGATCCCGATCGTCAGCTCCTCGCGCGAGGACCCGAAGTTGCAGGCGGCGCGGTCGAGTCCGCGCAGCGCGACGTCCTGGACCACGCCGCCGAGTCCGCCGGTGCTCGGCAGCTCGCGCTTGACGCAGGGGTCGGCGATCACCACCGGGTCGGGTCGGGTGGCGTTGGACGCCACGACCTGAGCTCCGCCGAGCACCAGCGCGCCGGCGCAGCCGGCGCCCGCGATCAGCGCACCCCGGCCGGGGGACGTTCCGGCCACGGCGGGGCCCGCCGCGCCGGCCCGCCGCACCGCCCCCGTCGTAGGCACCACGAGCAGCGTCGCGATCAGCGCCAGGGCGCCGGTGATCAGGAAGGCCGGTCGGAAGGCCCCGTCGACCGCGGCGATCAGCGTCTCGTCCGCGCGGTCGATCAGCGCGGCGTAGGTCGCGGCGTGCTGCTCGTCGTCGGTGAACCGTCCGGCTTCCTTGCGCAGGCCGGACTCCAGGCTTCCGCGGGCGTTCTCGGGGTTGAGGCCCGACAGCGCGGGCGGGATCGCGGCGAGCTTGTCGTCGGGCGGCAGCCGCGCGTCGAGTACCAGTGCGGTGACCTCGATCCGCACCGTGTCGACCGTCCTGTCCAGTTGCGTCGCGGTGATCGGCGCGAGGATCAGCAACGCCGCGGTGATCCCGACGTGGCGCCAGGAGAGCAGCGCGGCGGCCTCGCGCGGGGTCCGTTCGGGCAGCAGCTCGCCGGCGAGCGCGGGCAGGGCCAGGCCCATCCCGACGCCGGCCAGCAGCTGCGGCAGCACGATCCACCCGACCGCGTCGGTCGCGAGCGTCGTCAGCGCGAGGATCCCGGCCGCGATCAACCCCGATCCGGCGCAGGCGCGGACCCACGGGTTGCCCGGGATCCGGTAGCCGACGATCGCGGCGACCGGCAGGATCGAGACGGCCAATGCCGCCGCCAGCGGCTGCATCGCCCAGCCGGCGACGAGCATCAGCACCAGCAGGAAGACGACCGCGGTCAGTGCGGCCGAGACGAGCGCCAACGCGATCGCGGCACGCAGGGCGTCGGCTCGGGACGTCGCCGCCGGCGCTCCGTCGGAGGCGGTCGACGCCGTGGGCCGGATCGGCTCGGTCCTGCGCGCGGCGTTCCCCGAAGGCGGCGTAGGGACCGGATGGCTCTGCGTCGACGCCGGATCGGCCGGCGCGCGGACGCGGCCGTCGGCGGCGTGGGACGGCGCGGTCAGGCCGGTGTCGCGCGGAGCCTCGCGCTCCCCGACGGCGGAAGCCGGGGTTGGCCGTCCCAGCGGCACCAGCGCCGCCAACCCGGCCAGCGCGGCGATCGGGGCCTGGGCGAGGAAGATCGCGCGCCAGTCGAACAGCTCGGTCAGCGCGCCGCCCAGCGCCGGACCGATCGCGGTGCCGAAGATCGCGCCGGTCACCCACAGCCGCGACGACCGCCATACCGGTGCCGACGCGTCGCCCCGCGGGCTGTCGTGGAGCAGCGCGAACGCGCCGATCAGGGCGGCGCCCGCCCCGAGCGCCTGGACCGCGCGCGCCGCCAGCAGGACCGGCAGCGTGTCCGCCAGACCACAGGCCACGCTCGCCGCGGCGAAGACCAGCATCCCGACCGCTCCCAGCGTGCGGTTGCCGACCCGGCTGCGCAGCGGCAGCGCGACCAGCACCGCCACCGCGAGCACCACCGTGTAGACCCCGATCACCGCGGCGACGCCGCCGACGTCGGTACGCAGCTGGTGGAGGATCTCGGGCAGCGCGAGCGTGACGATCGATGCGTCGGCCAGCGCGAGCGCCACGCCGACGGCGAGCAGCACGCGGGCGGACGATGCGCTCATGCTGCGGCGACCCCCGGACATCCGCCCATCTTGACGTGTACGCGTGTGGCGAGCGCGTCCACCCGGTCCCGATTCGCGCGAGCGAGGCTGGCGAGCGTCGGGTGGTAGGGCGGATATGCTCGGGCCCTGTCGACCGCCGACCGACATCGCGACGCCCTGCCCCGGGTGCCCGAGGCAGCCGCTCGCTGGCCCCACGCCGAGGATCTCGTTGCCGTCGACCCGTTCCCGGTCGTCGACGTCGATGCGATCGCGCCGCTGGTGGTGCCGTTCGGCGCACCACCGGTCGAGCGTCGCGTGATCAGCTCCGCGGTGCTCGGCGGTGGGCTGGGGTTCGCCCGGTCGTGGCTGTGCGCGACGGTCGATTCCGACTATGCGCGCACCGATCCAGCTGCCGACCTGCAGGCGCGGGCCGACGCTGCCGGAGCTCCGGCTCCGACCGTCGGCATGCTGACCGCGGTCGATGTCGGCCGCGTCGTGCGCCGCGTACGGGGAGAGGTCACGGTCCACGCGACGGTCGGGGTCGGCTGCGGAATCGCCGCTGCCGGCAACCGGCTGCCCGACTGGGCCGCGGTCGGGACGATCAACCTGCTGGTCGAGGTCGACGTCCCGCTCGACGACGCGGCCCTGGTCGGCGCGATGCAGACGGTCGTGGAGGCCAAGGTCCAGGCGCTCGCCGACGCCGGGATCCCGGCGCGCAACGGCCCCGGGTTCGCGACCGGGACGCCCACCGACGCGGTCTGCATCGCGGTACCTCCTGGCGGCGGTGTGGCGTTCGCCGGCACGGCGACCTCGATCGGCGGTGAGATCGCCCAAGCGGTCCACGCGGCGGTGCTCGACGGGGCCCTGGCGGACCGTCGGGCCTTCGCAGCGGCGCCGAGCACGTAACCAGCTCCCAGGGGTGGTTTCGAGGGTACCCGCCCCTCCCCGCACAGACGATGTGGATAGCAACAGTGGGAGGTTGCAAATCTTCCGCGCGCCATTGGTATGGTCTTTGCGCCGTCGTAGACAGCGTTTCCGAGAGCTGTTTCCTACTGGCTGGTCCCGTGACGCGGCACTTCCGCTCATCGATCCCTTCGTCGGCCGGGCGCTCCCGGTCCGTCGCGGTGCTGTTTCTGGCCGCCGCGCTGCTCGCAGCGCCGACCTCCGCTTCCGCGATGTCCGGCCACAACCTGGTGGTCAACGGCGACGCCGAGCAGCCAGTCGGAAGCGAGTGGACGGCGGTCCAGGGACTCGGCCTGATGGCGTACGGCTACACCGGGCCCACCGGGATCATCCCGGCGGGGGTGCTGATCGGCGGGGGAACGTTCGACGGCGGGACGTCGGTGCTCGTCCCGCGCAACGCCGGCAGCCCCGTCCAGCCGTCCGACCCCAACGTCACGCTCAACGAGCAGCGGATCCAGCTCGCGCCGGATGACGTCGAGGCGATCGACACCGGCACCGTGCGGGCTCGCTTCTCCGCGTTCATCGGGGGTACGTCGAACCAAGCCGACCGGATCGGTGCCGTCGCCGACTGGCGCGACGCCGACGACCAGCCGCTCTCCCTGCAACAGCAGCTGCCCGAGGTCACGAACACCGAGCGGGGCAACGTCAGCGGCGCGATCTTCCGTCTGGACGAGCACGCGGTGCCGATCGGAGCGCGGTCGGTCGTGATCCGGCTCACCGGCACACGAGCGGTCGTACCGATGCACAACGGCTACGCCGACAACATCGAGCTACGGCTGATCGGGATCCCGCGGGTCGAGAAGGCGTTCGACCGCGAGGCCGCGGCCGAGGGGACGCCGTTCCGGCTGACCTACACCGTGCGCAACTCCGGCGACCTCGGGGCGAAGCCCGCCTGGTCGTTCAGCGACGTGCTGCCCGAGGGCCTGCAGGTCGCGCCGGTCTCGCGCGCCGTCACCGACTGCCCGACGCCGCGGTTCGCCGTCGCCGGCCGGCGGATCTCGCTCGGAGGCGCGGTCCTGTCCGGGCAGGAAGCCTGCACGGCGGGGATCGACGTCGTCGCGGATCCCGGCCGCTACGCCACCGGGACCAAGGAGCTCGAGGACGTCCGCAACCTGCGGGTCGGGACCTTCACGGGCACCTCGGTCCTGGTCGAGCCGCACGATCCCGGGAACGGTGGTGAGGAACCCGGTGAGCCGGTCGACCCCGGCCCGATCACCGATCTTCCGCCGATCGTGATCCCGCCGTTCGTGCCGCCTCCGCCGCCGCCTCCCGCGCCCGAGCCGCCGCCGGCTCCTGCACCGCCGCCGGCACCCGCGCCGGTGCCGGTCGAGCCGTGGCTGCCGTCGTTCGTGCGGCCGGCGCTCCGCGCCAGCCTGCAGGCGAGCGGAAGTGGGGTGCGCAGCGAGGGGGACCGGCTGACCCTGCGGGTGCGCGTGACCAACCCGACCGAGGGGACGGCCGCCCGCGTGCGGGCGTGCGTCAACCTGCCGTCCGCGTTGCGCGCGGTGCCGGAGGCGGAGCGCAGCGTCCGCGGCAAGCAGGCGAAGCGTCGCGTCGCCCGCACCCGGTCGACGACCCGGCCGTGCTGGACCGTCGGCACGATCGAGGCGGACGGCAGTTGGTCGACCACGTTGACCGTGCGCATCGCGCGTTCCACCGGCACGACGGTACGTCCGCGTCTGACGGTGACCAGCCCGGACATCGTCGCGCGGGCGACGTCCACGGCCCGCGTGCGGACCGCCGACGAGGACGCCGATGCGCGTCGACGCTGACGGCGACCGCCGGCGGACCACCTGCGCGACCCGGGTCCACGGAGGAGATACTGCAACGATGCTGTCCGTCCGCCCCGGCGACATACGTACGACCGGCCGACCAGGCCAGCCATCGTGGGCGCGGACCGTCCGCCGTCTGATTGCGTCGGCCTTGACGCTCGGCGTGATCGCGCCGGTCTTCGCGGCGCAGAGCGCCGGAGCGGCCAGCTACACCGTCTGGTCGTGCCGAGCGGCTGACGGGACCCCGGTGGGGACGACTGCCTGGCAGGGCAGCGGCAGCACCGGAACCCGCACCGACGACTGCGCCACGGGCGGGGCGATGCGCGCCACCCTCGGCCAGGGCGATACGGCCACCGGGGCCATCAGCGGCTGGCAGTTCACGGCCCCGCCCGGCACCACGGTCGAGCGCTACCGCCTGTGGCGGGCGGCGATCGTTCCGGCGACCAGCACCGGGTTCTCGGCCGGTGTGGCGGGGACGACCGGGATGGGCATCCAGAGCTTCGGCGACGGCTGCTTCGTCAGCGACGGGACGCAGCTCTGCGGCACCGGCTCGCTGACCGATCCCGACGACCCCGCCAACGACACGGGCGACCAGAGCGGAAGCTTCCCCGGCGTGACGATCGGGACCCGCTGCGTCCTGAGCTGCGCGGCGACCGACGACCCAGCGGCCTCGGTCGCGCTGTACCGCAGCGCGATCGACCTGGCCGACCAGGTCGCGCCGGTCGTCGGCCCGGCGGTCGGGACCCTGTTCGACCCGGGCACCCTTCCCGGGCGGCACAGCCTGCTGGTCAGCGTGGCCGACCACGGCGGCGGCGTCGCCCGGACCGATCTGTTGATCAACGGTGCGCTGGCGCAGAGCCAGCCCACCGGCGGCACCTGCGTCGAGCCGTACTCGCAGGCCGTGCCGTGCGCGACGTCGACCGACCGCGGCTTCGTCGTGGACACTTCGGGCCTGCCGGACGGCGAGCACCACGCGGTGGTCCGCGCGGTCGACGCGGCCGGCAACGTCACCGACGGGCCAGCCACGCCGTTCGTGGTGTCGCACCCGGTGCCCGACCCGCCCGCTCCGCCCCCGCCCGCTCCTCCCGCCCCGCCGATGCCGCCTCCGCCGGTGATCCCGACGTTGCGGGTGCTCGAGCTGGAGTTGCCGGACGAGGTCTCGACGCCGCGCAGCGACTGGGCCGTCGGGACCGCACGCTGGGCGGACGACGGATCGCCGGCGGTGGGCGCGCCGCTGGACGTCTACCGCAGCCCGGTCGGCGGATCGGCGGATGAGCTGGAATGGCTGACCCGGATCCGGGTGGCGGCCGACGGGACGTTCACGATCCCGCGGTCGTCGTTCTCGCGCGCGTTGCGCGTCCAGCCCGCTGACGCCGCGCACGCCGGTGCGCCGGCGGATGTCTCGGTCGTCGCTCCGCTGCGGGTCCGGATGACCCGTCCGAGCCGGGCGGTCCGCAATGGCACCAGCACGACGCTGCGTGGCAGGATCACCGGCGCCGGCGACGCGGTCGACGGGATGACGGTGCTGATCCAGGCGGTCGTCAACGGCCGATGGAGCACCGTCGACTCAGTGGAGGCGTCGGAGTCCGGCAACGTGTCGTGGCAGTATCGGTTCCGCCGCACCACGCGCCCGGCGCAGTATCGGTTCCGGATGGTCGTGCCGTCCGTCCGCAACCTGCCGTGGAAGCGGACGGCGAGCCCGCGACAGGTCGTGCGGGTGATCCCGCGCGCCGCGTCACGGCGATGAGCACCGAGCAGCGTGACCGGCCGCCGCCGCCCGGGTCCGGCCGCCGGGCCGGGCTGCGAGCACGCAAGACGCTGGAGCGGGACTACGAGCGGCTGCACCAGACGACGCTGAACGCGCTGGCCGGCAAGCTCCGCGGGCAGGGCGTGCACTTCGACCGCGCCGACCTGGACGCGTTCTACAACCAGGCCTGGCACGCGCTCTACGCCAAGCTGTCGGCCGGCGAGACGATCGAGAACACCGGTGCGTTCCTGACGCAGGTGGCGTACTTCCGGGCGATCGACGAGTACCGCAAGCTGCACCCCGGCAAGCGGGCCGAAGTCGACGACGCGGGCGACCTGGCCAGCCTCGAGGTCGACGTCGACGCGCAGCTCGACGACGCGCAGCAGCTGCGCGAGTTCCTCGAGGGGCTGAAGTCCCGGCTCGACGCGCGCGAGGCTCGCGCGGCCGCGCTCTGTTACGTCCACGGCTACACCCGTCCGGAGGCGGCCCAGATCATGGGTGTCTCTCCGTCGCGGATGGAGAAGCTGATGGACAAGGTCTCGAAGGTCGTACGGTCGCTGACCGCCGAGATCGAGACCGGCGCGTGGTGCGAGAGCCAGAAGTCGCTGATGACCGCCTATGCGGTCAACGTGCTCGACCCCGACGGCGAGCGCTACAAGCTGGCGGTCGTCCACCTCAACGACTGCTCGGGCTGCCGAGCCTACGTCCGCCGGCTGCGCGGGATCACTGGGGTCGTGCCGCCGATCATGCTGCCCTTCGGCGTGCTCGGCGTGCCGGCCGCGGCGGTCGTCGGCCAGGCGGCGAGCGGCGGATCGACGACCGCGGCGACGGCCCCGGCCGGGACCGCGACCGGCGGCGGTGCCGGATCCGGCGGGGGTGGTGGCGCGGGCGGTCTGACGCCGCCCTCCGGCCCGCCGAAGTCGCTGCTGATCGCGGGGGCGGGGACCGTCGCCGTCGCGGCGGTCGCGGCGGCGGCGCTGGCGATCAGCAGCGGTGGCGACGACGATCCGCCGCCCGCTGCTGCGACGACCCCGGCTCCGAGCGCCAACGCGCCGGCCCCTGCGCCGCCGTCGACCGCTGCGGCGGATCGAGCTGCAGCGCGGGCCGAGGCGCGTCGCGCGGCA
>JBQGEK010000031.1:0-9773 GCA_052039575.1 Patulibacter sp. | reverse complement strand
CGACGACCTCTTCGTCCCCGACGAGGACGTGCTCGGCGACGTGAACGGCGGCTGGCGCGTGGCGCTGACCACGCTCTCGTTCGAGCGCGGCGGAATGTCGCTGGTGCTCTGGGTCTGGGCCCGCCAGGCCGTCGACGAGCTGATCGCCGCCGCCCGCGCCCGCGGGCTGGCCGACGACCCCGAGATCGTCGCCGAGATCGGACGGCTGTCGGCTCGCGCCGAGGCGGTCCGGATCGGCGGCGTGCGGATGGTCTCGGAGATCGGCGCCGGTCACGCGCCCGGACCCGAGTCGTCGTCGCTCAAGCTGACCTGGGCCGGCGTGGTCCAGGACGCGAGCCGCCTGGGGATGCGGATCCTGGGTCCCGAGGCGGCACTGCCCGGCGACCCGGTCGCCCACGCGGTGGTCGACCGCTACCTGCGCTCGCGCGGCCACACGATCGAGGGCGGCAGCGACGAGGTCCAGAAGTCGATCCTCGCGGAGCGCGTGCTCGCGCTGCCGCGGTCCCGGTAACAGGCGAGGCCAGGAGAGAACCATGAAGGCAACGCTGACCGAAGAGCAGATCGAGATCGAGCGGACCGCCCGCGAGATCGCCGCCAAGGGTCGCCAGGAGGCGCGGGTCTGCCTCGAGCGCGAGTGGACGGCGACGGCCGCCGAGCCCGCGCTGCTCGAGGACTTCTCCGCGCTGGGCCTGCCCGAGGAGGCCGGCGGCGTCGGCACCGGGATGGTCGAGGTCGCCGTGGCGCTCGAGGCGCTCGGCCGGACCCTCGTCCCGACCCACCTCGTGGCCCAGCTGGCGGCGGTCCAGGTCGCTGCGGCGGCCGGGATCGACGTACGGCCCGCGGTCGAGGGCGGCGAGCGCTGGACGCTGGCCGTCGACGAGCCCGGCGTGGTCGGCTGCACGGCGCTCGACGTCGCCATCGACGGCACCTCCGTGCGCGGCACCAAGACGATGGTGCCGACCGCGGGTGGGAGTCCTGAAGCCGTGGTCGTGGTCGGGCGCGGCACCGTGGCGTTGGTCCGCGGCGCGACGATCGAGACCGGACCGACGATCGACCCGACCCGTCCGTACGGCACCGTCGCGCTCGACGTCGCCCCGGTCGCCGTGGGCGAATCTGGGGACGGCCTCGCGCGCGCCTACGTGATCGCCGCCGCTGACCTCTGCGGCGCAGCCGCCGGGGCGGTCGAGCTGGGCGCGTCGTACGCTCGCGACCGCAAGCAGTTCGGGCAGCCGATCGGCTCGTTCCAGGGCGTGGCGTTCCAGCTCGCCGACGCACAGACGTTGGTCGCCGAGGCGTGGAACCTCTGCCTGTACGCGGCCTGGGCGCTCGACGTCGACGATCCTGACGCGGTGCGCTTCGCCCACCACGCGAAGTCCGCCGCCGCCCGTGCGGCCCTGTTCGCCGCTGAGCGGACGATCCAGGTCCACGGCGGCATCGGGATCACGATGGAAGCCGATCCGCACCTCTACGTGCGTCGCGCGCTGAGCGCCGACGCCTGGCTCGGTCCGGGCCGTTGGCACGACCGCCAGGCCGGCGCGCTGCGGATCGCCGCAACGGAAGCCGCGGTCGCGTGATGCTCGATCCCGCCACCACTCCCGGCGCGGTGAGCACCGCGGCGCTGATCACGGACGTCGACGAGGTCCTCGAGACGACGCGCACCGTTCGCCACCGGCTCGACTTCGACCGGCCGGTCGACCCCGCGGTGATCGTGCGCTGCGTCGAGATCGCCCAGCAGGCGACGATGGGGTCCAACCAGGAGGAGTGGCGGGTGATCGCCGTCACCGATGCCGAGCGCAAGGCCGAGGCGGCGCGGATCTACCGCGAGATCTACGAGGAGATGGTCGCCGCCCCGTTCCGCGACGCGGACGAGGACGTGCTCGAGCGGCTCGACCCGACCCGCCGCGGCGACGAGGACGAGCAGCGCCGGCAGCAGCGCACGATGTCGGGGGTCAAGCACCTCGCCGACAACCTCGAGCGCGTTCCGGTGCTGACCTTCTTCGCGACGACGGCCACGCCGCCGCCGGCCCCGACCGGCAAGCTCGCCTCGGGGTACTACGGCTCGATCATCCCGTTGGCCTGGTCGTACCAGCTGGCGCTGCGCTCGCGCGGCCTCGGCTCGGTGATGGCGACCGCCGCGGTCCATCGGGCCGACGACTACGCCCGGCTGCTGGAGCTGCCGGAGGACTTCACGCTGGTGACGCTGATCCCGGCCGCGTACACGCGCGGTACCGACTTCCGGCGTGCGCGCCGCAAGCCGGTCGACGAGATCCTGCGGTTCGAGCGGTGGGGGAGAGACGGATGACGCAACTTGCGTCCAACGAACGGAGCGGGCGGTTCACGCCCGAAGAGGAGGAGGGGCACGTGCAGAGCTCACAAGCATCATGGCGTCGCACGACGTCGTGGATCGGTCGACTGACGATCGCCGCCGCGTGCGCCGCGGCGGTCGCGGCCTGCGGTAGCGATTCCGATTCCGACGGGGGCAACGCGTCCTCGGGCGGAGCGCAGGCCGCGGTCGTCGGCGAGGGCATCCAGGGTCCGGACGACGTCGTCGCCGGGGGCACCCTCAAGGTCGGCGTCCCGGCGCCCCCGGCGAGTCTCGACCCGACGCTCTCCAACCGTGGCGGCAACTACATCTACGGGACGTTCTCGGAGACCCTGACCCAGTTCGACGACGAGGGCAAGCTGTCGAAGGAGGGCCTGCTCAGCGACTGGGAGCGGACCGACCGCAACACCTGGAAGTTCACCGTCCGCGACGGCGTGAAGTTCCACAACGGCGAGCCGTTCGACGCCGAGGCGGCGAAGTTCACGATCCTCGCCCAGCGTGACGTCGAGGGCGCGATCCTCAAGACGTACTTCCTGAACATCGACGACGTCGAGGTCGTCGACCCGACGACGATCGAGGTCAAGACCAAGACCCCGCAGTTCAACATCCCCGACCAGCTCGGCACGGTCTACGCACTGCCGCCCAAGGCCTACGAGGAGGCCGGCGCGGACTTCGCGAAGAACCCGATCGGCACCGGGCCGTTCGTCTTCGACAGCCAGCGGGCCGGTCAGAGCATCTCGGTCAAGGCGAACCCGGACTACTGGCGCGGCGCCCCGAAGCTCGAGGGCATCGAGTTCTCGTTCCCGAAGGACTCGGCCCAGCGCCTGGCGCTGGTCCAGAGCGGCGCGCTCGACCTGGCGTTCGAGCTCTCCAACCAGCAGGGGAGCGAGGCCCAGGAGGGCGGCCTGCAGGTGCTCAGCGTGACCACCGCGCTCAAGCAGACGGTCTTCGTGATGGGCGACAAGGCCCCGTTCGACGATCCCGCTGTCCGCGAGGCCGCCGCGCTGGCGATCGACCGCAACGAGATCGTCGAAGGCATCTTCGGCGGCACCAACGTCCCGGACGGCGGCCTGCTGAACACGCTGCCTGGCCAGGAGCCGCCGTCGGTCGTCGAGCCGAACGCGGAGCGCGCCAAGGAGCTGCTCGAGGGCAAGAGCCCCGAGATCGAC
Source organism: Patulibacter sp. (assembly GCA_052039575.1). Classification (GTDB taxonomy): domain Bacteria; phylum Actinomycetota; class Thermoleophilia; order Solirubrobacterales; family Solirubrobacteraceae; genus Patulibacter. Next base: position 6,281 of record JBQGEK010000031.1, on the reverse strand, counting down.
ATGACCTGGATCGCCAACTACAACACCGGCATCGAGGAGGTCGTCTCGGCGACCCGCGCCCAGCTCGAGGCCGCCGGCTTCAAGGTCAAGCCGAACCCGGTCGACCAGGCGACGCTGATCAAGCAGGCGCTCGGGCGTGAGCTGAGCGGCATCTGGTTCTACGGCACCGTGCCGAACGTCCCGGATCCGAACTTCTTCGTCCAGGGCTTCATGACCGAGAACTCGATCTCGGGCAACTGCACGCGTCCCGAGTGGGACAAGCTCGCGGCCGAGGCGCTCGAAGCCGAGGACGCCGAGGCGGCGCAGAAGATCTACGACGACCTCAACACCCAGGGGGTCGTCGACCAGCACTGCTACGTGCCGCTGTACTTCGAGACCAGCCACTTCGCCGCAGGCGCGAACGTCGGCGGGTTCAAGTTCAGCAACGTCCGGTACTCGAACTTCTACGAGACCGGGTTCACGGAGTAGCGATTCGCGGACCGGGACGGGGACCGCACGGTCCCCGTCCCGTCACCGCCCGAGGCGAGGGACTTCCTTGAACGTTGCAGAACAGGCCGAGCGACCGCGGGAGACCGTGGTCCGCGCGTCCGGCGTGTCGATCCACCACGGCGGGTCCGACGTCCCGACCGTCGATGCGGTGAGCATCGAGGTCGGGACCGGCGAGATCGTCGGCGTGGTCGGCGAGTCCGGGTCCGGCAAGACCACGCTGGCGATGGCGATCGCCGGGCTCGGCCCCCACGTCGGGGCGTCGGTGTCCGGCGACCTCGACGTCGTCGGCTGCGATCCGTACACGGCGGACCGGGCGCGGATGCGCCAGATGCGGGCCGACGTCCAGGTCGTCTTCCAGAATCCCCACGCCTCGCTCGACCCGCGCCAGAGCGTGCGGGCCGGGTTCCGCGAGCTGCGCGGGCTTCAGTCCGAGCGCACCTCGTGGACCACCGACGAGCAGCTGATGGAGCGGGTCAAGCTCGATCCGGCGCTGCTCGACCGCTATCCGCACCAGCTCTCGGGCGGCCAGGCGCAGCGCGTCTGCATCGCCCGCGCGCTGCTGTTCCGCCCGCGGCTGCTGATCGCCGACGAGCCGACCTCCGGGTTGGACGTCTCGGTCCAGGCCCGCGTGCTCCAGCTGCTGCTCGACGTCCGCGAGCGCGACGGGATCGCCATGCTCTTCATCAGCCACGACCTGAGCGTCGTGCGGCTGCTCTGCGACCGCGTCCACGTGATGCGCGGCGGTCGGATCGTCGAGTCCGGGCCGACGGCCCAGGTGCTGACCGCGCCGGAGGACGAGTACACGCGCAAGCTGCTCGCCGCCAGCCCCGGGCTGCTCCGTCCGGGGGCGCGGCGGGTCTCCGCCACGGAGGTCGACGCGTGATCCCCTTCGTCTCCCGCAAGATCGGCGGCGCGATCGTCACGTTCGCGATCGCGCTCTCGATCGCCTTCCTGCTGAGCCGGATCTCCGGCGACCCGACGACCAACATCCTCGGGCCGTTCGCGACGCCTGAGCAGTACGACGAGCTGCGGACCAAGCTCGGGCTCGACGACCCGCTGCCGATTCAGTTCCTCGAGTACCTCAAGTCGGCCTTCACGGTGAGCTTCGGCGACTCGCTGCAGTTCGGCCAGTCCGCGACGTCGCTCGTGCTCGAGCGACTGCCCAACACCTTGATCCTGCTGGCGATCGCGATGACGCTCGCGGTGCTCGTCGGCGTTCCGCTCGGCGTGCTCGCCGCGACCCGCGAGGGCAGCGTCTGGGATCGGCTGGCGTCGACCGTCGCGCTGCTGGGCCAGTCGATGCCGGTGTTCTGGCTCGGCCTGATGCTGATCCTGCTGTTCGCCGTCAACTGGGGACTGCTGCCCGCCGGTCAGGACGGCGGGATCGACCACCTGGTCCTGCCGTCGATCACGCTCGCGCTCTACCCGCTGGCGCAGATCGCCCGGCTGACCCGGGCGACGATGGCCGAGGTGCTGCGCGAGCCGTACATCGACGCCGCTCGCGCCCGCGGGCTGTCCGGCTGGCGGATCATCGGCGTCCACGCGCTGCGCAACGCCTCGCTGCCGGTGGTCACGATCACCGCGCTCCAGGCCGGCCTGCTGCTCTCCGGCGCGGTCGCCGTCGAGTACGTCTACGACTACTCCGGCTTCGGACTGCTCGCGATCCAGGCGGTCGAGTTCCGCGACTTCACCCTCGTCCAGGCCGTGGTCGCGTTCGGGGTGCTCGCCTTCGTGCTGCTGAACCTGATCGTCGATCTCCTGTACGCCGCCATCGACCCTCGGATCCGACGCTCATGAGCTCGATCACCTCCGTCCCCGACGCCGATCCGCGCGACCCGCAGGACGCGGCCCCGGTCGCCGTGTCCGGTGCGCGCAAGAAGCGGCGCAGCCCCAACGCGGTGCTCTGGCTGGCGATCCCGCTCGCGGTGATCGCCGTGCTCTGCTTCGTCTCGCCGTTGCTCCCGCTGCCGGACGCGAACGAGCAGAACCTGCGCAACACGCTCCAGCCGCCGGTCTTCGCCGGCGGTGACTGGGCCCACCCGCTGGGCACGGACAAGCTCGGTCGCGACCTGCTCGCGCGGATGCTCTACGGCGGCCAGCTGACCTTCCTGATCGGCCTGGCCGGCGCGCTCGTCGCGGTCCTGCCGGGCGCGCTGATCGGCCTCTTCGCCGGCTTCAAGCGGGGCAAGGTCGACGCGGTCGTCTCGCAGCTGGTCAGCGCGCAGCTGGCGTTGCCGTTCGTGCTGGTCGCGCTGCCGATCATCGTCGCCCAGGGCCAGTCGGTCTGGGTCCTGCTGCTGGTGCTCGGCCTGACCGGCTGGGCGCCGTGCGCCCGCGTCGTGCGGGCCGAGGCGATGGCGGTCCGCGAGCGACCGTTCATCCTCAGCCTGCGTGCCGCCGGGGTGTCCGGGTCGCGGATCATGTTCCGCCACGTGCTGCCGAACCTGGCCGCCGTGATCGTCGTCCTGGCGACGCTCCAGATCGGCACCGCGATCCTGATCGAGAGCGCGCTCAGCTTCCTCGGACTCGGCGTCGTCGATCCCGACGTCAGCTGGGGCTCGATCCTCGCGTCCGGCCAGGACATCCTGCGCCAGGCGTGGTGGGTCTCGGCGATCCCCGGCATCGCGATCACGATCGTCGTCCTGCTGGTCAACCTGCTCGGCGACTCGATGCTCATCCGCTACGACCCCCGGAAGAAGCAGTTCTGATGCAGCCGGAACCGGAGACCCAAGCGGCCCTCGACATCCGCGACTTGCGGATCGAGGCCCGCACCGCCGAGGGCACCCTGCCGATCGTGCACGGCGCGACCCTGCGGATCGCCGCGGGCGAGATCGTCGGCCTGGTCGGCGAGTCCGGCAGCGGGAAGACGACGCTGATCCGCTCGGTGGTCGGCCTGCTCGACCGCAACGTGCGGGTCGCCGGCGGCACGATCGGCGTCCACGGCCAGGAGGTCGTGTCGTCGGAGCGCAACCGCGCGTCGTCGGTCCGCGGCAAGCAGGTCGGGTTCGTCTTCCAGGACTCGACCCGCTCGCTCAACCCGCTGCTCAAGATCCGCACGCAGATGAAGGAGGTGCTCGACCGCCACCGGCCCGAGCTCTCCGACGACGAGGCGAAGCGGGTCATGGAGGACGTCCTCGAGCGGATGCTGATCAAGGACGTCTCGCGCGTCCTCGGCGCTTATCCGCACGAGCTTTCGGGCGGGATGTGCCAGCGGATCGCGATTGCGATCGCGCTGGTCGCCGATCCGGCCCTGCTGCTGGCCGACGAGTGCACCACCGCACTCGACGTGACCACCCAGGCCGAGGTCGTGGTGCTGCTGCGCGAGCTGGTCTCGAACAGCAACGTCGGCCTGGCCTTCGTGACCCACGACCTGGCGCTGGCGGCCGACCTCTGCGACCGGATCGCGGTGATGCAGGGTGGTCGGATCGTCGAGCTGCGGCCGACCGCCGAGCTGCTCGAGAACCCGCAGGAGCAGTACACCCGCGCCCTGCGGGCCGCGGGTCCCGCGTGGGCCGAGCTGGCCCCGTCGGAGGACGCCGCGGGTGAGCCCCCGCCGGCCCCGAGTGCGCCGGCGGCGGAGCCGGGCGGCGCGGGACACCACGACCAGGAGCAGGAGCGCACCGGATGACGACCCTGACGCCCGCGGACCTTCCGCTGCGGGACTTCGAGCAGGTCCTGACCACCACACGCGCCGTTCGCAAGCGGCTCGACTTCGACCGGCCGGTCGCGCGTCAGGACGTCGTGGACTGCCTCGACCTGGCGTTGCAGGCGCCGACCGGCGGTGGCGCGGAGGACTGGCGCTGGCTGGTGATCGAGGACCGCGCGGTCCGCGAGCAGCTCGGCGGGATCTACCGCCGCGCGTTCGAGGAGCACGTGGCGCGTCCGCTCGCCGAAGCCGACCATCCCTCCACGCGCGGCCGGTTGCGTGACCGCGACGACGCCAAGACGGCGAAGATGCTCGACGGGGCTCGCCATCGGGCGCACAACATCCACCGCGCGCCGTACCTGGTGCTGCCGTGCGCGACCCGGCCGAACCCGGCCGAGGATCCGACGGCGGGCGGCGTCGTCGCGGCGGTCTACGGTTCGGTCTTCCCGGCCGTCTGGTCGTTCCAGCTCGGTCTGCGCTCGCGCGGGCTCGGCTCGCTGATCACCACGCTGCACCTGCACCACGAGGACGAGGCCGCGGAGTTGCTCGGGATCCCGGACGGGACCACCCAGTGCTGCCTGCTGCCCGTCGCGCACACGCTCGGACTCGACTTCCGCTCGGCGCCCCGCCGCGGCCAGGACGAGGTCGTGTTCTGGGACCACTGGAGGACCGATGCCTGAATCGACATCTGGGACGGCGATCAGCGGCTACGCCGCGTACATCCCGCGCAACGTGCTGGCCACCACCGCCTTCGGCGCCGAGCCGCCGGCCGCCAAGCGGGGCCGCGCGGTCGCGAGCCACGACGAGGACAGCGTGACGCTGGCGGTCGAGGCCGCCGGCCGGCTCGCGGCGTCCGCCGACGGCCCGCTGCTGCTCGCCACCAGCGAGCCGCCGTACCTCGACAAGTCGTCGGCCGCGACCGTCCACGCCGCGCTCGAGCTGCCGTCCGACCGGGCGGCGCTCGACCTCGCCGGGCTGCGCGCCGGAGCGTCGGCGCTCTCGACCGCGCTCGCCACCGGCGGCACCGCGGTGCTCGCCGACCTGCGGACCACCGCCCCCGGTGCGCCCGACGAACTCGCCCACGGCGACGGTGCGGCGGCCTTCGCCTGCGGCGACGGATCCGGCGTGGCCACGCTGATCGGCCGCGCCGCTGCGACCCGCGAGCTGCTCGACCGCTGGCGGATCCCGGGCGACCGGTACCCGGCCGCGTGGGACGAGCGGTTCACCGCCGAGACGCTGGTTCCGCTGATGGGAGAGGTCGCCGCCAAGGCGCTCGCCGACGCGGGGGTCGAGCGGGCCGACCACGTGGTCGTCGCCTGTGCCAACCGCCGAGCCAGCGCCGCGGCGCGGCGCGGTCTCGGCAGCGACGGCAGGGACGCCGAGGTGGAGGCCCTGACCGGCCACCTCGGAGCCGCCCACGTCGGCGTGCTGCTGGCGGACGCGCTCGACCGTGCGACGTCCGGCCAGACGGTGCTCGTGGTCTCGGCCGCCGACGGAGCGGACGCGCTGGTGCTGCGCGTCGACGCCGAGCCGGCGAGTGGCCGCGGCGGGCCGACCGTCCGCGAGCAGCTCGCCGAGCGCCGCTCGATCACCTACGACCGGTTCCTGCGCTGGCGCGGGATCCTCGAGATCAAGGGCGCCCCACGGCCCGAGCCGGCCGCCCCGGCTGCGCCGCCGTCGTCACGACGCGGCGCGTGGAAGTTCGGCCTGGTCGGCGAGCGCTGCGTCGCCTGTGGTGTCGTCGCGACCCCGCCCGGGCGGGTCTGCCCGAGCTGCGGATCGCACGGCGACCGCGAACCGGTCTCGCTGCGCCGCACGCCCGGCCGCGTGATCAGCTTCACCGCCGACCACCTGGCGCCCTCGGTCGACTCGCCGGTGGTGCTGGCGGTGCTCGACCTCGAGGGCGGGGGGCGGCGCAGCGTCGAGCTCGCCGACGTCGGCGACCGTCCGGTCAAGGTCGGCGACACGGTCGTCCCGACCTTCCGCCGGCTGTTCACGAGCGAGGGCATCCACAACTACTTCTGGAAAGCACGACCGGCGGAGGCACGCGGATGAGCGCGCACGGCATCGGAGGACGGGTCGCGATCGTCGGGATGGGCTGCACCCGCTTCGGCGACCACTGGGACAAGGGCCCCGACGAGCTGCT
>JBQGEK010000030.1:0-8636 GCA_052039575.1 Patulibacter sp. | reverse complement strand
CGTGCGGCCGTGCGACCTCGACATGACGGTGGCCGATCCCCGCATCGAGATCACCGAGGACGGCGCCTTCCTCTACGCCAAGATGACCAGCCGGCCGATCGACGGCGGCGAGATCGTCGACTTCCCGTCGGTCAAGATCATCGAACTCGACGTCGAGGACGCGCAGGCGATCGTCGCGGACGGCACGACCAGCTGGACCGCGCTGCCGGCGACCGTTGCGCCCGAGGGCTCGGGCGTCTTCACCTACCCGATCGGGACCCTGGTCGACCCGGTCTCGTTCCGCTACGACGGCCCCGGTGGCAAGCCCGCCGGCGAGCAGTGGAGCGCGCCGAACGCCGCCCGCTACGCGGCGACCGCGCTGACGACCGAGACCGGCAAGACCCTGAAGTGGACCCATCCAGGACGCAACGTCGACGAGCGGCTCGGGATCTACGGCCAGGACAGCGGCGGCCTGGCCCTGCTCGACGCGACGACCTACGCCGTCAAGCCCGGCACCTATAAGGACTACTTCTTCGAGCCGCAGTCGATCGCCTTCGATCCGGCGACGGCCACCGTCTTCTCGACGACCTCCGGCGCCAACGTCCCGATCCAGGCCTGGACCTGGAACGGCAGCGAGTGGACCGGCGGACCGATCCCCGATTCGACGGTGCCGATGGCCAACGGCCAGGACGTCGGCGGCGGGCTCTGGGACTCCGTCGGCAAGCGCTACCTGCTGCCCCGCGTCGTCGGCGGCGACCAGCAGCTGTGGCAGGTCGAGCAGGTGGGCGGCGTCTGGACCGCGTCAGTGCTCGGGCCGATCCGGACCGGTAGCGGCCTGCCGATTCCGGCGATCGTCGACCTGAAGTTCGCGCCCGGCGGCTACGACCGGCCGGCCGTCCTGATCGCGGCCGACGCCAACGGCGGTCCGGTGCGCCAGTTGCACGTCCTCGAGGATCGTGTGGTCGCTGAGCCGCTACCCCAGGCCAATGGCGCGTCGGCGGTCAGCCTGCACAAGACCGCGGCCGGCATCTACGTCGTCGGGGCCACCGAGGTCAGCTTCCTGCCAATCCGCTACACCGCGCTGCAGCAGGTCGAGCTCCCGGCGGTCGACGTCACCTGGGCCGGCAGCCAGTCCGGCACCAACTACGGCTGGACGACGACCGACATCACCCGCAACCGCCTGTACCAGGTCAGCTACGACCGGCAGACCATCCTGCGCTTCGACGCCGGCAAGCTGACGCACAGCTTCTCGGTCCGTCCCGACGGCGAGCTGGTGCGGTACTGGACCGACTTCCTGGCCGGCACGACCAAGGACGGCACCCTCGTCCACAGCGTCGCGCTGGTCGACTCGGCGACCGGCGGTCCGGCCGCGGACCTTGGGCTCATCGGCCGCAGCTACGCGGGCCTGACCCCGTCGTTCACCGCCCAGCCCGCCGACCAGGCGGTGCAGTTGCGCGACGAGCAGGCAACCGCGTCGGCGACCTTCGACGCAACCGTCGCCGGTGACGCCGCACCGACCGTGCGCTGGGAGAGCCGCTCGCCGGGACAGAGCCGCTGGAGCGTCGTCGAGGACGGCAACGGCGTGCGTGGCGCGACGACCAACGCACTGACGATCCGGGCGGGCACCACCGACGGGGGCCGGCAGTTCCGCGCGATCGCGACCAACGCCGTCGGCGAGGTCGCGTCGGAGCGGGCCGTGCTCGACGTCCAGACCCCGCCCACGATCTCGGTCCAGCCCGACGATCTCGCGGTCGTCGCGGGCAGCGACGCCCAGCTGAAGATCATGCCGCTCGGGAACCCGACCCCGGCCGTGACCTGGCAGCAGCGGATCGGCGGGTTCTGGCGCGAGGTCGACGCCGGCTCGGGTGACTTCGCGGTCGACGGCGGCTTCCTGACCGTCCGGAACGCGAACGTCGAGATGAACGGCGCCCGCTTCCGCGCGAAGCTGGAGAACGCGGTCGGTACCACCTACAGCCGTGCGGTGACGCTGACCGTCAACCACCCGCTGAGCGCGGGCGCGAGCTTCGGTGGCGGCTACGTCGAGTGGGGTGTCTCGAACCGCTGGCGTTGCTACGTCGTGGGTACCGTCGCCCGCGGGTCGATCGAGCTCTTCGACGACGCCACGCAGGTCCCCGGCACCGAGGCCAGCGGGCCGCTGTGCGCGAGTCACAACGCCGGCTCCGAGGTCGTGCGGTTCCCGGTCCGCGGCGGGGTCTACGACCCGACCATGGCCAAGCTCGAGGTTCGCCTGGGCGGCAGCGTCCGGTTCTCGGGCCACGGGCACCACGTCCCCGGTGACGCGACCCCGCAGCTCGACACCCGCCTGAGCAACCTGCGGATCGTGGTCGAGAACGGCGTGGGCATCCTCTACGCCGACACGACTGGCGCGACGATGGAGCACCCCGTCCCCGTGACCCGTACCGGGATCGCGCTGGCCCAGCTCGACGCGTCCGGCACGTCACTGGCACCGACCGCGGACGGCGCAAGCTGGAACGGGATCGCGGCGGCGCTGACCGCCGACGGCTCGCCGGTCTTCGGCAGCTACCCGGCCGGTGAGCCGCTCGATCCGCTGTCGATGTCGCTGGTCTTCGGCACGCCGGAGCCCCACGAGCCGCCGGTCGAGCCGCAGCCCGAGCCGCAGCCGCAGCCGCAGGTCGTCCCGCCACCGGTGCTGCTGCAGACGGTCGTGATCGCTCCGCCGGCGGTCCCCGCTCCGACCCGGGCCCGCCGGGCGACGCTGACCGTGCGACGCGAGACCCGGCGCGTGGACTCCAAGCGCCGGGCGTCCGTCGCGACCGTCGCCTGCCCGGCCGGCAGCCGCTGCCGGGTGACCACGCCGCGCACCGTCACCGTGCGGATCGCCGGCAAGAGCTATCGCGTGACGGTGCTGGCCCCGAGGACGATCGCCGGCGGCAAGCGGGCCACCCTGCGGGTCCGCCTGTCGAGCGCCGCGCTGCGCGCGCTGCGCGGCCGCAAGGCGACCGTGCGGGTGACGACGACGGTCAACGCCAGCGGCACCGCGACCCGCCGTACGGTCAAGGCGACGATCACCGCCGCCAAGCCCAGCGCGCGGCGGTAGCCGCACGAGCCGATGCGGGTTGCGCCACCCACGGTGGCGTGACCCGCATCACCTGCGCGTGTGGGCCGGGCAGTACGCCGGGCGCCAGGTTGACCGGATCGGTAAGGATTACTACCCTCGACGTATGAAGTCGACGGTCTCCGAGAAGGGTCAGGTGACGATCCCCAAGGCACTTCGTGATCGCCTGGGGATCCGTGCCGGTGAGGTCCTCGACTTCGAAGCGGAGAGCGGCCGTCTGGTCGCCACCAAGCGCAGCACCCGCGACCCGTTCGCCGACGCGTTCGGGGTCGTCGACCTTCCCAACGGTACGGACGCCGCGATCGAGGATCTGCGCGGCGCCGCATGATCACCGCGGTGGACACCAACGTCCTGCTGGACGTCTTCGGAGCCGACCCCACGCACGGGCGCCGATCGCTCGAAGCGCTACGACGCTGCGCGGGAGAAGGACAGCTCGTGGCCTGCGAGATCGTCTGGACCGAAGTCGCCGTCGGATTCGACGACCCGCTTCAGTGCCACCGGCTACTCGACGACATGAACGTCTCGTTCGACCCCGTCGACCGCGCCTCCTCGGTCTTCGCCGCCTCCATCTGGAGCGCCTATCGCCGCGACGGCGGGACCCGGAATCGCGTCGTCGCAGACTTCGTCGTCGGTGCCCATGCCGCGGTCCGGGCCGACCGGCTGCTGACCCGGGACCGCGGCTTCTACCGCGAGCGCTTCGGAGACCTCGAGGTCGTCGACCCATCGTCCTGACCCTGGCCGGCGGGACGCTCCCACCGACCCGGGGGAGCCTTACGGCACCGCGACCGTCAGGTTCAGCGGGTCGAGCGCCGCACCGGGCTCGTAGAAGCCGGCGAACGCCTGGGCACCCGCCGCGGTGAGCTTCGTCTGCACGCCGCTCCAGCGCACCGCGCCGCCGGTCAGCTGGCGCGTGCCCGACGTCAGGTCGATGTCGGCCAGCCGCACGTTCGCGTACTCGACGATCCGGCCGGTGTTGAGGTCCTTGCTGAGCATGTCGACGTGCAACGCGCCGACGGCGGCGCCCGCCGGCGCCTCGATCCGCGGGTTGCAGAGCCACAGCCGCAGCGCTGCCGCTTCGCCGGTGCCCCACTTCTCGAAGTAGACCGCGCCGCGGAACGCCGCCGAGAGCGCACCGCTCGCGTCATGCCCGGTCACCGCCGAGACCCCGAACAGGAAGGTGCCCGTCGTACTCACGGCCGCACCGTTGGACGGGACCGTGCTGCCCTCGCTGCCGACGTAGGCGCGGAACGACTGACGCAGTCCCCAGTCGAGCACCCGGGACTGCGTGGCGTCGTCGCCCGGGAGCACCCCGCACGCCACCGCACTGGGCGGCGGCGTCGGAACCGGGACCGGGGCGCCCGGAGCCGCCGCGCCGCCCGGAGCCGGGGCCTGGTTCGCCGTGCCGGGCACGGCGAGCGTCGCCTGCGAGGTCACCCGGGCGAACACCCCCGCCCGCAGCCGCTTGACGCCGAGCTCGCGGCCGAGCGTACGCGCCGCGGCCGTCGTCAGCCGCCAGTTGCGGGGCGCGGTACGGGCACTGGCGAGCGTGCTGTCGATCCGCAGCCGGGTCGAGGGCACCGTGAACAGCGTCTGCGCGCGTCGGCCGTCGATCCGCCCGGTCACGCGCGAGCCCTTCCCGGTCAGGCGGGCCCGCAGCCCGGTGACCCGCACGGTGCGCGACCCACGACGCAGGACGAGGCCATCGGTGGTGGCATGCCGCAGCTCGCTTCTGCGCGCCGCCTTGCCGCCGGTGATCGGGACCCGCAGCTCGGACCGCACCTGCGTGGCGTTCCCCAGCGGCGAGACCCGGACCTTGGCGCGCCGCAGCGCACGGTAGGTCGCGCCGGCGGGCTTGACCGCGGTCAGGCCGACACGGACGTCGACGCTGCTCGTGCTCGACGTCGAGGCCGACGCGGTGGTTGGCAGTGCCAGGCCGACGGCGGCCAGCGCGACGAGCGCCGCGGTCCCGCCCGCGGCGCGCTCTGTCGTGTTCTTCATGTCTTCTCCTCCGCGCAGGGCGCGCGATCGGTCAGTTGCGCAGGAACGAGGACCGGACCCAGCGGATCACCGATCCGGGGTTGTCCGATGCCTGCAGCAGGCGGTCGGGGTCCGCGATGTAGATCCGCTTGTTGCGCGCGGCCTTGGTCGGACCCCAGCCGGGCTTGTTGCGGAAGAACTTGATGGTGTTCGGGATCGACGACTGCGCGCCGTGCGGGACGACGATGATCACGTCCGGGTTGCGACGCAGGACCTCCTCGTCGCTGAGCGGCGCGAAGCTGCCGGGCGTCCCGGCGGCGAACGTCGCCTTCAGGCCACGGGTGACCAGGCGACCGCCCGCAGCGGTCACGACGTCACCGCCCCAGCTGTTGGGCAGGAACGCGATCGTGTTGCGTCCGACGCCGAGCACCAGCAGCACCGACGGCCGCTTCTTGATCCCCGAGCGCGCGCTGCGGATCCCGGCGTCGATCTGCGAGATCAGCCGGTTGGCGCTCGAGGTCGGTCGGCCGAGGCGCTTGGCGATCCGCCGGACCGCGGGCGACACGTGCTGCACGCGGAACGGCTCCCAGCCGTCGACCACCGGGATCCGCTGACGCTGGATCAGCGCGGTGCCCGAGCGCCAGTTGGCCGATGAGAGCACCAGATCCGGCTTCATCCGGATCAGCGTCTCGAGGTTCGGTCCGGTCGGGTGGGAGAGCTTGAGCCGCGGCACGCCCCGCAGGCCGGAGGCGGCCGGGATGTAGCGGTTGCCGGCACCGACCGCGATCGGCCGGACCCCCAACCGGGACGTGACGTTGCTCGTGAACGGGGTCAGGGTGACGACGCGCTTCGGACTCTTCGCCTCGGCGGTCGCGGTGCCCAGGCCGGCCACGGCGGTGATCGCCAGGCCGAGTCCGAGCAGGGCGCCAAGCGCCCGCATCCGTGGCTGATGCCCCGTGCCACGGGCCGTCCCCCCGCTCGTCGTCACGCGCCCGTAGGTCGTCGTCGGTCCCTCGTCGTGCTGCAAGCTCACCATTAGGGTTCCCGAATATACCGACACGCGCCCCGGGGCGCACCGATACTTCGGGCACCCTTCTTCGGTAGCCCTCATTCACCGTTGCGGACGGCCGATCCCACGCCGTCCGCGCCCGGCGTCGCCGGTCAGAGCAGCTCCGTCAGCTCGCCTGCGGTGACCGCCTCGACCAGCTCGCGACGCAGCAGCTTGCCGCGCCGGTTGCGGGGCAGCTCGTCGAGCAGGAAGACCCGCCACGGCCGGCTCGGCTGGGGCAGCGTCTCGCGGGCGTGACCGCGAACGGCCGCGCGGGTCAAGCGGCTGGGGTCCGCGCCGGGATCGACCACCAGGCCGACGACCGGGATCGCGCCCCAGCGGTCGTCGGGGAGCCCGACACAGGCCGCTTCGCGGACGCCCGGCAGCGTCGCGATCGCCTGCTCGACGTCGGCCGGCTCGACGTTGATCCCGCCCGAGGTGAAGGTATCGCTGGCCCGCCCCGCGATCCACAGCCGGTCGCCGCGCCGCGTCCCCAGGTCCCCCACCGTCGCCCAACCGTCGGCGCCAGGCCCGCCGGCCAGCCCGTCGTCGGTCAGGTAGCCGTCGAACAGCATGTCGCTGCGAACGTAGACGATTCCCTGTTCGCCGTCGGCCAGCACGCGGCCGTCGTCCGGGTCGCGGATCTCCAGCTCGACGCCGGGGAACAGTGCTCCGGCGGAGCCCGCGGTGCCCGCTTCCGCCTGCACCCCCGGCGTCGACGAGTCGAGTGCGACGAAGCTCAGCTCCGAAGCTCCGTAGAAGTGGTTGACCGTCGCTCCCGGCAGGGTCCGCGCAAGCCGCTCGCGGGCGGCCTCGGGCCACGCCGCAGCCGACGACACGACGTGACGGACCGACGGTTGGGTCCGCTCGCCGAGCGTCTCCGCCAGGGTGACCGCGAGCGTCGGCACCAGGTAGACGTGGGTCGCGGCGGTCCCCGGTGCGAACGCCACTTCGAGCGGACGCAGGTCGACGGTCGCCCCGCGGGTCAGGGCGTGCAGTGCCCCGTAGAAGTAGTGCGAGTGGTCGAGCGGCCCAGGCGCCGAGACCCAGTCGCCGGGCCGGACGTCGAAGGCCGCGTCGGAGCGATCGAGCGTCGTCGCCCACGACGCCTGACCGCGCACGAACAGCTTCGGGTCGGCACTCGTGCCGGACGTCAGACCGATCAGCAGCTCGTCGTCCGGGACCGCGTAGGCGGCCGGCTCGGGAGCGACGCGACCGGCCGTGATCAGCTGCTCGGGCGTGCGCTGGCGGTCGGCGTCGACCCGCTCGTGGACGGTGCGGCGACGCCCACCGGGCGTGACCACCAGCCCCGGTGCGGCGAGCGCGGTCGCGCGGTCGATCTGGTGGTCGGTCAGATGGCGGTCGAGCACCACGATGCTGACGCCGGCCCGCATCGCCCCGAGGGTCACGGCCAGCGACGCGGCGTCGGACCGCGCGCGCAGCGCGATCCGCTCGTGCGGGGCGACGGCCCGGGCGACCGCCTCGGCCGCGTCGCGCAGCTCGCCGTAGCTCGAGGACCCACCCTGCGCGACCACCGCCGTCCGCTCCGGGTCCGCGGCGGCGACGCGCAGGAACCGCGCCGCGAGCAGGTCGTCGGCGCCGACCGCCGTCGCACGCTGCCGAGCCGGGACCGGGGCGCTCATCGACCGCAGTCTACGAGAGCCCGCCGGCGCACCAGGGTCGAGTGTCGGACGGCTACCGAGTCAGCAGCAGCGGCCGCCGGAGCACGATCCCGCGGGCCGGTCGCAGCTCGGCCGTCACCCGCACCGTGCTCGCCCGACGCGAGGCCTGCGTCCCGGCGCGGGTCAGGCGCAGGCTGACGTTGCGCTGGGCCCCCGGCCGGACGTCGAAGCGGCCGCTGGCGATCGTCCGACCGCCGTGGCGCAGCCGCAACGATCCCAGGCACGGCTCGTGGTGGCTCGACGAGCACGTGACCCGTGCCGTGGTCCGGCCGCCGCGGACCCGCACGCTCGGCGAGGTCACGCCGACGACGCTCGCCCAGGCCCGCGGGTTGGCCGCCACCCGCACCGACGTGCGCGGCCCGGGCACCGGGGCGCCGTGCCCGCCGACCGTCGTCGGGCTGACGAACGTGCAGATCCGTGCCGTGCCGACCGCCGAGGGCCGGTTGATCAGCACGCGGACCGACCGCGGCTGATGCTCCTGCTCGCCGAAGGTCCAACCGGAGAAGCGGCCGATCACGGCCGGATCGTCGCGGTCCGGCAGCGCGGCGGGGCACGGCTCCCCCGGACGCATCACGTAGACCACCGCGGAGTGCGTCGTGAACCCGTCGGTCGACGGGCCAGAGCGACCGTGCAGGGTCACCGGCTGGTCGGGCCGAGCGATGTTCGGCGACACGCTGACGGTCAGCAGCGACCCGGCCTGCGCCGGAGCTGCGACGAGCAGCGACGCGCCGGTGGCCACCAGGACGCCGGCGAGCGCGCGCCGGCGTGGTCGTGGGCGCGGCGCGCCGCCCGCCGCACTCCGGTCACCCCGGCCCCCTACCGCGGCCATCCCCCCGGGCGCCGACGCCCCCGC
>JBQGEK010000029.1:0-2655 GCA_052039575.1 Patulibacter sp. | reverse complement strand
CCGGCCGCCGCGCGCAAGCGCGTCAGCCGGGGCCTGGCAGCACTTCGAGCCTCCCGACGAGAGGGCCGGTGACTTGATGTCCACTACTCATTCCGCAGATCTCCCCCGCCTGGATCCGATCCGCCCCGAGGTCGAAGCGCTGATCCGCCGCCATGCGGCCGGTGCCGTGGTGGCCGAGCGGCCCCAGCGACGGGTCGGCTTCCTCTCCGCTGTCGGCGGCGTGGCCTTCGCGGCCGCCTGCACGGTGGCCTTGGTGGTCTTCGGCGTCTCGACCGGGACGCAGCTGGCGAGCCCGCAGCGCGCAGTCGCGGCGGTGGCGCACAGCCTCGAGGGCGACGGGGTGTTGCACTGGGTGCGGAGCGGGGATGACCTGGAGCGTCCCGCTTCGGACGGCCAGCGTGGTACGCAAGTCGTGGAGGAGTGGGTCGACCTGGCGAACGGCGACAGCCACACGATCGAGACGGACCACCCAGCGGGACAGGGGCAACCGTCGCGGTCGCGAGAAGTGTGGCTCGTTGGCGGGGAGGCCTGGGGCGTGGTGGGGCGGAACGACGACGGCTCTCCGGTGATCCAGCGTGCACCTGTAGAGCCGTCGGGAGCCGTTGTCGGCCAGCTCCGCGACTCGTTGGAGCGGGCTGAGCGGGGGGAGGCCGAGATCGCCGAGGCCGGTGAGGACGACGGGACGCCGCTCGTCGTCGTCACCGATCGTCACGACGGGAATGAGCTCCGAACCTGGATCACGCGCGAGGACTCGCCCCGGGTGGTGCGGGTGAGCTCGACCGTCTCGACACGCAACTCACCAGATCCGGTGACGGTGACGATGACGACATCGACCTGGGCGGTCCTGCCGCGGAGCGAGGCGGCGCTGGCGAACGTGCAGATCCCGACCGAGGCGACGCGCCGACCCTGACGGGTCGGCCGTCGAGAGAGGAGCCCGGATGCGTCGTCCGACTACCGCGCTGCCGATGGAGCGCGAGCACCGCTTGATCCTCGAGAACGTCGCCGCCGCGACGCCCGAGACCGAACGCGATCACCGCAGCGTGCGCTGCGCGCAGGCGCTGCTGCTGGCCTCCCGCGGACTGGCCAACACCCGGATCGCGACTGAGGTCGGCGTATCGCCAACGACGGTCAAGTCGTGGCGCGAGCGGTTCGAGGAGGAGGGCCTCAACGCGCTCAGCGGGATCCGCCCCGGCCGCGGCCGCAAGAAGGGCGTGATCACCCGCGACAAGGTGGCCGAGATCCTCCACGTCACCCGCTTCGAGCTGCCGCCGCACGGCAAGCCGCGCTGGACCTGCCGGACGCTGGCGAAGGCGACCAACGTCAGCTCGTCGACCGTCCAGCGGATCTGGGCCGACCACGGGATCGACCCTTCGGACCCGTAGCCGAAAGAACCGATCGTCGGGTGTAAACCACAATCACGAGAGACAGGCGACGAAACAGCCGGCTGCAGCAACGGGCGTGCGGTCGCCGCTGGTGCTGAACGTCAAATCTTCTGGGACACGTGCCGATCCACATACACGGGCGGCTCGCCAGCCACCCCGGCGCGCGGGCCAGCGCGGGCGACCGCCCGTCCGGCAATCACCAGCTATTTCTGGGACAGTCGCGGCGGGGGCTGGGGCCTCGGTTGACGAGGAACAGCAACGGTTACTAGGTTGCCCGGACATGCGATACCTAGCCAAGACAATTTCCTGTGCGGTGGTGCTGGCCGCCGGTATGGCCGGCCTCTCCGCGAGTCCAGCGTCCGCGTTGGTGGGCACCTGCTCGAACTGGGCGATTCCCGGCTGCACCACGACCGACGGCCACCGCTCCTACATCGAGTCCCGCTCGAGCAAGACGGGGGCCGGCGCGGCTCACATCTGCGCCTACTTCGCGGCTTCGGGATCGGGACTGATCTCCGGCGGCTGTGCCTACAACACGACGTTCGTGCGCAACTGCTACTACGGCGGCCTGCTCAACTACGGATCCCACGTCGGGTCGTCGAGCGAGTGGATCGTCAACGGCCGCACGGCCACCGCGTCCGACGCCAACGTCTGCTGAGTGAGGGGAGAAACCTATGAGTACTCTGAAGAAGCTCAAGCAGGGTGCCGGCGTCGCCGGCGCGATCGTGCTGGTGACCGCCGGTGTGGCGGTGGCCCAGGCGACCGGCGGGACGTCCGGAGCCGACCAGGCGCCGGAGACGACCCGGGCGGCCGCGGTCCTGGCGGCGACGCAGGGCGAGCTCGCCGACACCGAGCTGCGCGTCACCGAGATCGAGTTGCAGCACGTGATCGACGGGCGCGAGATCTACGCCCTCAGTGGTGGCAACGCCGAGTGCATCCTGGTCGCCGGTGAGGACCAGGACGCGGGCCGCAGCCAGTCGATCGCCTGCGCGCCGACGGCGACCGCCGCGCCCTCGAGCCCGCTGGCCACCGGCTTCGAGCTGGGGTCCGGCAGCGGGTTCGTCGACCTGGTCTGGGTCGATGGTCAGACCCCGTCGCAGGTCGCGACGAGTGGTGCGCCGACCGAGGTCCGGATCGCGCCGGGTGTCGTCGCCGCGGTGCGCGCGAACGACAGCCGCGCGGCCGAACTGCGCTGGAACGCCCCGACCGCGGGTCCGGTCGAGGTCGAGCTCGCCTCGCGGGCCGATCGCGAGGCGCTCGCCGAGTAGTCGACTGG
>JBQGEK010000028.1:0-11536 GCA_052039575.1 Patulibacter sp. | reverse complement strand
CTCGACGGCGGGCCCGGAGACGTGGTGGTCGGCGGCCGCGACGCCGAGGAGCTCGACAAGCAGGCGGCGGCGAACGCGGACCAGTGGCTGATCGTGCCGCTCGTCCTGGCGGTGGTGCTGATCGTCCTGCTGATGCTGCTGCGGTCGGTGGTCGCCGCGGTCGTGCTGAGCCTGACCAACGTGCTCAGCTGGGCGGCGGCGCTCGGTGCGGCGACGCTCGCCTACGAGTACATCTTCGGGTTCCCCGGGATCGACGTCCCGGTGCCGCTGCTGAGCTTCCTCTTCCTGATCGCGCTCGGCGTCGACTACAACATGTTCCTGATCACCCGGGCGCGCGAGGAGGCCGCGACCCAGCCGACCCGCAAGGCGATCGTCGCCGCGCTGGCCAGCACCGGCGGCGTGATCACCAGCGCCGGCATCGTGCTGGCGGCGGTCTTCGCGGTCCTCGGCGTGCTGCCGCTGATCACCCTGACCCAGGTCGGCATCGTGGTCGGCCTGGGCATCCTGATCGACACCCTGATCGTCCGCACGATCCTGGTCCCCGCCCTGGTGACCCTGATCGGCCCGCGATTCTGGTGGCCGGCGGACCCCTCGATCGACTCCTCGGCGACTCGCGGCGCCCGAGGGGACGATTGAGGTCGCCAGAGGCCACGTCCGCGTCCCCTCGTCAATTGCGACCGTCGAGGAGGCGATCCGTACGGCTCGCCGCGTGACGGCGGGGTCCAGCGGATAACCTCGTCGGCATGTCGACGTGCTTGGTGACCGGTGGTGCGGGCTTCTTGGGCTCGCACCTGTGCGACGCCCTCCTGGACCGTGGCCACCGGGTGATCTGCGTGGACAACCTCGAGACGGGGTCGCTGCGCAACATCGAGCACATCCGCGGCGACCAGTTCCGGTTCCTGCAGCTGGACATCGTGGATCCGTTCTTCGTCGACGAGCCGATCGACGTCGTCTACCACGCCGCGTCGCCGGCGTCGCCGATCGACTACCTGCGGCTGCCGCTGCACACGCTGAAGGTCGGATCGCACGGCACGCACCACGCGCTCGGCCTGGCGAAGGCGCACCGGGCGCGGTTCCTGCTGTTCTCGACGTCCGAGGTCTACGGCGACCCGCAGGTGCACCCGCAGGTCGAGTCGTACTGGGGCCACGTCAACCCGATCGGGCCGCGCGGCGTCTACGACGAAGCGAAGCGCTACGCCGAGGCGCTGACGATGGCGTACCACCGCCAGCAGGGCGTCGATACCGCGATCGTGCGGATCTTCAACACCTACGGCGCGCGGATGCGTCCGCACGACGGCCGCGCAGTCCCGACGTTCCTGCGGCAGGCGCTCGAGCACCGACCGATCACCGTGTTCGGCGACGGCAGCCAAACCCGGTCGTTCTGTTACGTCGACGACCTCGTACGCGGTCTGATCGCGCTGGCGGAGTCCGGTGCGCACGAGCCGATCAACATCGGCAACCCGCAGGAGTTCACGCTGCTGGAGCTCGCGCAGACGGTGATCGACGTCACCGGATCGAACAGCGAGATCGTCCACCAGCCGCTCCCCGCCGACGATCCCAAGCAGCGCCGGCCGGACATCAGCCTCGCCAAGATGGCCCTCGACTGGGAACCGACCGTCACGCTCCGCGAAGGCCTCCAGCAGACGATCGAGTCTGCCGGACGCAACGGGTTGCTCGGCTACCCGGTCTGAGTCCGAGCTCGGCGCGGCCGCCGGCGAAACCGCGCTTGCTGATGCGCGCCCGCCTGGTTCATCTGCGACGATTTGGGGTTGGTGCACTCCGCGTCCCACACCCCCACCGAGGATCCCGAGCGGACGGCGACGTCCGATCACCCTCCCGAGGGGCCGTTGGCGAACCCGCAATCACCGGTCGACATCCGGGCGAAGCGGCCGACCGCATTCATGTTCCTGCTGCGGCGGGAGACGCTCCGTCACGGCGGACGGTTGCTCTCGCTCGTCGCGATCGACGCGTTCAGCGTCTGGGCCGCGATCATCACCGCGCTCGCGCTGAAGGAGGCGTGGTTCGGCACCTGGGAGATCGGCCTGCAGCTGCACCAGGCCCGGGACTTCGCGCCGTTCGCGATCCTCGTCGTGCTCTTCAACTTCGCGCGGCTCGGCCTCTACGGCCGACGAACCGAGCGACCAGGGCTCGGCAAGATCGTCACCGGCCTGTTCCAGGCGACCGTCGTCTGCATGGTGTTCATCCTGATCACCGGGCAGCGGAGCCAGTTCTCCAGCTACTACATCTTCTACGGGACGTTCGGCGTCGGCGTCGTCTACATCGCGCTGCTGCGACTGGCGTACGAGAGCGCCAGCGGCCGTCTGCTGCGGCGCGCCGGCCAGCAGCGCCGGGCGGTCCTGATCGGTCCCGCGGTCCACACCGACGACGTCGCGACCGCGCTGTCCGACGACGTCGACACGGCGATCCAGGTGATCGGGTCACTGGTGGTCCGGCCTTCCGACGCGGCCTCGGTCCACGTTCCCGCGATGGGCCTGGTCGCCGACCTGCCGCGGCTGCTCGGCGACGAGCAGATCGACGAGCTGATCATCACCGACCCCGCGTTCCCGCAGAACCTCGCGCTCGAGGTCGTCGACCAGGCGCACCAGCGCGGCGTCCACGTGCGGATCGCGCCGTCGACGATGGAGATCCTGGTCCAGCGCGCCGAGTTCCTTCCCGGCCAGGCGGTGCCGCTGTTCGATCTGCGGCCCCCGGTCTCCGAGGGCCTCGACTTCGTGGTCAAGCGGACCTTCGACCTGGTCGTCAGCCTGCTGATCCTGATCGTGATCAGCCCGCTGATGCTGGCGATCGCCCTCGCGATCCGCCTGACCAGCCCCGGGCCCGTGATCTACCGCTCGCGCCGCCCCGGCGTCGGCGGGATCCCGTTCGACTGCCTGAAGTTCCGAACGATGCTGCAGGACGCCGAGCTGCAACAGGGCGAGCTCGAGGACCTCAACGAGGCCGGCGGCGCGATCTTCAAGATCCGCGACGACCCGCGCGTGACGCCGGTCGGCAAGATCCTCCGCCGGCTCTCGCTCGACGAGCTTCCGCAGCTGCTCAACGTGCTCCAGGGCAAGATGTCGCTGGTCGGCCCGCGGCCGCTGCCGCAGCGCGACTTCGAGCAGCTCGAGGAGTGGCATAAGAAGCGCTACCTCGTGCTGCCCGGGATCACCGGGCTGTGGCAGGTCTCCGGGCGCTCCGACCTGGACTTCGACGACATGGTCCGCCTGGACTTCCTGTACCTGGAGCACTGGTCGGTCTCGCTCGACCTGTCGATCCTGGTCAAGACGATCCCCGCCGTGTTCGGCCGCCGCGGCGCGTTCTAGGCGCGCGGCCGGAGCCCGAGCCCGCCGAGCGTCCTTTCCCTCGTGAGGCCGGTGGGCGTTCGCGTGCGGCTGTGGTCCGCCGCAGCCGCCGCACCGCCCCGAGAACGAAGAAAGCCCCCGTCACTGACGGGGGCTTCTCTCAGTGCCCCGGGAGGGACTCGAACCCTCAACCTTCGGATTAAGAGTCCGCTGCTCTAACCAGTTGAGCTACCAGGGCTCGAGCATCGTACCCAATCCCCGGTGCGCCGCGTCGTGCGGTCTACGGTCAGTCCTCGGGGACCGTGATCGTCTGGCCCTGCTGCTCCTGACCACCCACGCCGGCCGTCTGAGCCTCGGGGTCCTTGGCGGCCGCGATCGCCTCGCGGACGTCCTTCTCCTGACCCTTCGGCGTGAGCTCCTTGATCCGCTCCTCGGTGATCTTCGCCTGGCGCGTGCGATCGGCCGCCGTCTGGGCCGCGAGCAGCTGCAGGTAGACGTTGATCGGGGGATCCTCGCCCCGCTGCTCGGCGTCGGTCGCCGCCTGCTGCGTCAGCAGACCCTGGACGTCCGCCCAGTTGCTCGGCTGATCGAGCGAACTGGGACCGAACACGCCGACCATCTTGTTGGCGAGCGCGGTATCGATCTTCTTCGGCTCGGTCTCGACGTAGCGGTCCCACGTCGCGGCGACCTGGCGCAGGCCGGTGTTGACCTCGGCGTTGGTCTCGACCGCGTTCTCCGGCAGCTTCGCCATCGCCTGTGAGTACTGGAGCGACGCCAGCGCGACCAATGCTTCCTGGTCCTTCGGGTTGGCCGCCAGCTGGCGCTCGACCTGCTCGATCCGCTCCTGCTGCTGCTTCTCCAGGTCCACCGAGCTGGCGTTGTTGTTGTTGCCGCCGAAGAGACCGGGTAGACCGGTGCCTACACCGAAGAGCACGGTCCCGCCGACGAGGACGACGGCGAGCAACAGGTAGATCGCCTGGATCATCCGCTTCCGGCCGGGAGCGCGAAGGTCGAAGAGCATCAACCCAGGATAGTGGTCTCAGCGCAGTCCTGGACGCAGATCCCCGCACTTTACGTCCGCGAAAGTCTGCGCAATCCTACGGCTCACGTTCGTCGTCGGGATCGTCTGCGTACGGGTCGGCGTCGTCGAGTTCGTCCGCCCGCGCCAACCAATCGTCGTCGAGCGCGTCGGGTGTCCACGTTCCGGGGGTCTCCGGGTGGTCCGGGGGCTGCTCGTCCGCGTCCGCGTCGCCGACCCGAGGACCGTCGGGATCACCGAGCAGCCGCGGGTCCGGCTGCTCGCCCTCCGGATCCAGATCGTGCTCCGCGGACTCGTCCCAGGTGTCCTCGACCCAGTCGTCCGCCAGGGGCGGGTGACCCTCGTCGTCAGGCTGCGGATCGGACTCCGTCGAGACGCCCCGCTCGGCCGTCGGGCCGGACGGCGACTGCGACGCGCCGGCGCCCCGCACCGACGGGGCGGCCATGGCCGGTTCCGACTCGGGAACGATCGTCACCTCGTCCTCGTCGTCCTCGAAGTCCCACCGCGACTCGCCGCGGGGGCGTGCCGCGGCTCGCTTCTCGAGCACCCCTGCCACCGCGACCGCGACTTCGAACAGCACCAGGAACGGCACCATCACCATCAGCATCGTGACCGCGTCCGGCGTGGGCGTGATCAGCGCTGAGATCACCGCCGCCCCGACCGCGACCATGCCCCGCTGCTTGCGCATCTGGGCCGCCGTCAGGATCCCCATCCGACTGATCCCGATCACCACCACCGGCACCTGGAACACCAATCCCGTGCCGGCCAGGAAGATCAAGACGAACTTGTAGTAGTCCCTGGCCTGCACCAGGATGTCGAACTGGCTCGCGTTGAAGTTCTGCAGGAAGTCGACCGCTCGCGGCAACGCAAAGAAGTAGCCGAAGAAGACGCCCGTGTAGAAGAGCACCGGTACCCCGAGCATCAGGGGCAGCAGGGCCTGCTTCTCGCGCCGACTGAACGCCGGAATCAGGAACGCGTAGAGCTGGTAGAGCAGCAGCGGCAGCGTGATCACGATCGCGGCGTAGAGCGCCACCGTGACCGTCTGGAAGAACGGCTCGGCGACGCCCAGCGTGACCGGTCGGCGGTCTGCCGCCTCCGGGGTCTGCTCCACCGCCCGGTCCAAGGCCGCGATCGCCTCGGCCACCTGGGTGCGCTCGGCCACGCTCTCCGCCGGGATCTCCGCGACCACCGGCCGCAGCGCACCGAGCGCCTGGGCCAACGCCCGGTCAAAGCACTCGCTCGTCCGGATCGGGTCGACCGAACGGTCGCACTCGACGTTCGTCGGCTGGGAGTTCGTCAACGGCTCGTTGACGAACTCGAGGATCGCGTTGTTCTGCCAGTACGTGAACGCGAACGCGACGACGACGATCGCGATGCACGTGAACAGACGAGCGCGCAGCTCGCCCAGGTGCTCGACCAGGGTCAGGCGCGCGTCCGTCGCTACCGGGCGCAGAGCCGGCACAGGCGGCTAGGCGTCGGTCGTGCGCTTCGGCGCGTCGACCGGGTCCCGGTCTCCCGAGGAGGCCCGCATGTCCTGCTGGTTCCGTGCCGGCGCGTCGAGCTGATCGTGATCGTCGTCGTCGCCGCCGACCGACTTGCGGAACTCCTTCAGCCCGGACCCGAGCTGGCGGGCCAGCGCCGGGATCCGCTTCGGCCCGAACACGATGATCACCACCGCGAGGACGATGAGGAGCGGACCGACTCCAGGGGCTCCGAGTGCAAGGACCATCCCTAGATCATCCCACGTTCCGAGGCCGGCGCAAAGCCGGGTTGTGCGCGAAGGTGCGCGGAGGACCTACAACCGACGGTCGACGACCCCGCGGGCCATCAGGCTGAAGGCGGCTGCGCGATCCGCGTCGAGGCCCCGCGGAAGGGTCTCCACGCCGTCGTGGACGATCTCCCGCGCGCGCTCCTCGGTGCGGCTGGTGGCACCCGTCGCGGCGATCCGGTCGCAGACCTCCGCCGCGGCCGCGTGCGTCGTCACCGACCGCAGATCCAGCTCCGCCAGCGCTGGGTCCCGCTGCTGGGCGTAGAGCAGCGGCAGCGTCGCGGTCCCGTCGAGGATGTCGCTGCCACGCGGCTTGCCGGTCTGCTCCGGGGGCGCGACGACGTCGAGCACGTCGTCGAACAGCTGGAACGCCAGACCCAGCGCCCGGGCGAACGGCGCGAAGCTGTCGGGATCCTCGCCAGCGGCGAGCGCCCCGAGACGCGCCGCTGCGTCGAACAGCGCCCCGGTCTTCATCGCGCAACGCGTCAGGTAGCGCTGCTCGTCGAGGTCGGTCCGCCAGGCGTCAGCCCGCTGGAGCAGCTCACCCTGGGCCAGTGCCCGGCTCGCCTCCGCCAGGATCCGCAGCGGCTCGGGGCCGTCGGCGCCGTCGCCGAGAACCGTGAAGGCCGACGCGAACAGCGCGTCGCCGAGGCAGGTCGCGGCGGCACGCCCGTCGCTGGCGAAGGTCGTCGGCCGTCCGCGACGCAGCGGACTGGCGTCGAGCACGTCGTCGTGGATCAACGACGCGGTGTGGGTCAGCTCCACGGCGATCCCCGCACGCACGACCGCCGCCCGGGCAGACGAGCGCGGATCGACCGCGGCGCCCCCGGCGGCGACGATCGCGAGCAGCGGACGCAGGCGCTTGCCGCCCGCGGCGACGGCGGCACGGCCGGCGTCCGACAGGGCGCCCTCGCCGGGCGCCACGGTGGTGCGAAGGCCGGACTCGACCTCCGCGAGGATGCCCGCGACGTGCGGGCCCGCCGCCGTCGCGATCGGAGCGACCACGGACGGCACGCCCGTGGTCGACTGCTCCGTCACGCCAGCGACCGGGTCACTCGGGCTAGTGCCCGCCCTCGAGCGACTCTTCCTTGCCGCCGCTCTTGAGGGTGCTCATGAAGAACGCCATCTTGTCGATCGCGTCCGGCCCGAGGCCGGCGAACGACGGCATCGGCTGGGTCGGGTTGATCAGCGTCTCCCGCAGCGCGCCTTCCTTCAGACGATCGCCGATGTCCGTGAGAGCCGGTCCGGGACCGTCGTTGCCGTTGTGGCCGATCTTGTGGCAACCACCGCAACCGCTCTGGGCGACGAGCTTCCGTCCGGCGTCCCACTTGGTCAGCGTCGCCTCGTCGGCGTTCGCCACCGCCGGCGGCGGACCCATCGAGACCTGCGACGGCGGGGCCGCCTCGGCACCGAGGTACGAGAGCATGAACAGCGAGAAGACGACGAAGATGCCGGCCGTCGTGGCGACCGGGCGCCGGAGCGGGTGACGCTCCGGGTTGCGGTCGTAGAACGGCAGCAGGAACAGCAGCAGCATCGCAATCGTCGGAATGCCGACCGCGGCCAGGCTGACGAGCGCCGGCGGCTTGATGATCTTCAGCAGCTCGAAGGCCCAGAAGTAGTACCACTCCGGTCGCGGAGCGTACGTCGTCGTCGTCGCGTCGGCCTTGGCCGTCAGCTCGCCACCGAGCATGATCGACAGCGCCATGATCGAGGCGACGACGATGATCATCATCACGCCGTCTTTGACGATGATGTAAGGGAAGAACGGCTTCCCCTGCGCCTTCAGAACGGCGTATTCGCGGAGGTACTCCTCCTTCTCACGCTGGTTCATTCGTCGTGCTCCTTCAGGCTGCCGTCCACCTTGTCGGCGCGCACCCACGGCGGGGCCGTCGTGCCGAGCTTGATGACGAGATACAGGTGGGCCGAGATCAGGGCGATGATCAGGCCGGGGATGATCATCATGTGGATCGCGTAGAAGCGCGACAGGGTCACCGCGGTGACGTCCGGTCCGCCCAAGGCGATGTCTGGGATGAATGGCCCGAGCAGCGGGGCGTTACCCGCGATGTTCATCGCCACGACCGACGCCCAGTAGGCGCGCTGGTCGAACGGCAGCAGGTAGCCGGTGACCGACATCGTCAACGTGAGCACCAGCAGCGCCACGCCGATGACCCAGTTCAGCTCGCGGGGGTACTTGTACGCCCCGAAGAAGAACGTCCTCGCCATGTGGAGGAAGATCAACAGGACCATCACGGTCGAGCCCCAGCGGTGCATGCCGTGGAGGAACTCGCCGAGGAAGACCTCGTTGTTGATGTACTTCATCGACTCGTACGCCCGCGTGACGGACGGGTCGTAGTACATCGCCAGCACCACGCCGGTGACGACCTGGCTGATGAACGCGACCATCGTGGCCGTGCCCAGCGTGTAGAACCAGTTCGTCCCCTTCGGGATCGGCCGGAACATGACCCACCGGACGGTGCCGGAGAGCGACGTCCGCTCGTCGACCCAGTCGGCGGCGCTGATCGCCGCTTCCTTTGCGAGATCGCCGCCCGTCTGGTCCACGTCGGGATCGTTCGGGCGCTTGGGGCGCGGCCGAAGGCCGGCCGGCGGCGACGGGAGAAGCTTCAACTTGGGCATGAAGATCAGGTCCCCGGCATCTTGCGGGCCGTGGGCCGCGACGGGTACAGGTACTGCCCGACGCCATCAAGCGGCTGTCCGGGAGGCCGCGGCGAGAAGCGGCGAAGCTCGCTGTTCACCGAGAAGCGCTCGCCGACCTGCACGCGACCGTCGACGATCCGCGTGTAGAAGCGGTCGAGCGGACGGGCCGGCGGACCGCCGGCAACCGCGCCGACGAAGTCGTAGACGCCGCCGTGACAGGGGCAGATGAAGTGCTGGGCGGCCTGCACGTACCGGGCGGGGCAGCCCATGTGCATGCAGCGGGACGAGATCGCGACGAACTGGTTCCACTCGTCGGCCGGTTCCTTGTCGACCGCGTCGTTGCGCTGGCGCACGTAGACCGTGGTCTTGCCGACCTGGCCGGTCTTCGGGTCGAGCGTGATCACGCGCGGGACGTAGGTGTCGTCCGGGATCTCGTCGACCGGGCCGACGTCATGCCAACCGGTATCGGTGTTGACGAACGACTGACCGACGGCGAAGCCGGTGGCCGAGAGCGCGATACCGCCGATGGCGATACCGCCCGTCACGTTGGCAGCAAGCACCATCAGGCGCCGTCGGGTGACGGTCTCGCCTTCGAACGCACCGGGAATGCCCCGGTCGGCGGTGTACTTGCTCTTCTTCTCTGGGCGTCGATCGGACACGTGTGAGGCTCCTACCTGTTCCCACGGGGACCTCGTGGGACCGGGGGATCGTATCGACCCCGGCATCTCGACGGTCCGTCCTCATCGGTCCGTCGCGTCCGGGGCTTGATATAAGGTCAACCTAAGTAGTGACTACCCGGCCACCTGTCGCGCGGATGAAGTCTTCAGATGCGGGGACAACGCCGCTGCGGACCCCGCGCAGGGTCTCCGCAGCCAGGGACCCGATCCCGTGTCCCAGAGCGGCGACAGCGCACGTCCAGAGCTCGTCGGTGCGGGCTCCGGCCTGCGCGACCGGACCGGTCCCGGCGGCCGGAGCGCCGGCCGTCGCGGGCCCGATCGCCCACGCCGCGTCGGCGTGCAAGCGCGCGACCAGCGCCACCACGTCGGAGAGGATCGCGACCTCGTCCGTCCAGCCGCCTTCCGCGAGCCGCGACAGACCGAGCGCGTAGAGCCGGTCGCCGGCCAGCAGCGCCAGGTCGCGGTCGTCGGTGCGGACGACGCGGGCCAGCTCGGGCGCGTGGTGCAGCAGCTCGGCCTCGCGGGTCGCCTCGACCGCCAGTGCGAGCGCCTCGCCGACGACGGCGTCACGCGGCAGCGCGGCCAGCGCGAGCGTCCGCGAGCGGTCGGCGTCGTCGGCCGGATCGACCGTCGCCGCGGCGATCAGGCCACCGTCGGCGCGCAGCTCCGCGGCCACCGCCGTCAGCGCGTCGGTCATGACCACGCGACCTCGAACGCCGCCGCGGCGGCTTCGACCGTCTGCGCGACGTGCTCCGGCTCGTGCGCGAGCGACACGAACCAGGCCTCGAACTGCGACGGCGGCGGGTAGACCCCGCGTGCCAGCAGACCGCGGCACCAGCGGCCGTAGGCCTCGGTGTCGGTCCGGCGGGCACCCTCGTAGTCGCGGACCGGCTCCGCGCTGAAGAACACCGTCACGAGGCCGTTCACGCTGACCACCTGGACCGGGCGGTCCGCCGCAGCGCGGCGCATCCCCTCGGCGAGCGCGTCGGTCGTCTCGTTCAACCGCAGGTACGCATCGTCGTCGAGCATCCGCAGGCTCTGCAACCCCGCCGCGACCGCCAGCGGATTGCCGCTCAGCGTGCCCGCCTGGTAGACGTCGCCGAGCGGGGCCAGGCGCTCCATCAGGTCGCGACGGCCGCCGAACGCCGCCGCGGGCAGGCCTCCGCCGAGCACCTTGCCCATCACGGTCAGGTCGGGTGTGATCCCGACCAGGTCCTGCGCGCCCCCGGGGGCCAGGCGGAACCCGCTGATCACCTCGTCGAAGATCAGCAGGGCACCGTGCTGCTCGGTCCGCTCGCGGAGGAACGCGAGGAAGCCCTCGTCGGGCCGGACCAGGCCCATGTTCGCGGGGTACGGCTCCGCGATCACCGCGGCCACCTCGTGCGCAGCCAGGGCGGCCTCGACCGCGTCACGGTCGTTCCACGGCACGACCACCGTGGCGCGGGCCGCCGACTCGAGCACGCCGGCGGACGCCGGGATCCCCTGGGTCGCCAGGCCGGACCCCGCGTCGGCGAGCAGACCATCCACGTGGCCGTGGTAGTGCCCGGCGAACTTGACGATCACATCGCGTCCGGTGGCCGCGCGGGCCACCCGGATCGCGCTCATCGAGGCCTCGGTGCCGGACGACGTCATCCGCAGCATCTCGACCGAGGGCACGCGCGACGCGATCTCCTCGGCGATCTCGACCTCGGCCGCGGTCGGGGCTCCGAAGGTCGTGCCGGCGGTCGCAGCGGCGGAGACCGCGTCGAGGATCAGCGGGTGCGCGTGCCCGTGGATCAGCGGACCCCACGAGCAGACCCAGTCGATGTACCGGTTGCCGTCGACATCGACCAGGTCGACGCCGGAGGCCCGGTCGACGAACAGCGGGTCGCGGCCGATCGAGCGCATCGCGCGGACCGGCGAGTTGACCCCTCCCGGCAGCACGCGGCGGGCACGCTCGTAGAGGTCGGCGGACTTGTCGTCAGTGAGCGAGATCGGCACGGTGGGGGTTGGGTGCGGGTCGGCGGACGTGCGGGCGCTCAGACGCCCGCGTGGAGGCGCTCCCACTCACGGAACTCGTCCGTGAAGTAGAGCAGTCGGATCTTCTTGAACTCGG
>JBQGEK010000027.1:0-2099 GCA_052039575.1 Patulibacter sp. | reverse complement strand
GCGGGTGGTCGAGCTGGAGCCCCACGACGGCGCGGCTTGGGCGCGGATCGGTCGGCTGCGCCTGCGGCTGCACGATCGCCTCGGTGCGCTGGACGCGCTGGAGCGGGCGATGGCCCTCGAGCCGACCGCCGACGGCTACCTCGACCTGGCGCTGGCCGCCCACCTGGCGGGCGACCTCGGGCGACAGGTCGACGCCTGCCTCCGTGCGACTGAGCTGGCCGACGAAGGGCCGCTCGCCGCCCGCGCATGGGCCCGCTACGCCCACGCCCTGGCGCGCACCGACCGCACGACGGACGCGCTCGAGGCGGCCGACCGTGCGCTCGACCTGGACCCGCGCAACCGCGAGGTCCGCGAGCTGCGCGACCGCCTGCGGGAGCGGGTCCCGCGCGAGCTGCAGCCAGCCGGCTGAGCTCCGGTTCGGACCGCGCGGGGGCGCGCACGTCCTTCGCGACGGTCCGACGGGGTCGCGGCTTCTACGAGGGCCCGCATCAGCTGGGTGGCCCGTGCCCCGTCCGCGACGATCCGTAGCCTTCCCGGGTCGATGCGCCTGATCGTTGCCCGTTGCGAGGTCCGCTACTCCGGACGGCTCGACGCCCTGTTGCCCGAGGCGCTGCGGCTGGTGATGATCAAGTCCGACGGGTCGGTGATGGTCCACGCCGACACCGGCGGGTTCAAGCCGCAGAACTGGATGACGCCCGACACGGTGATCGAGTACGAGCGCGGAGGCGTGCCGGTGCCCGACGAGCCCGGCGCGGCGACGCCGGTTGATCCGGACCCCGACCAGCCGTACGTCCCGCTGTCGAAGATCGTGGTGCGCAAGCGGATGGGGTCGACCGAGGACCGGTTGGACATCGCGATCTCCGAGGTCTTCTCCGACGTCGTCCACGACATGGGGGAAGCCGCCGCGCTGGAGAAGTCCGGGGTGGAGCGCGAGATCCAGGAGCTGCTGGCCGACGCGCCGCACCACTGTGGCGAGGGCTTCCGCCTGGTCCGCCGCGAGTGGCCGACCGACATCGGCCCGGTCGACCTGATGTGTCGCGACCACGAGGACGGTTGGGTCGCGGTCGAGATCAAGCGGGTCGGCACGATCGACGCGGTCGAGCAGCTCTCGCGCTACCTCGAGCGGATGCGCGAGGAGCCGGGCATGGCCGAGGTCCGGGGCGTGCTGGCCGCGCAGACGATCAAGCCCCAGGCACGCACGTTGGCCGAGTCGCGCGGGCTCGGCTGGGTCGAGATCGACCTGGCGGTGCTGCGCGGCGAGAAGGAGCCCGCGCTCACGCTGTTCGACCTCTGAGGGTCGTCAGGTCGGGGGCTACTCCGCCGGCAGCTTCGCCGCGAAGCGCTTCAGCGCCCCGGCCGCGTCCTTCTTCAGCGGCGGTCCGTGGCCGACCAGCACCAGCCGCGGCTCGAGCTCGACCAGGCGACGGATCGAACGGCGGTTGTCGGCGACCGCGGGGGTGAAGATCGACGGCGGCTCGTGCAGTCCCGGCACCGTGGTCAGCAGGTTCATGTGGTTGACCACGTCGCCGCAGATCAGCACGCCGTCGCGCTCGCGCCAGAGGCTGATGTGTCCCGGGCTGTGGCCGGGGGTGTCCAGCACCGTGAACCCGTCGCCCACGACGTCGCCCTCGCGCAGGGGCTGCGGGTCGGTCACCGGCGGGAAGCTGCCGTAGCTGTCGCCGAGGCGCTTCAGCCGTCCCGGGAACGACATCTCGGGCTGGCCGCTGCGCAGCACCGGCACGTCGAGCTCGCCGCCCAGCACCGGAACCCCGAGCGCCTCGACGACCCGGGTCGTACCCCCGGCGTGGTCGACGTGCGCGTGGGTCACGACATGCGAGCGGACGATCCGCCCGCGGACCCCGGCGAGCACGCGCTTGGCCTGCCAGCTGAACCCGGCGTCGACCAAGACGTCGCCGATCAGGTAGGCGTTGACGCCCGCCCGCGGCATCAGCGGCAGGTGGAAGACGCCGTCGGCGAGCTCGCGCATGGCGGGGAATCTAGCCGACCGGGAGCGCCGCGCCAAACCCGCGGCGGTCGATTGCTACTGTCGGTAGTCTCCCGGCATGGGAGACGAACGTCCGGTCCTCGTCCAGCGGCGC
>JBQGEK010000026.1:0-4555 GCA_052039575.1 Patulibacter sp. | reverse complement strand
CGCCAGGGCGATCTCGAGGCCGCCACCGAGCGCGGCGCCGTTGATCGCCGAGACGACCGGCTTGCCGAGCGTCTCGAGGCGGCGCAGGTCGGCCTTGATCCCGCGCACGTGCGCGGCGACCTCGTCGGCGTTCTCCTTCGTGGCCTGCTTCAGGTCGTTCAGGTCGCCACCGGCGAAGAAGGTCTTCTTCGCGGAGGTGATGACGACGCCCGTGATGCTGTCCTTCTCGGCCTCCAGGCGGTCGACCGTGGCCTTCATCGACGCCGTGTACGCGGCGTTCATCGTGTTGGCGGACTGGTTGGGGTCGTCGAGGATCAGGTTGACGACGCCGTCGGCGTCCTGTTCCCAGCGGATGGTGGTGCTGTCGCTCATCGCGTCTTTCTCGCTCTTCGCAGTCTCAGGTCGGGTCGGAGCGCTCAGACGCGCTCGACGACCGTGGCGATGCCCATGCCGCCGCCGATGCAGAGGGTCACGAGGCCGTAGCGCTTGTTGCGGCGCTCCAGCTCGTCGATGATCGTGCCGAGGATCATTCCGCCGGTCGCGCCGAGCGGGTGACCCATCGCGATCGCGCCACCGTTGACGTTGGTGATCTCGGGATCGATGTCGAGGTCGCGGATCAGCCGCAGCGCGACGGCCGCGAACGCCTCGTTGATCTCGACCAGGTCCATGTCGGACGCCTTCAGGCCCGCCTTCTCGAGCGCCTTGCGGCTGGCCGGCGCGGGGCCGGTGAGCATGATCGTCGGGTCCGCGCCGGAGACCGCCGTCGCGAGGATCCGCGCGCGCGGCGTGAGGCCGTGGCGCTCACCCGCGGCGGGGCTGCCGATCGTCACCAGCGACGCGCCGTCGACGATGCCGGACGAGTTGCCCGGCGTGTGGACGTGGTCGATCTTCTCGACCCAGTGGTACTTCTGCAGCGCGACGGCGTCGAAGCCGCCCATGTCGCCCATCATCGAGAACGACGGCTTGAGCCCGCCGAGCGTCTCGGCCGTCGTGCCGCGGCGGATGAACTCGTCGCGGTCGAGCACGACCTGGTCGTTGAGGTCCTTGACCGGGACCACGGAGTTCTTGAAGTAGCCGGCGTCCTCGGCCGCGGCGGCGCGGCGCTGCGACTCGGCGGCGAACGCGTCGACGTCGTCGCGCGAGAAGCCCTCGACGGTCGCGATCAGGTCGGCGCCGATCCCCTGCGGGACGAAGTAGGAGTCGTAGTTGGTCTCCGGGTCCATCGCCCAGGCACCGCCGTCGCTGCCCATCGGCACGCGCGACATCGACTCGACGCCACCGGCGAAGACCAGGTCCTCCCAGCCGGACGCGACCTTCTGCGCGGCGATGTTGACGGCCTCGAGGCCCGATGCGCAGAAGCGGTTGAGCTGGACGCCGGCAACGGTGTCCGGCAGACCAGCCTTGGACGCCGCGCCCTTGGCGATGTCACCGCCCTGGTCGCCGACCGGGGTGACGCAGCCGAGGACGACATCGTCGACGCCGTTCGGGTCGAGCTGCGCATTGCGCCCGAGCGTCTCGTGCATCAGGCCGACGACCAGGTCGATCGGCTTGGTGCCGTGCAACGAGCCGTTGCTCTTGCCCTTGCCGCGCGGGGTGCGGACCGCGTCGTAGACCAACGCTTCTGTGCTGCCCATGGTGGAACTCCTGTGCTCGGGATCGCCCCGCGAGCCCCTCGGCAGGAGACCTCGACCGCCCCGACGAGAGGGCGGACGGGTACCCCGTTCGGGGGGCCCGACGGTCCGCGGAAAGCCGCGGCCGTCAGCGGGATTTGACGGTGGCAATCCGCATCTTAGCTAGCCAGCCAACTAATGACCACGAACGACGCACCCGGGGCGACCGGCGCCCCAATGTCGAATCCTACGCTGCGTAGCGTCGGGCCTGCTCAGCGGCGTCCGGAAACGCGAACGGCGTACCCGTGGTCCGCTCCGGACGGAAGGCGAACGCCATCTGCCGCGGCGGCTCCAGCCCCTCGGCCCGGTTGGGCCGGAACGTCGCGCACGGGTCGGTGCGATCGAGCGCACAGAGCATGTGCTGACGGAAGAAGCATCCGTCGCACGAGGGGGCCGCGGCGGCCCGTGAGCGATTCTGGGAGGCGTGGTGCACTGGGTGGTTTCAGGAGGAGGCGTGACGGCGGCAGGGGCGATCGGCGGGCGCTGGGATGCAGCGTCCACTCGGAGAAGGCATCGGGGCGGCAAGGACGTGGGAAACGTCCGGGTCCCGCACTGAGAGGCGAGGTCGTGAGGTCCAACTCGCGACCAAGGGCATCGAACCACAACGCGGCACCGTTCGCGAGCCTTGTTCCCGCTACTTGGTCACTTTTCGTTCGAATCCCGACGCAGGAAGTCCGCAAATCACGGAGAACTGCAACCGTTGCTCCATGCTCACCCTCGTGACGGGAGCGTCCGGGTTCGCCGGGTCGCTGCTGATCGACCCGCTGCGGCGCCAAGGCCACGACGTCCGCGCCTTCGCGCGCGTGCCCTCGCGGGTCGCCCACGACGTTCCGGTGTTCGCCGGCGACGTCGCCACGGGCGCCGGCCTGCGCGAGGCCCTCGACGGGGTCGACGTCGCCTACTACCTCGTGCACTCGATGGAGCCGACACCGGTCGGCCAGTCGTTCGAGGACCGCGAGCGCGAATCGGCCGAGCGGTTCGCCGACGCCGCCCACGCCGCCGGCGTCCGACGGATCGTCTACCTCGGCGTGATGATCGACGAGGCCCGGCCGATGTCCGCGCACCTGCGCAGCCGCCTGACCGTCGAGCACCTGCTCGGCGCCGCCACCCCCGAGGCCGTCGCACTCCGCGCATCGATCGCGATCGGCGCCCGCTCACGCTCGTTCCGCTTCCTCGTCCGCCTCGTAGAGCGGATGCCGGTGCTCGCCCTGCCGCCATGGCACCGCTTCCGCACGCGGACGATCGACCAGCGCGACCTCGTCGCCGCGCTGCTGTCGGCCGCCACCACCCCCGCCGCCTCCGACACCGCACTGTCGCTCGACGTCGCGGGCCCCGACGTCCTCAGCTACGGCCAGATCATCGAGGGCATCCGTGACCTGCTGATGATCCCCCGCCCCACGCTCGCCCTGCCCCTCGACTCCACACCGATCTTCGGCCGGATCGCCGCGGCGATCACCGGTGAGGACGACGCCCTGATCCTCCCGTTGATGGGCGGACTCACCGGAGACCTGCTGCCGCGGGACGACAGCTGGAGTACCATCCTCAACGTCCGGCCCCACGGATTCACCCACAGCGTCAACCGCGCGCTGCTCGAGTTGGAGCGTGTAGAGCCACTGCGAGCCCGCTGACCGACGGATTCCGCGACGACGCCCGCCGCAGGCGTGGTGCTCCAAGCTTGGCGCCACCACGAGGATGCGAGGGACCTGAGTAGTGTTGCGAGGCATGACAGCGGTCGAGGTCAGCATCGAACTCCCGGCGCCACCCGACGAGGTTTGGCCGGTAGTACTGGACCCGCACCGTCTCCACGAATGGGTCACCATCCACCGGTCACTGACCTCGGCCGACGAAGGCCCGCCGCGAACGGGCTTCCGCATGGCCCAGCAGCTCGCGATCCGCGGCGTTCCCGTCGCCGTCTCCTGGGTACTGAGCGAGTGCAGCGCGCCGCGCCTCGCCCGCTGGAAGGGCACCGGCCCCGCAGGCGCCCGAGCCCGGATCGAGTATCGGCTCGCCCCCTCCGCAAATGGCACCAGGTTTGTGTACACCAACGATTTCACCCCGCCCGGGGGACCGCTCGGTCGGATCGCCGCCAACGCGCTCGTGGGCGGCACACCCGAACGCGAAGCCCACGCATCGCTGGAACGATTGCGCAACATCATCGCCGCGCGCTAGCATCCCATCGGCTGCAGGCGTTTCTGCCGGAGTTTCTGTTAGGGTCGACCCCGCGCAGAGCACCCGTCAGCGAACGGCAGGTTCCGAACCGCAATGACGGGGCGCTACTCCCCCGACCGAAAGCAACGAATATGTCTGATTTTCTCTCTGAGAAGCGCGACGAGATCCAATCCCGACTCGATGAGCTCGCGCCGCTGATCGCCGAGCACGAGCGCCTCAAGCGCGCCCTCGACGCCCTCGACGGCGTGGATCCCGTCGGTGGTCGCGGCGGCGGTCGTCCTGCGCGTGGCGGATCGGGCCGTTCGGCCGGTCGCCCGCGGGGCAGCGGCGAGCGCTCGCGTCAGGCCCTGGCCCTGCTCAAGCAGGAGCCCGGCCTCGGTGCCGCCGAGGTCGCCCGCCGGATCGGCGTGCACCCCAACTACGCCTACCGCATCCTCCCCGGCCTCGAGGAGCAGGGCCTGGTCGAGAAGCGCGATCGGTCGTGGTACCCCACCGACGCCGCTAACGCTGAGTGACCCAATAGCGCGTCGCATCTCGGCCTCCTGGGTCGAGATGCACAGCAGCGCGTCGCATCTCGGCACGCCCTGCGCTCGGCAGTACGTTTGTACAGCTCTCGCGTAGGACGTACCGACCTGCTCGACTGCTGAGCACCTCGACCGCAGGAGGCAGCGAGGTCGAGGAAACGAAGAAGGGCCGGCGATATCGCCGGCCCTTCT
>JBQGEK010000025.1:0-64693 GCA_052039575.1 Patulibacter sp. | reverse complement strand
CCCCCCACGCCTCCACCGCCGTTTATAGACCATTAACGGTGCTCTGAAAGCGTTTCGCTCTCTGGTTGCGACCACGGTAGCCCCATTCTCCCGCTCGGCGGAGCCCCGCCGCCTGGATGCCCTCGACGGCATGCGCGGCTTCGCCGCCTTCGGGATCGTGATCCTGCACGTCTGGATGTTCCACCAGGGCGATGCGGGCAATCCCGAGCGCACGACGTGGGAGATCGCGATCAGCCAGCTCCGGCTCGGCATGCCGATGTTCTTCGTGCTGTCGGGGTTCCTGATCTTCCGGCCGTTCGCCGCGGCGCTGATCGACGGGCGCGCCAATCCCGACACGCGCAAGTACGCGATCAGGCGCGCGGCTCGGATCCTGCCCGCCTACGTGGTGGCGATCCTGATTCCCGCCGTGATGTTGGCCCTGCTCGACCACGGTCAGGCCCGCCCGGTCGAGCAGATCCCGATCTACCTGTTCTTCGCGCAGAACTACGTCGACGCGACCTCCCACGGGCTCAACCCGCCGACCTGGACCGTCGCCGTCGAGGTCTCGTTCTACATCGCGGTGCCGATCGCGGCGGTGCTGCTCGGCCTGCTGCTGTCGCGACTGTCCGGGCCCGAGTCGCGGCGCACGGTACTGGCGGCGATCTGCATCGTCCTGCTCGTGATCGGCGCGTACGTGCTCGGGCAGTGCGCGATCAACGGCCCCCAGCACTCGGCGCTCAAGGACTCGCTGCTCGGGCGGCTGAACTCGTTCGCCGCGGGCATGCTCGTCGCCGTGCTCGTCCACGGCCGGACCAGCCACAAGGGACTCGCCTACGCGCTCGTCGCGGGCGGCGGAGCCCTGGTCCTGTTCGAAGCGGTCGTCCGCGGGTACAGCCTGCTCGATCCGACGCTGCGCGACCAGGTCGTGGACACGCCGGCTTCGATCGGCGTCGCGATGATCATCGCGGGCTTCGTGCTCTCGAAGATCCCCGGCGAGGTTGTCTTCGCCCGAGGGCCGTGGCAGTGGTACGGCAAGCTGTCGTACGGGCTGTACCTGTGGCACTTCCCGGTGATCTACCTGCTGCGGTCGCTCGAGATCTGGCCGTCGTCGCTGCTCTGGTCGTGCACCGCGGTGATGGTGCTGTCGACGTTGCTGGCGATGATCAGCTGGAGCCTGCTCGAGAAGCCGGCGATGGAGTGGGCCCGGCGCAAGACGGCGTCGAAGCCGAGCGATCCGCCGGCCGAGCCGCCCGCAGCCGACGAGGCGTGGCCGCCCGAACAGCGTCCGGTCACGCCCGGGCTGGACGACGTCCCCGACGCGGACGCCGAAGAGTCGACGGAGCGGCCGACGGTCACGGCCGAGGTCGAGCCCGCCACGGAGAGCCGCTAGCGGGGACGCGGCAGCCGCCGACGCGCTCGGGTCGGCGCGACGGTCAGGCGCCGTCCCACGAGGACCGGAGCGTCGTCGGAGCGCGCTGCGATCGGAGTGCCGCGGCCACGCATCATGCGTGGCCGCGCGCCGCGTCGATCAGCGGCCGCCGGCGACGGCCGGCAGGATCTGCAGCTCCTGACGCTCGGCGACCGGCGTCTCCAGTCCCTCGCCGTAGCGGAGGTCCTCGCCGTCGAGGTAGACGTTGACGAACCGGCGCAGATCGCCGTTGTCGTCGGTCAGGCTCGAGCGCAGCTCGGGGTGGGCCGTGAACAGCGCCTCGAGGGCGGTGCCGACAGTCGTGGCGTCGAGCTTGATCGTGCCCTCGCCTCCGGTGGCGTCACGCAGCTGCGTCGGGATCTTGATCGTGACTGCGGCCATCAGACCGTCACCTCCGTACGGGTTTCAACGTTGGTCTCGAACTGCGAGAAGCTGGGGTCGATCTCGTTGCACTCGAAGGTGCCGCGGACCGCGTCGAGGGTCTTCAGGCCCTCGCCGGTGATCACGATCACGACGCTCTCGTCCGAGCCGATCGCGCCGGCGTCGGCGAGCTTCTTGAGCGTCGCCGTGGTGACGCCGCCGGCCGTCTCGGTGAAGATTCCGGTGGTCTCGGCGAGCAGGCGGATGCCCTCCTTGATCTCGTCGTCGTCGACGTCGGTGATCGTGCCGGCGGTCTGGCGGGCCAGCTCGATCGCGTACGGGCCGTCGGCCGGATTGCCGATGGCGAGCGACTTGGCGATCGTGTCCGGCTTGACCGGACGACAGACGTCCTGACCGGCCTGGAACGCCGCGGCGACCGGGTTGCAGCCGGCGGCCTGGGCGCCACTCATCACCGGGACGGCACTGTCGTCGGAGAGCAGACCCAGGTCGAGCCACTCCTGGAAGCCCTTCCCGATCTTGGTGAACAGCGAACCGGAAGCGATCGGAGCGACGATCCGGTCAGGCGTGCGCCAGCCGAGCTGCTCGGCGATCTCGTACGCCAGGGTCTTCGAGCCCTCGGCGTAGTACGGACGCATGTTGACGTTGACGAACGCCCAGTCGGGACGTTCGCCGGCGACCTCGGTGCAGAGTCGGTTGACGTCGTCGTAGTTGCCGCGGACGGTGACGACGTTGGCGCCGTAGATCCCGGTGGCGAGGATCTTCTGCTCTTCGAGATCCGACGGGATGAAGACGTAGACGGGCATGCCGAGGGCCGCGCCCGCCGCGGCGACGGCGTTGGCCAGGTTGCCGGTCGACGCGCACGCGAGCGTGGTGAAGCCGAGCTCCTTGGCGCGGGCGGCGGCGACCGCGACGACCCGGTCCTTGAACGAGTGCGTCGGGTTGGCCGCGTCGTTCTTGACCCAGACCTCGCGCAGGCCGAGCCGCTCCGCCAGGCGATCGGCCCGGACCAGCGGCGTGCTGCCGGCGGGCAGCCCCTCGAGTCCCGCGCTGTCCCCCGGACCGGTCGGCGCCAGCGTGGGCACCCGGTCGACGGGGAGGAAGTCGGAGTAGCGCCAGATGTCGCGCGATCCGGCCTGGATCCGACGCTTGATCGCTTCGGGATCACCAGCCGACGCGTGCTCGGCGTACTTGACCTCGAGCGGGCCGAAGCACTTCGAGCAGACGAAGTGGGCCTCGAGCGGATACTGACTGCCGCATTCGCGGCACGACAGGGCGGTGGCAGACATGGGGGTGAACTCCGGTTGGCCTTCGCCGAAAAACGGTGTGGCGAAGGTCCGGTACGGGTTCAGCCACACATCTCTCTGGAATTGGCACCTCTTCGCGTCGGCGTGTTCGCGATGGTTGCCGGGGGTTCAACGGGCCAGTCCCTCCCCCCCTCTGGATGTGCTCATCTGTTGTCCGCGGGCAACGATAGCACCTGTTCCGCCTGCATCGGCCGCTCGATCCGGGTCCTGGAGCGCGGAGGACGATGCGCGGCCGGGTACACTTGATCCATCGTGCCGGCTGCCCTCGACGAACCCCTCAGTCCGTATGCCGGTGTTTTCCCGACCCCGGTTCGGCTTCGGTCCCCGGTCGCCTGACCCGAAGCCCGCTCGCCCGGAAGAGCCGACCACCCCGCAGATCGACGTCGTCGAGGCGCACGGCCTGCGCTGGATCAACGTCCGACGCGCCGGCCGCCTCGAGTTCGCGTGGCTGCGCGAGAACTTCGACTTCCACGCCCTCGACTACGAGGACGTCACGTCGCGCAACCAGCGCCCGAAGGTCGACGTCTACGACGACTACCTGTTCGTCGTCCTGCACTTCCCGGACTACGACAAGACCGTCGGTCGGCTGAACGCGGCCGAGCTGGATGTGTTCATCGGCCCCGACTACGTGATCACGATCCCGAACCGGCCCTCGCGGACGATCGAGTATCTGTTCAGCCGGGTGGAGCAGCGGGACGACGAGCGCGAGAAGCACTTCGCCAAGGGGCCTGGGTACCTGCTCTACCGGATCGTCGACGAGTGCGTCGACGCGTCGTTCCCGATGCTGCGCAAGATCGGGAACAAGCTGGAGCAGCTCGAGGAAGACATCTTCGAGGGCCGCTCCAAGGAGATCGTCCGCGACATCTCCAACGCCAAGCAGGAGATCATCAACTTCCGCAAGATCGTCCGACCGCAGCGCACCGCGCTCAAGGACCTGAACGCAGCGCGCCGCTATCTGGTCGAGGACCAGGAGCTCTACTTCGACGACATCAACGACGCGTCGGAGCGGATCTGGGACATGCTCGAGAACTTCAAGGAGGTCGCCGAGGCCTTGGAGAGCTCGAACGAGTCGGTGCTGGCGCACCAGCAGTCGGGCGCGTTGAACGTCCTGACCGCGATGAGCGTGATCGTGCTGCCGCTGACGTTCATCGCGTCACTGTGGGGCATGAACGTCGAGGTCCCGGGCCAGGACAACCTGACCTGGTTCTTCGGTCTGGTCGTCGCGATGATCGGGGTCTTCACCGCGATGGCACTCTGGTTCCGCCGCAGCGGCTGGCTCTAGGTTCTCGCGACGGCGGCGAGCGTCAGAGCCGTCGCGCGAGCACCAGGCAGCGTCCGGTCTCCGACCCGACGATCCGCTCGAGCTCCAGCCCGGACTGCTGGGCGACGGCGGCGACGGTCTCCAGGTCGGCCGCTCGGCCCTGCCAGATCGGATGGTCGGCCACGTGGGGCGGCACGGCGTCCTCTCCGGGCAGCCGGAGGGGATCCGGCACGAGTCGCAGGTCGAAGATCACCACGCCGCCGGCGACCGTGATCCGGGTCGCTTCCTCGATCGCGAGGATCAGGTCCTCCGGCTCCGGAAGGTGGACCAGGACGCCGATCATCAGCACCGCATCGAAGGTCTCCTCGACCTCGGCCGACAGCCCGGCCGCGTGTCCGTGGCACCAGGAGACGTTGTCGACCTGCGGCAGGCGGTCGCGGGCCACCGCGAGCATCGTCCGGGAGATGTCGTAGGCGACGACCCGCGCGACCCGGGGCGCAAGCGCGCCGCTGATCCGGCCCGCGCCGCAGCCGATCTCGGCCACCGTCGCTTCCGCGTCGGGCGTCCAGCCGACCAGCGTCCCGAGCGCGTCGACCAGCTGCTCGCCGGAAGCGGCGAACGACGGCTCGTCGGTCGGGAGCCCTCCGGGCACCGAGTACCGGCGCGCGTCCTCCCGGCCGCGCGCGTCCCAGAAGCGGGCGATGCGGTGGAGGACGGGATCGGCGTCGAGCGTCACGACGAACGATGGTACTTTCCGCGGGTCATGCTCCGGGTTGGCGTAACTTCCCGGCAACCGTGGTGTCCAAAGAACACGTGTCCGACCCTTCGCCGTCTCCCGACGCCTCGGCCCTGATCGCACCGCAGCGCCGTCGCGCTGCGGTGATCGTCAACCCCCACGCCACGACGACCGATCCCCGGCTGCGCAGCCTGGTCGTCCACGCGCTGTCGCACCGGTTCGACGTCGAGCCTGTCGACACCGAGGCGCCGCGGCACGCCAGCGAGCTGGCCCGTGACGCTGCGGCTTCCGGCGTCGACGCGGTGATCACGCTCGGCGGCGACGGCACCGTCAACGAGGCCGCCAACGGCCTGGCCGGCACCGGCGTGCCGCTGATCCCGCTGCCCGGCGGCGCGACCAACGTCTACCACCGGCTGATCGGCATGCCGAAGAACATCATCGACGCAACCGAGCACGTGCTCGCGCTCGCCGACCGGTGGCACCCGCGCACGGTCGACCTGGGGCTGCTCGGAGACCGCTACTTCACGTTCGCCGCCGGGGTCGGGCTGGACGCCAGCGTCGTCGACCAGGTCGACCGCCGTCCCCGGCTGAAGGCACGGCTCGGCCCGTGGTACTACGCGACGGCCGCAGTCTCGACGTTCGTCAGCCGCTACATGGTCCACGGGCCACGGTTCGCGCTCGAGGTCGAGGGCGGTGAGACCGTACGCGGCGCGACGGCGATCTTCCAGAACGCCGACGCGTTCACGTTCTTCATGTCGCGCCCGATCCGGCTGCTGAACGGCGAGGGGTTGCACAGCGGCGCGATCACCGGTGCGGTGATGCGCCACACCCGTCCGACGATCATGCCCGGGATCACGGTCCGCGCGATCTCGGGAACGCTCGACCTGACCGGCCACCGCGCGGTCGATCCGACCGGGCCGGTGATCTCGGGGCGGATCCGCAGCGAGGACGGCCGCCCACTGCCGGCCCAGGTCGACGGCGACTTCATCGGCGAGCACTCCGAGCTCGCCCTCGGCGTGCTGCCGGGCGGATTGACCGTGGTGAGCTGAGGCGGCCGGGGACGCGTCGCATCTCGGTTGGCGGGGTGGTCGGGACCGGGTCAGGCTCGGCAGTACGTCCGTGCAGCTCTCGCGCGCTCATCACCGACCTGCTCGGTCCTCGACCGCCTTTCGGCGGACGAACTCGTGATCAGACCGAAGGGGTGATGCGGAAAGCGTCGAACACCGACTCGATGTTCCGCAGGCGATTGATCGTCGTGCGGAGCACCTTGGTGTCCCCCACCTCGACGACGAACCGGTTGCGGACCATCGGCGGCGTGGTCGTGCAGACCGCGCTGACGATGTTGACCCCGCCTTCGGCGAAGACCCGGGTCAGATCCTCGAGCAGGCGGTGACGGTCGTAGCCGTCGACCTGGAGCTCGACCTTGAACGACTGCTGATGCTGCCCAGCCCAGTCGACCGGCACGAATCGCTCGGGATCCTTGCGCAGCTGCTGGGCGTTCTTGCAGTCGTCGCGGTGGATCGTGATGCCGCGACCGAGCGAGACGTAGCCGACGATCGGATCGCCGGGGACCGGACGGCAGCACTTCGCCATCCGCAGCATCACGTCGTCGACGCCGTCGACGGTCACGCCGTAGCTCTTGGCGGTGCCGGTCGGCTGACGTCGGGCGACGTCAGGACGGAGCAGGGCCTCGACGGGTCCGGAGGCCGCCTCGTCGTCGGCTGCCTCTCCCTCCTTGAGGTGCTTGAGGACCTTGTTGGCGACGACCCGCGGCGAGACCTTGCCGCCGCCGACGGCGATGTAGAAGTCGTCGCCCTTCTTGTAGCCCATCTCCTTGATCACGTCGGCGAGCAACGGCGAGCCGACGAGACGTTGGGCGGGGAGACCGGCCTTGCGCAGCTGCTCCTGCAGCAGCTCGCGACCGAGGTGCTCGGAGTCCTCGCGACCGACGGCCTTGAACCAGGCCTTGATCTTGCTGCGGGCCCGGCTGGTCTGGGCGACGTTGAGCCAGTCGCGCGAGGGTCCACGCTCGCGGTTGGCGGTGAGGATGTCGACGATGTCGCCGGAGCGGAGCGTGTAGGTCAGCGGCACGATCTTGCCGTTGACCTTCGCTCCGACACAGCGGTGCCCGACGTCGGTGTGGACCTCGTAGGCGAAGTCGACGGGGGTGGCGCCGCGGGACAGCGACTTGACGTCGCCCTTCGGCGTGAAGACGTAGACCTCGTCCTCGAACAGGGCGACCCGCAGGTCGTCCATGAACTCCTGCGGATCGTCGTTGTCGCGCGAGGTGTCGAGCATCGCGCGCAGCCAGTTGTAGCGGTCGCCGTCGTCCTTCGGCGCCTTCTGGTCCGGCTCGGGGCCGCGACCGCCGGCGGGCGCGCCGCCGGCCCGCTGCTTGTACATCCAGTGCGCCGCGACGCCGTACTCGGCGGTCCGCTGCATCTCGTGGGTGCGGACCTGGATCTCCAGCGGCTGCCCCTCGGGACCGACCACGGTCGTGTGCAGCGACTGGTACATGTTGGCCTTCGGCATCGCGACGAAGTCCTTGAACCGTCGCGGCAGCGGCTTCCACAGCGAGTGGATCACGCCGATCGTGCCGTAGCAGTCGTTCACCGAGTCGACGATCACGCGCATCGCGGTGAGGTCGTAGATCTCGTTGAACTCACGACCCTTGCGGGTCATCTTCTGGTAGATCGAGTAGAAGTGCTTGGCGCGGCCGGAGATCTCGGCCTCGATCCCGACGGACGTCAGCTCGCTCCGCAGGTACTCGCCGGCCTTGGCGACGTAGGTCTCGCGCTCGCCGCGCTGCTGATTGACCAGGCCCTTGATCTCTTGGTACTTGCGCGGATGCAGGGTGCCGAAGGCGAGATCCTCGAGTTCCCACTTGATCGCGTGGATACCGAGCCGGTGCGCGATCGGCGCGTAGACCTCGAGCGTCTCCTTCGCGATCTCGACCTGCTTGGGGCGCTTGTGCGCGGCCAGCGTGCGGGCGTTGTGCAGACGGTCGGCGAGCTTGATCAGGATGACCCGCACGTCGGCGGCCATCGCGACGACCATCTTGCGGTAGTTCTCCGCCTGCGCCTCGTCGCGCGACGTGAACTGGATCCCGTCGAGCTTGGTCACGCCGTCGACGAGCAGCCGCACCGTGGTGCCGTAGCGCGACTCGATCTCCTCGAGCTCCGCGGCCGTGTCCTCCACGGTGTCGTGAAGCAGGGCGGCGACCACGGCCTCGGTGTCGAGCCGCATCCCTGCGCAGATCTTGGCGACCTCGACGGGGTGGGCGATGAACGGCTCCCCCGACTTGCGCCGCTGGGGCCGGTGGTGCAGGCAGGAGAACCGGAAGGCGTCGTCGAGGACGG
Source organism: Patulibacter sp. (assembly GCA_052039575.1). Taxonomy (GTDB): domain Bacteria; phylum Actinomycetota; class Thermoleophilia; order Solirubrobacterales; family Solirubrobacteraceae; genus Patulibacter. The sequence continues at coordinate 56,244 of JBQGEK010000025.1, read as the reverse complement.
TCAGGTCGATCCGCTCTCGGCCCTCCTCCACGCCGGCGTGCTCCTGGATCACGGCGTGCAGGTCGGCGCGCAGCGACAGCTCTTCGGCGGTCAGGTCGTCGGACCGGCCCTCGGTGACCTCGGGCTGGTCTTCGACCGGTGTCGCCGGCGACTCCTCGACGACGCCGAGCCGCTCCCGCGAGCTCGCGTCGGTGACGGCGATCGGATCGAGGCCGTTGCCTTCGTCGGCGGCGTCGAGCGCCGGAACGGTCACCGTGGTGGTGCCGGCATCGGGATGCTGCGGCCGTTCAGCCATGCGACACGCTCCTGGCAGCGAGCGACCCATGCGCGGTGCGTCGCGCCGTCGTCGAGCGGCCGGACGGCACCGGTGCCGAGCGCGGCGACGCGCTCGTCGCGGCAGACGGCGACAGCACCCGACTCCTCGAGGACTCGCAGCACCAGGCCGGCCCACCAGCCGCTCCACTCGGGCGCGCAGAGCGCCCCGACGGCGGTGGCACCGCGGTCCCGCAGCCGACGGTAGAGCTGCTCCGCGGCCGGTCGAAGGTCGTGTTCGCGACGTAGCGCATCCACACTGAATCGTAGCTCAGGGTCGCCCCAGGCCCGCCAGGCGTGCACGCCGTCGAGCACGTCGAGCGCGGCGAGGTGCGCGGGATCACTCGGCGGGTCGAGTGCGACCAGGTGCCGCGTGCCGTCCAGCGACCGCGGGGTACGGGTGATGCTCCACCAGTCGGTGACCGCGAACCCGCCGAGCACCGGGGCAAGCTGGGGCACCCGGATCTGGGCGTCGGCGGTGACGACGGTGACCGGTTCCCCCGTCGCAAGCAGCGCGGCGATCGTGGCGGCCGGACCGGAGTGCGAGCGGTCGATGAAGGCGGACGGATCGAGTCCCGCCCCGGTCGCCACGACCGACGGGAACGGATCGGCGGCGTCGAGGATCGAGAGGATGGTGTCGGCGAGGTCGCCGTCGAGCCGGTCGATCGGCTCGGGTGCCGGGATCGACAGCTCACGAACCCGCAGCCGCGGAGTCACGTTGCCACGGAAGGCGTGGCGCTCCAGCACGTAGGTGCCGACGATCGGCGCGTCCGCGGGCCGCACGCTGCGGTCCGCGGGCAACGGCAGGCTGCTGCGACCGAAGGCCACCGCTGAGATCCGCGTCGATCCAGTCCGCAGCGTGAAGGCGATGTGGTTGCCGGCGGCACCGAGCGGCCGGACCCCGTCCGGGCGCCCCGCCGGGATCATCAGGACCGGCTCGGGGTTGCCTTCGCCGAACGGCCCGAGCTGCTGCAGCTCCCGGGCGAGATCCATGCCGAGCTGGGCGCCGCCGACCACAGCGTCGACCCGCTCTACCGGGACCAGCGCGTCGGCGTCCAGGTGGATCGCGGCGTACGCGGCGAGCGCTTCGCGGAATGCGGGGATCCCCTCGGTACGGAGAGCCACGCCGGCGGCGGCTCGGTGACCCCCGTGACGGAGGAGCTGGTCGCGACAGGCGTCGAGCCCGGCCAGCAGGTCGAACCCGGGGACGGAGCGGGCCGAGCCGGTGGCCTCCTGCTCGCCGATGCTGAGCAGCACCGCGGGGCGCCCGAACTTCTCGACGATCCGGGAAGCGACGATCCCGACCACTCCGGGGTGCCAGCCCTCGCCGGCGAGCACGTAGACCGGCTGTTCGCCCTGGGCCGTCGCCTGGGCCACTGCCTCGTCGAGGATCCGGCGCTCGACCTCGCGCCGGTCGAGGTTGGCCTGGTCGAGACGACCGGCGAGCCGTCGTGCCTCGTCGACGTCACCGGTCAGGAGCAGCGACACGCCGACGTCGGCGTGACCGACCCGGCCGGCGGCATTGATCCGCGGGGCGAGTCGGAACCCGACCGACGTCGCGTCGATGTCCGCGGGCGACGTGGAGGCGACATCGAGCAGCGCCCGCAGCCCGGGGCGTCGCGAGTCGGCGATCGCCTGGAGCCCCTGACGGACGATCCAACGGTTCTCTCCGGTCAGCGAGACGACGTCGGCGACGGTGGCGAGCGCGACGATGTCGAGGTCGACGTCGGCGTCGCGCGGATCCCGTCCGGCGGCTTCGAGGACCGCGCCGGCCAGCCGCCATGCGACGCCGGCGCCGCAGAGCTGCGGGCACGGGTAGCGACCGTCCCCGGGGTGGACGATCGGCACCGCCGGCAGCACGCCGTCGGAGCGCGGCCGATGGTGGTCGGTGATCACCAGGCCGAGTCCGAGCTCGGCCGCGAGCTCCGCCTCGTCGACGGCGGTGATCCCGCAGTCGACGGTGATCACGAGGCCGACTCCCTCGGCGGCCAGGCGCCGAACGGTGGCGGCGGCCAGGCCGTAGCCGTCGTCGACGCGGTGCGGCAGGAACCATTCGGCGTCGGCACCGATCTGGCGGAGCGCCCGGATCAGCGTGGCCGTTGCGCAGACGCCGTCACAGTCGTAGTCACCGTGGACGACGATCCGTGACCCGTCGCGGACATGGCGCACCACGACGTCGGCGGCCTCGCGCAGCCCGGCGAAGGCGTCGAGCGGGTGGTGCTCGTCGGCCGCGAGGAAGCGGCGGGCCTCGTCCGGATCGGCGTAGCCGCGACGGACCAGCACCTCCGCGCTGACCGGGCCGATGCCGAGCTGCTCGCGCAGCAGATCGACCGCTTCCGCCGGGGCCGGCGGGATCTCGAAGCGCACGTCCACGAACTCAACGGTACGTCGTGCCCCGGACGGGAGTCACGACGTACCGCGTGCGGCGGTCAGACCTTCGGCGTCGCCGCGACGGCGGCGGCGGCCTCGGCTTCGAGCCGCTCCTCGATCCGCGCACCGACCACGTACTGGATGCCGAGCGCGATGAACGTGCCGGGGACGCCGAGCAGCAGCGTCACGAAGTCGGTCGCCTCGCGACTCGGGAACGAGAATCCGCTGAGCACGAACCCGCCGACGATGCCGCCGATCGCGGACACCACGAAGGCACCGATGATGCCGCCGGCGAACTTGTCGGGAACGAAGACCGTGAAGTGCCAGATGGCCAGCGCGATCATGATCCAGGTCAGGATGGCCATCGGTCAGTCCTCCAACGTGCTGCGGTTCGGGGTGCGGAGAGCGACGCCGCGCATCAGCGCCGCTTCCCGGGTCGACGGGACGACTTGCCGCGACCGTTGGTCTCGTCGCGGAATCCGACCTCCTCGGGGGACAGGTCGGGAGCCCGCTCGACGGGGCCGGGTGCCTCCGGCGGCTCGTCCGCGGCGGCCTGCTCGGTCGCGGCGGCCGCCGCCTCGGCTTCCTGCTGCCGCTTCGACTGCTTGGTCTGCCGCTGCGGCTTCGGCGCGCCCATCCCGGTCTTGATCCCGGTACCGGACGCGGGCTGCTCGCTGGCGTCGATCCCGAGCTCGTCGACCATCTCCTGGAACTCGTCCTTGCTGACCTGGGCACCCGGGACCTCGGACGCGGTGACGCGCGACCCCTTGCGCTTCTTCCCGGACGCATCGAGGTCCACTTCGGGCGAATTGCTGTCCGGATAGGGCGGCAGCACGCCGCCGTGCATCGCCTCGATGCGCTTGCGGCGGGCCCGGAACTGCGGCGCCCGTTCGAGCGCCTCGGTCAGCACCGGCGCCGCGATGAACACCGATGAGTACGCACCGGAGATCGTGCCGATCAGCATTGCGAGCGCGAAGTCCTTCAGCGTGTCTCCGCCGAACAGCAGCAGCGCGAGCACCGGCAGTGCCGTCGAGAACGAGGTCACCAGGGATCGACCGAGAACCTCGCTCATCGCGCGGTTGACGATCTGACTGATCGCCGCCGACGGCAATCTCTTGATGTTCTCGCGGACGCGGTCGAACACGATGATCGTGTCGTAGAGCGAATAGCCGATGATCGTCAAAAGGGCGGCCACCGTCGACGCCGACACCTCGGCGCCCGTCGCGGCGTAGATGCCCGCGGTGATCAAGAGATCGTGGATCACCGCGATCAGGATTGGCGTGGTGAATCTCAGCCCGAACCGGAACCAGATCACGAACGCGATCAACGCGAACGAGACGACGAGCGCGATGATCGCCGAGTTCGCGACCGTCTGGCCGAACGTCGGTCCGACGGTGTTCGTGTTCAGCTCGGCCGGGTCGACGTCCAGGGCCGACTGCAGCTGCTCGGCGACCTGCCGCTCCTGCTGCGTCGACAGCGCCTCGGTCGAGACCTGGAAGCTGACGCCGTCCTGGCCCGGCGAGCCGACCGCCTGGATCTTGGCGTCGGCGTACCCCACGCCGCGCATCGCGTCGCGGACGTCCGTGACGGTCGATCCGGCCGGTGCGGTCAGCTTGATCTGCGTGCCGGACTCGAAGTCGATGCTGAGGTTGATCCCCTTGACCGCGATCGCCCCCGCGCCGAGCGCGAGCACCACGCCGGAAGCGGCAAAGAACCAGCGGGCGTAGCCCATGAAGTCGAACCGGTGCCAGATCGGATTGCGCTTACGCGCACCGAGCAGCGTGGGGTTCGTGATCACGCGGGACCGCGAGAGGATCCCCATGATCGCCCGCGTCAGCACGACCGCGGTGACCAGCGAGAGCATCACGCCGATGCCGAGGGTGAAGGCGAAGCCCTTGACGCCCGCGGTCGCGACCATGAACAGCACGAACGCGACGAGGAACGTGATCACGCTGCCGTCGATGATCGCGCTGAGGCCCTTGCGGTAGCCGTCCTTGATCGAGCGCTGGATCGACCGGCCCGCTTGGAGCTCGTCCTTGAAGCGCTCGAAGATGACGACGTTGGCGTCCGCCGCGACCGCGATGGTCAGGATCAGGCCCGCGATGCCCGGCAGGGTCATCACGATCGGTATGACCTTGACCACCGCCAGGAAGAAGATCGTGTACGCGATCAGGCCGATCACGGAGATCACGCCGAGCACGCGGTAGAAGAGGATCAGGAACAGCGCGACGACGATGAAGCCGGCGACACCGGCGACCAGGCCTTCGTCGAGTGCCTCCTGGCCGAGGGTGGCGGAGACCTGCTGCTGCGAGATGATCGCGAGCTCGAGCGGCAGCGAACCGGACTTGAGCAGGTCGGCCAGCGCTTGGGCCGACTGGTTGGTGAAGCTGCCGGCTCCGCCGATCTGCGACCCCGTGTTGCCGCTGATCCCCTCGGGGTACGCCTCGAAGTCGATGTACGGCGACGAGATCAGGTTGTTGTCCAACGCGATCGCGAAGTGGTTGGCGCAGCGCTGCATCCGCATCTGCTGCGTCTCGCCCTGCTGGAAGATGCAGTTGTCGGCACCGCGCTGGGCGATGCCGCCGGTGACGTCCTTCCAGATCCGCTTGCCGTTGTCGCTGAACTCGAAGACGACGACGGGATCGCGACGCGGACCGGAGGTATCGATGCTGGCGGCCGGGTTCCGGATGTCCTGGCCCCGCAGCGCGGGACGGTCCTGGATCAGGAAGTACTTGTCGCCGACCGGGATCGCCTCGCCGTCGGAGTTGATCTCCTGCTCGGCGCGGAGCACCCGGTAGCCCTCGGGCACCGTGACGATCTCGACGTCGTCCGATCGCGGCTCGCCGGCGTCGTCGAACTGGGGCTGGAGCCCGCGGTCCTGCTTGAGGCTCTCGACGCTGTTGAACGGTCCGCCCAGGACCTTCTCGTCCTTGTTGTTGACGAGGTAGTACTGGTCGCCGACCAGCGGCGGGAAGCGCTCGTCGACGTTGGGTTCGAGCTTCGCTCCGCGGGTGACGGCCTCGTACTGCGTGATCGATGCGGTGCTGCGAGCGCTCGCCGCGGCCGAGCCGCCCGTGATCGCGGGATCGGTCGGAACCGGCTCGCCGTCCGGACCGACGACGTTGGTCTCCCAGTCGTAGAACGCCAGCTGGGCGGTGGTCCCGACGCGGTTCCGGGCCTCGTCCGGGTTGTCGATCGCCGGCAGCGAGACGTCGATCTGGTCACTGCCGGACCGCTGGACCTCGGCTTCGCCGATGCCGTACTGGTTGATGCGGTCCTGCATGACGTCGATCGTCCGCTGGATCGCGTCGTCCGTCAGCTCCTCGCCTCGGGTCGGACTGACCTGATAGATCAGCTGCACTCCACCCTGGAGGTCTAGTCCTAGCTTCGTCGGCTTGGTCGTGATGATCACGCCAGAGGCGATCAGCAGGACGGCGACGAGCAGGAGAACGAGGTAATTGCGGCGACGTTCGGTCATGGCGCGGAGGCAAGCGTACCCGCAACCACCGACATCTGAGCCGTGCCTCCGGGAATTTATCCCGCACATAGACACGAACGTAGGTTGAAGACCGCCCGCGTACGGCGATCCGTCCCGGTGGATCAGGCGTCCGGCAGGGGAATTCCGAGATGCTCGAACGCGCGGGACGTCACGATCCGCCCCCGGGGGGTCCGCTGGAGCAGCCCCTGCTGGAGCAAATACGGTTCGTAGACGTCTTCGATCGTGTCCGCCTCTTCGCCCACCGCGGCGGAGAGGGTCGAGAGCCCGACCGGCCCCCCGGCGAACATCGTCGCGATCGACCGGAGGATCTCGCGGTCCAGCCGGTCCAGGCCCAGCCCGTCGACGCCGAGCAGGTCGAGCGCCTCGGTCGCCGCCTCCCCCGTCACCGCTCCACCGCCGTGGACGTCGACGTAGTCGCGGACGCGGCGCAGCAGCCGGTTGGCGACACGCGGGGTTCCGCGTGCGCGGAGCGCCACCATGTGGGCGCCCGCGTCGTCGATCGTCATCTCGAGCAGCGAGGCCGAACGCAGGACGATCGCCACCAGGTCGTCCTGGCCGTAGGGCTCGAGTCGCTGCTGCAGGCCGAAGCGGTCGCGCATCGGGCGCGTCAGCAGCCCGGCCCGCGTCGTGGCGCCGACCAGCGTGAACGCCGGCAGGTCGAGCGTGACGATCCGCGCCCCCGCCCCCTGGCCGATCGTCACCGGCAGCTGCCGGTCCTCCATCGCGGGATAGAGCGTCTCCTCGAGCGCGCGCGGCAGTCGGTGCAGCTCGTCGACGAAGAACACGCTGCCGGGCTCCAGAGCGGTCAGGAACGACGCGATGTCGGCCTTGCGCTCGAGCGACGGTCCCGCGGTCGGCACGAACCGGCCACCCAGCTCCTCGGCGATGATCCGGGCGAGCGAGGTCTTGCCCAGCCCCGGCGGTCCGGCCAGCAGCACGTGGTCGAGGCTCTCGCCGCGCTGGCGAGCGGCGTCGATCGCGATCCGCAGCTGTTCCCGGACGTGCTCCTGGCCGACGAACTCGTCGAGGCTACGCGGACGCAGCGAGGGCTCGTCGGAGAGCTCGTCGACGGTCGCGCTCGGGTCCGGCAGTCGCGGCGCTTCGACGTCTGCGGCGTCCGGGGTCCGGATGCCCTCCCCGAACGGCGTGCGGAACGGGTCCGGGCCCGCGTCGCTCATGCGCGCGACCGCCGCAGTGCGTCGCCGATGATCGCCGCGGCGGTGTCACCCTCGGACACCGCCAGCAGACGGTCGACCTCCTCGGGCGGCATGCCGAGGCCGAGCAGACCGTCGCGGGCCTCGTCCCGAGCGGTCACCGTGACGACCGAGCGGGCGGCGTCGCCCGTGCCGGTGGTCGTGGCCGGCGTGATCCCCGACAGCTTCTCGCGCAGCTCGCTGACGATCCGCTCGGCGGTCCGCTTCCCGATCCCCGGAACCTGCTGCAGCCGCTTGACATCGCCGGAGGCGATGCTCGTCGCGATCTCGTCCGGCCCCCCCGCGGACAGTGCGGCGAGTGCCAGCTTGGGGCCGACCGCCTGGACGCCGAGCAGCAGGTGGAAGAGGTCGCGCTCGGGCTCGCTGCCGAAGCCGTAGAGCGTCATCGCGTCCTCGCGGACCGCAAGGTGGCAACGCAGCTCGGTCTCGTGGCCGACGGGCGGGAGCTCGGCGAGCGTGGTGGTCGAGCAGCCGAGCAGATAGCCGACCCCTCCGGCGGTGAGCAGGACGACGCTGTCGGAGCGGCGTTCGTAGACGGTGCCGCGGAGGAGAGTGATCACGAGGTGGCGGAGAGCGCAAGGCTCAGGGGTGAGTGGTTGGCGTGGCAGATCGCCGCGGCGAGGGCGTCGGCGGCGTGGTCCGGTCGGGGGGGATCGGTCAGGCGGAGCAGCATCTGGACCATCCGCTGGACCTGCGCCTTGTCCGCCGCGCCGCTGCCGCAGACCGCGCCCTTGATCTGCTGCGGCGTGTAGTCGGTGCACGGCACGCCGCGCTCGGCCGCGGCCAGCAGGACGACCCCGCGAGCCTGCCCGACCGCCAGGGCGCTGGTGGTATTGCGGCCGAAGTAGAGCGACTCCATCGCGATCGCGTCGGGCGCGAAGTGGTCGAGCAGCTCGCCGACCGTGCGGTGGATCCGCAGCAAGCGGGCCGCGAGGTCCTCCTGGGGGCGCGTGACGATCACCCCGCCGTCGTGGGCGGCCAGCGCGTCGCCGCGGCGGGCCACGACGCCGTAGCCCGTGTTGGCCAAGCCAGGATCGATCCCTACGACGGTCACCACGCGTTCATTCTCCGCTCGCCGCCCGACCCCTGCCGGGCACGCGAACGTATGATCGCATCGATCCCCGACGGGACCGGATCGGCGCGAGCGGCCCGAACCGACGATCCGGCTGTCGCGCCTCCGGGTGGATCAGCCGAAGACCCGCTCGAGCACGTCGTCGTCGACGTCGAAGTTCGCGTGGACCTCGCCGACGTCGTCGTTGTCGTCGAGCGCGTCGATCAGCTTGGCGAGCGTGGTGGCCTGGGCCTCGTCGATCGGCGTCCGGACCTGCGGGCGGTAGACCTGCTCGGCCCGCTCGTACTCGATCCCGGCCTCGTCGAGGCTCTGGCGCACCGCCGTCAACAGCGTCGGATCGGTGAGGATCTCGAAGGTCCCGTCGTCCTCCTCGATGTCGTCGGCGCCGGCATCGATCGCGACCATCAAGGCGTCCTCGTCGTGCTTCTCGCCGTCGACCGCGATCACGCCCTTCTTGTCGAAGAGGTAGGCGACAGAGCCCGGCTCGCCGAGGCTGCCGCCGTGCTTGCTGAACATGTGGCGGACCTCCGACCCCGTGCGATTGCGGTTGTCGGTCAGCGCTTCGACCAACAGCGCGACGCCACCGGGGCCGTACCCCTCGTACATCACGTTCTCGAAGCTCGCCGCGTCCGCGCCGGCCCCGGTGCCCTTGTCGATCGCCCGCTGGATGTTGTCCTTGGGCATCGAGGCGTCCTTGGCCTTCTGAACCGCCAACGCCAGAGCCGGGTTGCCGACGATGTCACCGCCGCCCTCCTTGGCGGCGATCGTGATGTGTCGACTGAGCTTGGTGAACAGCTTGCCGCGGCGGGAATCGACGACCGCCTTCTTGTGCTTGATGCTCGCCCATTTGCTGTGCCCCGCCATGCGAAGCAGGGTACAGCGTTGGTGGTTTCCGCTCAGGCGCCGAGCGCGTCCGGGTGGGCGCGGTACCAGTCGAGGGTCCGGGCGATCCCGGCGTCCAGGTCGATGCGCGGCGCCCATCCCGTGCGCTCGCGCAGCTTCGACGAATCGACGTACTGCCGGTCGATCTCGCCCGAGGGCGTGCCCGCGCCGCGGATGTCGAGGTCGAGCTCGACGCCGCTGACGCGTACGACGGCCTCCAGCACCGAACGCACGCTGTGGGGACGGTCGCCCCCGGCGTTGAACGCCTCGCCGCGGGCGAGCGGCACCGTCGCGTCGGGGTCCGCGTCGAGCGCGTCGCAGATCGACAGGTAGGCCACGACCGCGTCCCCGACGGAGCGGAAGTCGCGCTCGGGCGATCCGGCCGCGCGCACCACGGGCCGCCGACCGCGGAGCACGGCGGCGATCGCCTCGGGGAGCAGCCTCGAGCGGTTGAGGTCTCCGCCTCCGTAGATGTTGGCCAGCCGCGTCACCGCGACCGGGACGCCGTAGGTGTGCCAGTAGCTGCGGGCGATCAGGTCGGTGCAGGCCTTCGAGACGTCGTACGGATACCGCGGCTGCAAGGGCAGGTCCTCGTGGTACGGCAGCGTCTCGTGGGCGCCGTAGGCCTTGTCGGACGCCGCGACGACGGTGCGCTCCACGCCGTGCTCGCGGCAGGCGTCCATCAGCAGCCAGGTACCGCGGACGTTGCTCTCGAAGGTCGAGACCGGCGACCGGTTGGCGGTGCCGACGATCGTCTGTGCCGCCAGGTGGAAGACCGTGTCGCACTCGTATTCGCCGATCGCGCGGCCGAGCAAGCCGGGCGTGGTCAGGTCGCCGTGGACCACCGCGCATCGCTGCTCCAGGCCGTCGAGCCGCAGCAGCGAGTTGCGGACGTCGTCGCGGCGCAGCACCGTGACCGACGCCCCGCGGTCGAGCAGCGCGCGCACCAGCCATCCGCCGAGCATCCCGTAGGCGCCGGTGACGAAGATCGATCGTCCCCGCATCGCACGGCCGAGCTCCGTCATCGGAGCTCTCCGGTCGGCGCGGCGGCGGCCGCCCACGGGGCGCTGCCCGCTTCCCACAGCTCGTTCAGCCGACGTGCGTCCTTGTAGGTGTCCATGCAGGCCCAGAATCCCTCGTGTGGTGCGCTGTGCAGCCGCTGCTGCGCGGCCAATCGCTCGAACGGCTCGCGTTCGAGCGTCGCGTCGTCCTCGAGCACGTCGAAGACGTCCGGCGCGAACAGCATGAAGCCGCCGTTGATCCAATCGCGCGAGCGCGGCTTCTCGCGAAACCCGATGACCCCGCCGTCGCGGCCCACGTCGACCACGCCGAACGGCAACTCCGGACGGACAACGGTGATCGTGGCGGTCCGACCGGCCGCCGCATGGCGAGCCTGCAACCGATCGAGGTCGATGTCGGCGAGCCCGTCGGCGTAGGTCACGTGGAACGGCTCGCCCGCGAGACGTTCGCGCAGGCGCAGGATCCGCCCCCCGGTCTCGGTCTCCACGCCGGTGTCGATCGCCTCGACGGTGACCCCGGCGGGCCAGGCGATGCTGGCCACGGCCGCCGCCAGCAGGTCGGCGCGGTAGCCGGCCGCGAGCAGGAACCGCCGTCGGCCCTGAGCCGCGTAGAGCTCGACCACGTGCTGGACGATCGGCCGGCCTCCGACCTCGACCAGCGGCTTGGGCAACGACTGTCCGGCGCCGAGCCGCGTCCCCTTGCCGCCGCAGAGGATCACGACGGGAAGGTCGACCGGCAGCACGGGCCGCGACGGCGCAGGGTGCACGGCGCTCACATCATCCGCTCGCCCGGACGGACGAACTGGATCTCGGGGACGCAGCACGCCGGCGACACCCGCAATAGGAAGCGCACCGCCTCGGCGATATCGGACGGGGTCATCATCGCCGAGGCATCGATCGAGCCCTTGATGAAGTCGGTCATCGGCGTGTCGACGAAGCCCGGGCAGAGCGCGGTGCTCTTGATTCCCTCTGCGGAGAGCTCGCGGTGCATCGATTCCGTCCAGTTGACGATCCCGGCCTTGGTCGCTGCGTAGACCGAGAGCCACGCCTCCCCGAACTTGGCGGTGATCGACGCGGTGTTGACCACCAGGGCACCGCGGTGCTCGCGCGCGGACGCTCGCAGCAGCTCGATCGCCTCACGGTAGAAGAGCATCGTCGAGCGCAGGTTGACGGCGATCTGCATGTCGACGTGCTTGGTCTGCAGATCCCCCACGGCCGCCCCGATCCCGACTCCTGCGTTGTTGACGAGCACGTCGAGCCGACCGTACGCGTCACGGTGCCGCGACACGACATCCTTGACGGCGTCCTCCTCCTGAACCGATGCGGCGATCTGCTGCACCGGGTATCCGGCGGCCTCCAGCTGCTCGGCGGCCGCGGCCAGCTTCTCGGCCCGCCGGCCCACGATCGTCAGGGCGTACCCCTCATCGCCGAGCGTCGAGGCGATGGCCAGGCCGATGCCACTGCTCGCTCCGGTGATCAGGGCGGTGCGTTGGGTCATGCTCGAGTCTCTCCTTCGGCGGGACAGCGGGTGCGCGCGTTCTTTATACCTGGGGTAGCGCGTGCACCACGCAGCCACGGCGTCCAGCGCCGCGTCCGGCGACCCACCGGGGAACGACCCGCGGCGAACGCGTGTCGACCCATAGGATGCGGGACCCATGCCCGTCTCTTCCGAGATCTTCAAGGCCTACGACATCCGCGGCATCGCGGGCGACGACATCGATGCGGCCACCGCGCACAGGATCGGGCGCGCATTCGCTCGCGTGATCTCGGATCTCGCCGGCAAGCCGACGTCCGAGGTCCACGTCGCACTCGGGCGGGACATGCGGCTATCGGCCCCGGAGCTGGCCGCCGCCTACCGCGACGGGATCACGCTCGAAGGCGCGCACGTGCTCGACCTGGGCCAGGTCGGCAGCGAGATGCTCTACTGGACCGTCGGCACCCGGGGGCTGGACGGCGGGCTGATGTGCACGGCGTCCCACAACCCGAAGGCCTACACCGGGGCGAAGCTCGTCGAGAAGGGCGCGTTGGCGCTGTCGGGCGACCGCGGGATCGGCGAGATCCGCGACCTGGTGCTCAGCGCCGAGACCGATCCGGACGCGGCACCGGCGTCCGACGTTCGCGGAACGGTCTCCGAGGAGGACGTCTACGCGGCGTTCCAGGAGGCATCGCTCGAGTTCATCGACGCGTCCGCGATCAAGCCCCTGAAGGTCGTCGTCGACGGCGGCAACGGCATGGCCGGCCCGATGGTCGGTCCGGTCCTCGATCGTCTTGGTCTCGACCTGGTCGAGACCTACTGGACGCCCGACGGCAACTTCCCGGACCACGAGCCCAACCCGCTGCTGCCCGAGAACCGGCAGTTCATCATCGACACCGTGCTGGCCGAGGGCGCCGACCTGGGCATCGCCTGGGACGGCGACGCCGATCGCTGCTTCTTCATCGACGACCGCGGGCGCTTCGTCGACGGCGACTTCCTGACCGCGCTGTTGGCCGAGTCGCTCGTGGAGAAGGCCCGGGCGGGAGGGAACGACGATCCCACGGTGCTCTACGACTGCCGTGCCTCGCGGGCGGTCGCGGACACCGTCGAAGCCGCGGGCGGCACCGCGCTGATCAACCGCGTCGGTCACGCGTTCTTCAAGACGCGGATGCCGCAGACCGGTGCGATCTTCGGCGGCGAGGTCTCCGGCCACTACTACTTCGAGAAGTTCTCCAACGCCGACTCGGGCACGATCCCGGCGCTGCTGATCCTCGAGCTGCTGTCGGTCCGTGGCCAGAAGCTCAGCGAGCTCGTCGACCGCTTCCACCAGAAGTACTTCATCTCCGGCGAGATCAACTCGACCGTCGAGGACGCGGACGCGAAGATGGCCGAGATCGAGGCGACGTTCGCGGCCGACGGCGCGACCATCACGCACGTCGACGGCGTGTCGGTGGACTACGACGACTGGCACTTCAACGTCCGCAAGTCGAACACCGAGCCGCTGCTGCGGCTCTGCCTCGAGTCGATGGTGTCGGTCGAGGACATGGAGCGGCGACGTGACGACGTGCTTGCGCTGATCCGCAGCTGAGTTCGGATCTCCGTGTCCGATCTGCACCCGAGAACCCGCGACGAGTCGAGCGCCGGCGCGGACCTGAGCCACCCGCTCGCCGAGCGCCTCGGGATCGTCCCGCTCTCGTTGCCGACGCCCTTCGCGATCGGCCCGATCACCGCGTGGCTGCTGACCGGCGACGGTCCGCTGACGCTGGTCGACACCGGGATCGCGAGCGCGGAGGCGCTGCACGTGCTGGAGCGCCGCCTGGGCGAGATCGGCCGACGCGTCGAAGATCTCGAGGCGATCGCGCTGACCCACGAGCATGCCGACCACGTCGGCCTCAGCTCGATCCTGACCGAGCGGTCCGGCGCGGCGCTGGTCGCGATCGAGCCGCTTGCGGGACGGCTCGCCGACCCGATCGGCTACGGCCAACGCGAGACCTCGTTCATGGCCGAGAGCCTCGAGCGGCACGGAATCCAGCACGAGCTGCGGATCACGCTGCAGGGGATGCAGCTGGGTCACCGGGCCTGGGCTGGTGGTCCGGTGACGGTGACGGACCCGGTCCCGAGCGGCGTCGTCCGCTCGTTCGGTGGGCTCGACTTCGAGATCGTGCTGCGGCCAGGGCACAGCGTCACCGACACACTGCTGATCAACCACGAGCATGGTCTGGTCTTCGGCGGAGACCACCTGCTCGCGCACGTCTCCTCCAACCCGCTGATGGCGTGCGCGCCCGAGAAGCTCGACCCGCAGCTGCCCCAGCCGCCGGGGCCCGAGGACCGCGTGCCGGCCCTGCGCAACTACATCGATGGTCTCCAGGCCACGGCGCAGCTCGATCCCGCGGTGGTGCTCGGCGGGCACGGCCCGGCGGTCGACGACGCGAGAGCCGTCGTCGACGACCGCCTGCGGATGCACGACCGCCGCAAACGCAAGATCCTGGGGCTGCTCGACGCGGACGGCAGTGCGGCCTTTGCGATCGCTCAGCGGATGTGGGGCGACGTCGCCTGGCGTCAGCCGCTGCTCTGCGTGTCGGAAGTGCTCGGGCACCTCGATCTGCTCGAGGCCGACGGCGCGGCGAGGCCCGCGACGGACGACGGCCTCGAGCGCTGGTTCGCCGTGTAGCTGCCGCGAGCGTGGCTCAGCCGGCGGCGGCCGTGACGACGGGAGCCGTGGACGGCGTCGCCGACGTGGACTGGACGCGAGCGACGAACCCGCGGTGGATCCGATCGTCGTCGGTCAGCTCGGGGTGGAAGGCGTAGCCTTCGATCGCCCCGCTCCGAACCCCCACCACGGCGTCGTCGACCCGCACGGTGATCTCGACCGACGGATCGTGATCGACGACCTTCGGCGCGCGGATGAAGACGCCGTTGATCGGACCGCCGTCGATGCCGCTGACGTCGAGCGCACTCTCGAAGCTGCGGGTCTGCCGACCGAATGCATTGCGCTCGCAGCGGATCGGCAGCACGTCGAGGTGGTCGCGATCGAGCAGGATCAGTCCGGCACAGGTGGCGAGCACCGGCCGGCCGGACGCGGCGAAGGCACGCAGCGGTTCCTGCAGGCCCTCACGCTCGATCCCGAGCGTCATCGTGGTGCTCTCGCCGCCGGGAAGCACGAGCGCGTCGAGGCCGTCGAGACCCGCCGGGGTCTTGACCAGCCGGACCGCGGCACCGCTGCGCTCGAGCAGCGCGGCGTGCTCGCCGACGCCGCCCTGCAGCGCCAAGATGCCGACGGTCGGCGTCACCAGCCGCGTCCGGCGAGGACCTGATCCTCGCCCAGCTTGCGGGCCTCCAACGAGTCCATCGCCCGACCCAGACCGGTCGAGATCTCCGCCAACCGCACCGGATCCTCGAAATGCGTCGTCGCCGCCACCACCGCCGACGCACGCCGCGCCGGATCCTCCGACTTGAAGATCCCCGACCCCACGAACACCGACTCCGCACCCAGCTGCATCATCAGCGCCGCATCCGCCGGCGTCGCGATCCCACCCGCCGAGAACAACGGCACCGGCAGCTTGCCGTGCTCCGCCACCCACCGCACCAACTCGAACGGCGCACCGTGATTCTTCGCCGCCGCCATCAGCTCACCCTGATCCAGCGTCGCCAGACGCTTGATCTCCCCCCGGATCGAACGGATGTGGCGGACCGCCTCGACGACATCACCGGTCCCGGCTTCGCCCTTGGAACGGATCATGCACGCCCCCTCACCGATCCGACGGAGCGCCTCGCCAAGATTCGTCGCACCACAGACGAACGGCACCTTGAACGCGAACTTGTCGACGTGATTGGCCTCATCCGCCGGCGTCAGGACCTCCGACTCATCGATGTAATCGACATCCAACGCCTCGAGGATCTGCGCCTCCACGAAGTGCCCGCTCCGGACCTTCGCCATCACCGGAATCGACACCGAAGCCTGGATCCCGCGGATCATCTCCGGATCACTCATCCGCGCCACACCACCATCACGGCGGATGTCCGACGGAACGCGCTCCAAGGCCATCACGGCAACCGCGCCGGCCTCCTGCGCGATCTTCGCCTGCTCCGGATCGACCACATCCATGATCACCCCACCACGGAGCATCTCCGCGAGGCCGGTCTTGACTCGGGGCGTTGATTCGTCGCGCATCGCCAGGAATTCTGGCAGACACGACGCATCGACCACATCGTCCCGCGAACCGATCTGAGCTGTTCGGTCGTGGTCCCGAACAACGCCCGATCGCCGCCGACCGCGGGCGGACGACGGTTGGACGCGATGCCGGTGCTACTTCAAGCGGTACGCGCGAATTCGGTCCGCCCGCGCGCCGTCGTTGGCGTACACGCCCTGCGCCATCGCCTGCAGCACCGAGAGCAGTGCGACGTGCGAGCGTACGAACGACGGGCTGTTCGACGAGTAGAACAGCGAGTGCTGCGCGAGCTTCGCCGCCTCGGAGAGCGTCGCATCGGTGATCGCGATCGTCGTGGCCCGACGGTGACGGGCGAGCTGCAGCGAGCGGACGACGAGCGGGTGGGCGCGTCCGGCGGTGATGCCGATCAGCACCGCGTTCTCGTCGAGCCGGGCGAGCCGGGCCCTCCCCTCCTGCGCGTGACTGGCCACGATGTCGGTCGGGATCCCGAGCAGCATCAGCAGGTGGCGGAAGTAGGTGCCGAAGTACGCAACCTGGTCGGCCGCGACGATGATCACGCGGTCAGCCTTGCTGATGTCCGCGACGGCCGCGTCGAGCACGCTCCGCGAAAGGCGTCGGGCAGTCTCCTCGACGGCGAGGTGATCGGCGGCGATCGCCGCTTCCCCCGGGCTCTGGTCGAGGCCGAAGAGGGGATCGGCGTCGCCAGCGGCCCCGCGTGCCTCGACGCGCCGGCGATACTCGTCTCGCGCGGCGTCCTGGAGGTCCGGGAATCCGTGGAACCCGAGGGCCTGGCTGAATCGGACGACGGTCGAGCTCGACGTGTTGGCGCGACGGGCGAGCTCCTCGGCCGTCTGGAACGCCACTTCGTCGAGGTGATCGACGATGTACTGCGCCACGTCCTTCTGGGAACGCGAGAACTCGTCGAAACGAGACTGGATGTACTCCGTCAACGTCTGATGATCGACGATCGGCGCGAGTGCTGTCGTGGAAGAGGAGGCCGTGCGCTTCATGGGCGGAGTCAGGTTCGTCTCGGACGGTCGGGTTCCTTCTCGATCCGCCATCGAAATGGCGACAGCGCACACCGACTACGTCCTCTGGCAGGCTTCCGGGCGGTGGTCCCCCACCCACCGGGCCGATAGCTCAATGGTTAGAGCCGCGAACTCATAATTCGTCCGATCCGGGTTCGAGTCCCGGTCGGCCCACGTTGGACGCGGGGCATCACCCACACACGCGGCGTTCGCCGCCACCGCGGTGACGACTCCGCTCCGCCACGTCTGCTGTCGCGCCGTTTCGCGCTCACGCCCATCCGCGCGGTCAGCCGCGCCGAGCGTCCTCGGGTTCGTGCTGGATCTGCGCAGATCTCGCTACCGAACCCCGCATCGACGGGAACACGACCGGGGGCGAACGTATGTTCGACGTCAGGTGGACCAGTGAGGACAGGACGCATGCACTCCCCGATTCCCGTGAGCCCGCGGACCGACGACGAGCAGTTCCAGCGTGTGGTGCTGCTGCACCTGCTCATGGTGCATCCCTCCGTGGTGTCCGAGGACGAACTGCTCCTGGCCGTTGTCGGCGCGGACGCCGCGACGCAGCGTGATGCCGCCACCCGAGCGGTCCGCGACCTGCACGCCGCGGGACTGCTCCACCGCGTCGACCGGTTCGTGGTGCTGACCCAGCCGGCGGTGCGAGCCGCGGCGTTGCTCGATGGCTCCTAGCGAACGACGGCGTGCTGGTCGCGGCGAGCGGGGTTCGGTGCGGGCCTGGCGCGATCGGCCACGCTCTGTCGCAGCGTCTCGCGTTCGACGTCACCGAGCAGGGCCTCGAACTCCTCGACCGAATGCACCGGGCGCATCCACCGTGGCAGGCGGAACCCGCCGCCGCGGACCGCGAGGACCGGGTCCGTGAGGGCGCGACGCGGCCGCCCGGCGAGCAAGGACTGGTGCTCCGTGATCGCGTCCTGGAGCCGTACCTCGGGTTGGGAGACCGTGGCGGCGATGCTGGCCTCGAGCGTTCGCTCGAGCACTGCCCGCTCGCGTCGGGTCGCGGTTCGTGAACCGCGCCGGGGCGCTCGCGTGAAACGGTCCCACGTCTGCGCGAACCGCAGGAAGTCGGTCCGGCCGCCGCGGCGGTGCGCTGCGAGCATCGGGCAGACCCCGCCGTGCCGGTCCGCGTACGCCCCCACGATGATCCGCTCCTCCTGGAGCCCCTGCAGCATCGCCTGGCGCGTCGGCAGCGGGAGGCGATCAACGGTCCGTCGCAGGTCCTGGATACGGGCTGTGCGTGACATGGGCGTTCCCGAGCGGTCGGTGAAGCGATTTGCACTCGAATAGAGTGTCCGGCGGCAGCTGCACCGTAGGCCGTTCCGGCACGGTGTTCAACGTCGACGACCCCCTGAATGGGAGATTGCAGATGAAGCTCGGAATTCAACTCGGCTACTGGGGCCTCGGTCTGACGGGCGAGGACCAGCTCGCGATCGTGCAGGAAGCCGAACGGCTTGGGTACGACTCGGTCTTCTGCGCGGAGGCGTACGGCTCGGATTCCGTGTCGATCCTTGGCTGGCTGGCCGGTCAGACGTCGACGATCAAGCTCGGCTCGGCGATCATGCAGCTGCCGGCGCGCTCGGCCGCGATGACGGCGATGTCCGCAGCGACGCTCGACAACCTCTCCAACGGCCGCTTCATCCTCGGCCTCGGCACCTCGGGACCGCAGGTGGCCGAGGGCTGGCACGGCCAGCGGTTCGGCAAGCAGCTGCAGCGTACCCGCGAGTACGTCGACGTCGTGCGAAAGGCACTCTCCCGCGAGCGGCTGGAGTACCACGGCGAGACGATCGAGCTGCCCCTCCCCGACGGTCCCGGCAAGGCGCTCAAGCTGACGATCGCGCCGATCCAGGATCGGATCCCGGTGTACCTGGCCGCGATCGGACCGAAGAACACCGAGTTGGTCGGCGAGATCGGTGACGGCTTGCTGCCGATGATGTTCAGCCCCGAGCACGCCGACATCGCCCTGGCGTCGCTCCACACGGGGATCGACAAGGCCGGCCGCGAGCGCTCGGACGTCAAGGTCTGCCCGAGCGTGACCTTCCACATCGGCGAAGATCCCGACGGCGCGGCCGAAGGGGTGCTGCGGGGCGGCACGGCGCTCTACGTCGGTGGGATGGGCTCGCGCGAGAAGAACTTCTACAACCAGGCGGTGACGCGCTACGGCTTTGGCGACGCGGCCAAGGAGGTCCAGGACCTGTTCCTCGAGGGCAAGCGCGTCGAGGCGATGGCCGCGATTCCGTCCGAGCTGCTCGACCACGTGTCGCTGTTCGGGTCGCGCGAGCACGTCACCGAGCGTCTGCGTGCTCATGCCGCCGCAGGCGTCGACACGATCGTCGCCACCCCCGCCGCGGTCACGCGCGACGGCCGGATTCACCAGCTGCGCGAGCTCGCCGCGGCGCTCGAGCAGGTTTGAGCGACCGTCGGATCCTGCTCGGGGCGTTCGGCGACGCCGGTCACGCCTTCCCGATCATGGCGCTCGGCCGCCGACTGGCCGAGCGCGGCAATCTGGTCTGGGTTCAGACCTGGGACCACTGGCGAGCAGACGTCGAAGCCGCCGGAATGCGGTTCGCGGCCGCGCCCGAGTACCCGGTCTTCCCGCATCTCGGCCAGCGTCCGCTCGATCACTACGAGGCCGCGACCCGGGCGGCGCTCGACACGGTGCCGTTGGTCGATGAGGTTCGCCCCCACGCAGTGGTGGCCGACATCCTGACCCTCGGTCCGGCTCTCGCCGCCGAGCTGCGCGAGGTGCCTGTCGCCACGCTGATTCCCCACCTCGATCCGCGAGGCGAGCAGGGGTGGCCGCCGTTTTCCTCGGGGGCACGCGTTGCTCGCACGAGCAGCGGTCGCGCGCTGTGGAGCCGTGTCGGGCGACGCGTCGACCGTTCGCTCGATCGTGGACGAGCCGAGCTCGATCGCGCGCGAGCAACGGTCGGATTGCCGCCCGCGGCAGGGCGCCACGGCGGGATCAGCCAGCGACTAGCACTGGTCGGGTCGGTGCCTCAGCTCGACTATCCGCGAACCCGGCCCCGTCCGAACACCCACACCGTCGGACCGTTCGTCTGGGAGCCACCTTCGGACGAGATCCCGCTGCCCGGCGGCGACGCACCGCTGGTGGTCGTGGCGCCGTCGACGATCCAGGACCCCGACGGGGCCCTGCTCCGGGCCGCGCTGCACGGCTTGGCCGACGCCCCGGTCCGCGTGCTGGCCGCGCACAACCGGGTCAGCGACGTCGACAGAGCCGAAGGCCGACCGCTGCGGATTCCGGACAACGCCACGCTGGTGCCGTGGATGCGCTACTCGCAGGTGATGCCGGCCGCCGACGTGATCCTCTGCCACGCGGGTCACGGCACGCTGTTGCGCGCACTGAGCTACGGCAAGCCGGTGGTCGCGATTCCGGCGGGCGGCGACATGTTCGAGAACGCAGCGCGACTGGCGTGGTCCGGCGCCGGACTGCGGATTCCGGCTCGCCTCGCCGGCCCGCGGGTGGTTCGTTCCGCGGTGCTCTCGGCGCTGCACGACCGATCGATCGCCCGTCGCGCCCGAGAGATCGCCGCGTGGATCGCCGAGGGCGACGGCGCCGACCGCGCCGCGCCGCTGGTGGAGGGGCTCGCGGACCTCGGGTGACGCGTCCGCCTCGACAGCGGATCGTGCTAGGGCGCGTCCGGGGTACCGAGGCGCCGCGTGCCGATGACGAGCTCCTCGCCCGGCAGCAGTCGGGCCGCGTAGAGCCGACCTCGATGCGGCATCTCGCGGATCGCCTCGTCGCCGGCGCGCGCCACGATCCGCGGCGGCTCGACGCCCTCGGGCACCAGCACGAGGGTGCGCGGCGCTCGACCACCTCCGGCCTGCGTGGCGATCAGCGGTCGATCGACGAGGTCGGATACTCGAACGCCGAAGATGCTGGTGTCGTCCGGTTGGCGTCCGCGTTCGGGGTCGACGACCGTCCGAGGCACGACGAGCACCAGGCGACCCGGGCCGGCGAACAGCCAGGCAGTGCGGTCGTCCCCGGGGATCGCCAGCGGCCACGCTCGCTCCGTCTCCACGTCCTGATGCGCGGCCACCCGTTCGAGCGTATCGCCGTCGATCGTCGTCGGTGAGGCTGGAATCGCCGTGGTGCCGCTGAGCGATGCGGCGAGGTCGTGCCCGCGCGGCCCGGCCAGGCCCTCTGGCGCGACCGCCTGGACGGCCGGGGTTGCTCTCGACGGCGTATCTGGGCCCCCACCCCCACCTCCACCCCCGCCGCCGATGGTCACGGCGGCACCGGCGGTGACGACCACCGCCGCCGAGGCGAGCAGAAGCCGGTGCGTGCCGGTCAGCGCCATGGTTGCGGCCGATCGCGGACAGCCGAGGGGAGCGGACGGTGCATACGTGAACCGTAGCCGAACCGTCGGGCCGAGCGCCAGTGAATCGTCACCGGAACGTCACCATGTACACACTACTCGTGCGGCGCTGTCGACGGGAGCCGGATCGGGGTCGAGGGCGCGTCGTTCGACCAGCCGCCTCGACGCGGCGCGATCGCGTACTATTGCCGAGGCCGTTCCGGGGTAGCTCAATGGCAGAGCATTCGACTGTTAATCGAAGGGTTGTGGGTTCGAGTCCCACCCCCGGAGCCTGAACCGCGAAGCCCCGTCGTCGACGGGGCTTCGTTCGTTCCGGGCCTGCGTGCGTCGGACGCCGTACAGCTCCGTGGCGATCCATCTGAAGTCTAGGCCGATCGACGCGGGCCCTTCATCAGCTCGCCGAGCCCGCGGTTGATCTGGGCCTGCAGCTCCTGCTTGCGGCGCTGGAGGGCGTCGGGCGGGATCGTCGGGTTCGCGCCCGGGCCCGCTTGGAGCATCGCGCTGACCGCGCCAAGCTCCAACCGCAATCCGCTGAGCTCGGCGGCCGCCACCGACGGGTGGCGAATCGTACGCGCGGCTCCTGCCACCAATTCCAACACCATTCGGGTCGACTCGTCCGTCGGCTGCGGGTCCACTCCGGCGACCAGCGCATCGCGGATCAGCACCGCGGTGTGCCGGTGAACCGGATTGGCGAGCAGTCGGCGTAGGCGGTCGTCGGCGAGCAAGGCGGCTGCTTCCGGCCCGGCCGCTCGGCACTCCGCCAGGAACGCCAGCTCCGCGCGAGCCACGGCGTCACCCCCCGCGGCGCTGGGGACGAACGTCGGCTGCGACGAGCCGGCCGACGGCCCGCTCGGTCTCCGGGGCGCCACACCGCCCCCCGACCGATCGCTGGGAGCCGAGGGCGGCCCGGAGGGCCGCATCGGTTGCGGTCCCGACGCAGCACGTCCCGGCGACGGCACCGACCGCGCCGGAGCCCGCGTCGCGGCGTGGTCGAGCAGCGAGCCCATCACGCTCGGGTCGAGCCGCAACCGTCCTGCGGCCTCGGCCACCAGCTCCATCCGCAGCACGCCCGGCGGGAGGTCGGCGAAGACCGGCCGCAGCGCGTCGATCGCCAGATCCTTGCCCTCCGCGGACGAGAGATCGGCCTGGTCGAGCACGTGCCCGACGTGGAACCGTCCCATCGAGATCGGCGCGGCGAACGCGGAGCGCAGCGCCTCGGTGCCGCGCTTGACCAGCAGGTCGGCAGGGTCCATGCCGTCGGGCAGCAGCACCACCCGCAGGTTCAATCCGCTTCCCCGCGCCAGTTGGGCGGCTCGCAACATCGCTTCGCGACCGGCGCGGTCGGCGTCCAGGGCGAGCACCACCGACGGCGCGAGCTTGCCGAGCGCTGCGACCTGATCCGCGGTCAGCGCGGTACCCATCAACCCGACGGCGTTCTCCAGCCCCGCCTGGTGCAGCGCGATCACGTCGGTGTAGCCCTCGCAGAGGATCACCTCGCCCGTCCGAGCCGCGTGCTTGCGCGCCATGTGCGCGGCGAACAGGTGGCGGCCCTTGTGGTAGACGGGTCCGTCGGACGAGTTGACGTACTTCGGCTTCTGGTCGGCGCTGATCGCTCGGGCACCGAACCCCATGATCCGCCCGCGTCGGTCGGCCAGGGGAAAGGTGATCCGTCGCCGGAAGCGGTCGTACAGGCGGTCCGGATTGTCCCGCGAGCGCTGGACGATCCCGGCGGCGAGCATCTCGTCGGGCTGGTAGCCGGCGTGCCGCGACCCAATCAGCACGCGATCCCAGGCGCTGGGCGCGTAGCCAACGCGGAAGGCGCGCAGGACCTCGGGATCGAGCCCACGTCGCTGCAGCTCGTCGCGCGCTACCTGGGCCTCCTGCGCGTCCCACAGCTGACGCTCGAAGTAGCGGTTGGTGCGGTCGAGCAGCTCCAGCAGGCGGCGCTCGCGCTTGCGCCGGGCGGCGGTCTGCGGATCCTCCTCCTCGGTCTTCAGCTCGATCCCCGCGCGGTCCGCCAGCAGCGTCACCGCGTCGGGGAAGTCGACACCCTCGGTCAGCTCGATGTAGCGGAACAGGTCCCCGCCCTCGCCGCAGCCGAAGCAGTGGAACAGCTTGTCGTCGACGTTGACCGAGAACGACGGCGTGCGCTCGTCGTGGAACGGGCAGAGCCCCGTCATCCGTCCGACGCCGGCACGGCGAAGCTCGACGCGCTGCTCGATCAACGCGACGAAATCGATCGCGTCGCGGATCCGATCGAGATCCTCTCGGGCGTAGCGAGCCATCGTCAGTGTGCGTGCACCCGTGGGAACACGAGGTCCTGGTAGGCGCGCAGCGCGAACCGATCGGTCATGCCCGCGACCCAGTCGGTCGCACGCTGGAGCGCGTCCGCGGTGGGATCGGGATCACGCTGGACGTGGAACTGGTCCCACCCGCCGTCGAACGGCAGCCGAATCGCGTCCGGACGGCCGCTGGACGGGTTGGCGTGCTCGAGATGGTGCTCGAACAGGGTACGCACGAGATCCTGGGCCTTGCGGTGCTCGACCTGGGCGGTCGGCGCCAGGTAGACGTGCTCGAACATCCAGCTGCGCAGCTCGTCCATCGCAGCAGCGGCTTCGTCGCCCTGGGCGATCTCGCCCCGCTCGCGCGAGGTGGTCACGAGGTCCTGGACCAGGAAGTCGATCCGTCGCGACGGTGTCGCGCCGAGCACGCGGACCGGCCCGGCCGGCAGATCCCGGTCGCGCAGCACGCCGGCCCGGATCGCGTCGTCGATGTCGTGGTTGAGGTAGGCGATCCGGTCGACGATCCGGACGATCCGGCCCTCGAGCGTGCGCGGCATCGGTGCCCGCCCCGAGTGCCCGCCGATCCCGTCGACCACGTTCGCGCTCAGGTTGAGGCCTCGTCCGCCAGCCTCGCGCACGGCGCTCGGCGGATCCTCCAACACGGTGACGATCCGGACCGAGTGCTCCCAGTGATGGAAGTGCCGCCCGTGCTCGCGCAGGCAGCGGTCGAGTGCCTCCTCACCGACGTGCCCGAACGGGGCATGGCCGAGGTCGTGCGACAGCCCGATCGTCTCGACGAGATCCTCGTTGAGCTCGAGCGCGCGAGCCACGGTCCGCGCGACGCCGGTGACCTCCAGCGTGTGGGTCAACCGTGTCCGGTAGTGGTCGCCCTCCGGCGCCAGGAAGACCTGCGTCTTGTGCTTCAGCCGGCGGAACGCCTTGCTGTGGACCACACGGTCGCGATCTCGCTGCAGCGGGGTCCGCAGCAGGCACTCGCGCTCCGCGACCGCGCGGTCGGGGGGCCACGTGCGGGCGGCCGCCGGCGTCAGGAACGCATCCTCGAACGCCCGCCGCCGGGCGTGCGGATCACCGAGCGACGTCGACGAGGGTTCCATCGCCCCGATTGTCGCACCCGCCGGTGATGCGCCGCCCGGCGGGCCACGTCCACGGCCAGCCCGCTCGCGCCTCGATGCTCGCTAGGGCCGAGGGCTCGCGACCGCCGCCTGCGCGGCGGCCACGCGGGCGATCGGCACGCGGACCGGCGAGCACGACACGTAGTCGATCCCCGAGTCCTGGAAGAACGCGATCGAATCAGGGTCGCCGCCGTGCTCGCCGCAGACGCCGAGCTTGAGGTCGTTGTCGGTCTTGCGGCCGAGCCAGGCGCCCATCCGCAGCATCTGGCCGACCCCGGGCGTGTCGAGCGTCTCGAACGGGGAGCGGTCGACGATCTGGGTGTCGACGTAGCGCCCGAGGATCTTGCCCTCGATGTCGTCGCGGCTGAAGCCGAGCGCGGTCTGGGTCAGGTCGTTGGTGCCGAAGCTGAAGAAGTCCGCGTAGCGGGCGATGTGGTCGGCGACGAAGCAGGCTCGAGGCAGCTCGATCATCGTGCCGATCAGGTAGTCCTCCCCCGCTTCGAGCCCGGCGTCGCGACCGGCGCGTTCGACGACCTCGCGCATCAGCTCGAGCTCTCGCTCGTAGTCCACCAGCGGGATCATGATCTCGAGCCGCGGAGCGTCTCCGTCCCGCGTGCGCACCGCGTTCGCCGCCGCGAAGATCGCCCGGACCTGCATCTCGTAGATCTCGGGGAAGAGGATGCCGAGACGGACTCCGCGGGTCCCGAGCATCGGATTGACCTCGGCGAGCTGGTCGACCCGTTCGATCTCGTGCTGGAGGTCGGTGGTGTCGTCGCCGGCGTGCTCGGTGCGGAGCAGCTGGCGCTCGAGCTCGATCCGCGGCGGCAGGAACTCGTGGAGCGGCGGGTCCAGCAGGCGGATCGTCACCGGAAGTCCGTGCATGGCAGCGAACAGTCCCTCGAAGTCCTGCTGCTGGAGCGGGCGCAGCTCGTCGAGTGCCGCCCGTCGGGCCTGCTCGGAGTCGGCCATGATCATCGCCCGCATCTTCGGCTGGCGGTCGGCGGCCATGAACATGTGCTCGGTGCGACAGAGCCCGATCCCCTCGGCCCCGAAGTCGCGGGCCCGCGCGGCGTCCTCCGGTGTGTCGGCGTTGGTCCGCACGCCGAGCTCGCGCAGATCGTCGGCCCAGCCGAGGACGGTGCGGAACTCGTCGCTCATCGTGGCTTCGACCAGCGGGACGTCGTCGGTGGTCACCACGCCCGACGAGCCGTCGATCACCAGCCGGTCGCCGGCACGAGCGATCACGGTGCCGCGCGGGCCCGCGTCGCCGTCGGTCGCCAGCCGGATCTCCTCGGCGGCGACATCGATCTCGAGCGTGTGGGCGCCCGACACGCAGGGACGGCCCATCCCACGGGCGACCAGCGCGGCATGGCTGGCCTTGCCACCCTCGCTGGTCAGGATCCCCTTCGCCGCGTGGAACCCGGCGACGTCCTCGGCCTCGGTGAACCGCCGCGCCAGGATCACGTGTTCGCCGCGCTCCGCGGCGGCAACCGCGGCATCGGCGCTGAAGACGACCGTGCCCTTGCCGGCGCCGGGCGACGCGTTGACTCCGTGCGCGACGACCGAGAAGCTCGCGGTCGGATCGAGGGTCGGATGCAGCAGGGCGTCGAGGCTGTCCGCGTCGATCGTGCGCAACGCCGCGCCGCGGTCGAGCAGCCCCTCGCCCACGGCGTCGACCGCGAACCGCACGGCGGCCTGGGCCGGGCGCTTGGCGTTGCGCGTCTGCAGCATGTACAGACGGCCCTGCTCGATCGTGAACTCGGTGTCCTGCATGTCGCCGTAATGGCGCTCGAGGCTGCGCAGGATCTCCATCAGCTCGGCGTGAGCGTCCGGCATCACGCGCCGCAGGTCCGAGATGTCCTGGGTGTTGCGCACGCCCGACACGACGTCCTCTCCCTGGGCGTTGACCAGGAAGTCGCCGGATGGCTCGGGTTCTCCGGTGACCTCGTCGCGGCTGAACGCCACGCCCGATCCCGACGTGTCGCCCATGTTGCCGAAGACCATCTGCTGGACGTTGACCGCGGTTCCCCAGTCGTCGGGGATCCGGTTGAGCCGCCGGTAGGCGATCGCGCGGTCGCCCATCCACGAGTCGAAGACGGCGCGGATCGCCCCGTCGAGCTGGGCCGTCGGGTCCTGCGGGAACGGCTCACCGGTCGACGCGGAGTAGATCGACGTGAACCGCTCGGTCAGCTCCCGCAGCGCGTCCTGGTCGAGCTCGGTGTCGAGCTTGACGCCGCGGTCGCGCTTGAGCTCGTCGATCGCGTGCTCGAGCTGCTCGCCGGGAACGCCGCGCACGACGTTGGCGTACATCTGCACGAACCGTCGGTATGAGTCCCAGGCGAACCGCGGGTTGCTGGTCTTCGCCGCCAGACCCTCGACCGACGCGTCGGTCAGCCCGAGGTTGAGCACCGTGTCCATCATGCCGGGCATCGACTCGCGCGCGCCGGAGCGGACCGAGACCAGCAGCGGGTCGGCCGGGGCGCCGCGGCGTTTGCCGGTGAGCTGCTCGAGCCGCTCGACCGCCCGCTGGACCTGATCGTCGAGCCCGTCGGGGACGACGCGGTCGGCCCGCATGTACGCGACGCAGGCCGCGGTGGTGATCGTGAACCCCGCTGGAACCCTGTGTGGTCCGAGGATCCGCGTCATCTCGGCGACGTTGGCCCCCTTGCCGCCAAGCAGATCGCGCTGCTCCTTCGCGCCGTCGGCGAAGTCCTGAACCCAGGTGAGATGGTCTCCCATCGCTTGCATACTAGCCACGCATCGGACGTTCACCCCGACGAACGTGGGGTGCGGTCGCGCAGCTCGACCCCAAGGTGCTGCCGCGCCAGGTCCTCGATCGCCCGTCCGACCTGGTGTGCCGGACGCGGCTCCAGCGACGGGGCGTGGGCCAACGGACGGCCGAGTGCCTCGATCATGAACGCGATCGCCGCGGGCTCGACCGACGGGGCGCTGCGCTGGCAGCTGGCGCAGACCACGCCACCGTGCGCCGCGTCGAACGCGACCAGACCGTCGGTGCGACCGCAGTGGACGCATGCCCCGAGCGCCGGGGAAACGCCGTGGGCATAGAGCAGCTTGAGTCGGAAGGCCAGCTGCAGGCTCTCGGACGCCGCGTGCGGATCGGCGTCGAGTACGGCGAGCAGCGTCCGCAGCAGGCCGTGGACCGCCTGGGCCGGCTCGTCGGGCACCGAGGTCCGGTCGACCACGCCGCTGGCGCGTTGGGCCTCGGTCAGCGCCCCGTGGTGGGAGAGGATCCGGTGGTGGACCGCGACCGTGTCCGCCCCCACCACCGTGTGCAGGTCGCTCCGTCCACGCTGCAGCTCGAGCGTGACGACGGAGAGCGGCTCGAGTCGGCCGCCGAGCTTGCTGCGCGGCCGCCGCGCGCCGCGGGCGATCGCGCCGATTCGGCCGTGCTCGGGCGTGATCGCGTGGAGGATCCGGTCCGCCTCGCCGTAGCGCATCGACCGCAGGATCACCGCTTCGGTGCTGATCCGGCGGCCGCTCACTGCTCCACTGTACGTTGTGAAGGTATGAGTTCGTCCGTCACGGTCTATACCACCGTTGCCTGCCCGTACTGCGTCCGTGCCAAGGCTCTGCTCGACGCCCGCGGGATCTCGTACGAGGAGATCCACCTGGGGCGCGATCCCGAGACGCGGGCCGAGCTGGCGCAGCGCACCGGCATGATGACCTTTCCGCAGATCCTCGTCGGCGAGGAGCTCATCGGCGGGTACGACGAGCTGGCCGCCGCCGACCAGTCCGGCCGACTGGCGGAGATGACCGCAGCCTGATCAGCCCGGCGACCGCGCCCCGCGCGGTCGCGGCTGGCCGCGGTCGCAGCTGTAGGTCGAGCGCTGGGCCCCCGTGCGCCGGATCACCGGCGTGCCGCACTCAGGGCACGGAAGGCCCTCGCGGCGGTGCACCCGGAAGTCGTTCTGGAACCAGCCCTCGAAGCCGTCGACGTGGCGGAAATCGTCGATCGTCGCGCCACCCGCGGCGATCCCGTCCTCGAGCGACCGCCGGACGCCGGCAGCGAGCGCGGCGGATTGCGCGCGAGTCAGCTGCTCGCCGCGGCGCAACGGGTGGACCCGAGCGTGGAACAGCGCCTCGTCGGCGTAGATGTTGCCGACGCCCGCCACCACGCGCTGGTCGAGCAGCAACGCCTTGATCGACGTGCGACGGCCACGGATCGCGCGGTGCAGCGCCGGGCCGTCGAAGGACGCGGAGAGCGGCTCGGGGCCGAGCCGCGCGTCCAGGTAGGCGTCCGCCGCCGCATCGTCGTCGAACCAGCGGCCGGTGCCGAACCGCCGCGGGTCGCAGAACCGCACCGTCGATCCGTCGTCGAGCGTCAGCACGACCCGCTGGTACGGCGCGTCGTCGGCACTGTCGACGAGCAGCACGCCGGTCATCCGCAGGTGCAGCAGCAGCGTGCCCCCGTCGGTCCGCCAGATCAGGTGCTTGCCGCGACGATCCAGCGCGAGCAGTCTGCGGTCGGTCAGTGCCGCCTCGGTGACCGCGGTGTCGTCGGGCTGACACCACCGCGGATCGAGGATCTCGACGGTGCGCATCACGCGCCCCTCGAGGTGCGGTCGCAGCTGGCGGGTGACGGTCTCGACCTCGGGCAGCTCGGGCATGCCCCACCCAGGGTGCCAGAGCACCCCCGTGCGCTGTAGGCACCGCCACATGTACGGTGGCGTCATGAGCACCCGGAGACACCCATGACCCAGATCGTGCTGCCCGCCGGACTGGCGCTGATCATGGCGTCGCTCGGCATGACGCTGCGGATCGCCGATTTCACGCGGATCGCCAGTCGGCCACGGGGCATCCTGCTCGGCTTGGCCAACCTGATCGTGCTCTCCCCCGTGCTCGCGTTCGGGATCGCCGCGCTCTATGGACTCGATCCGTTGTTCGCCGTCGGCCTGGTCCTGCTGGGTGCCTCGCCGGGCGGCACGCTCGCCAACCTGCTCACCCATCTGGCGCGCGGCGATACCGCGTTGTCCGTGTCGATGACCGCTCTGAGCAGTCTGCTCGCGGTGATCACCGTGCCGCTGTACCTGACGCTGGCGGTATCGGTGTTCGACGCGCCGGTCGGCAGCGACGTCTCCGTCATCGGTGTGGTGCTGCCGGTCTTTGCGATCACGATCGTCCCGCTGCTCACCGGGATGACGATCCGCGCGCGGGCACCCGCGTGGACCGAGCGCTACCGGCCGCTGGTCAGTCGTGTTGCGCTGGGCTGCTTCGTGCTGATCGTGATCGGTGCGGTGGTGAGCGAGTTCGACGCGGTCAGCGCGCACGCGGACGAACTGATCCTCGCGACGCTGACCCTCAACGTCCTGGCGATGACGATCTCGTACGGAATGTCGCGGGTCGCCAAGCTGACGCGAACCCAAGCGACCGCGGTCGCGCTCGAGCTCGGCGTCCACAACAGCGCGCTGGCGATCGCGATCGGGTCGCTGCTGATCGAGGAGCTGACGATTCCCGCCGCCGTCTACAGCGTGTGCATGCTGATCACCGGCGGTCTGTTCGCGCGGTTCATGGCCCGCCGCAACCGCACGGCGCAGGCGCCGACCACCATCACCGCTACCGCGGTGCCCCGCACCGACCAGACCTGAGCTACGCGGTCGCGTGCAGCGCCCGCGGGTGGGCGTCGCGGTAGACGTCCTGGAGCCGTTGGGCGGAGAGGTGGGTGTACATCTGGGTCGTCGCGATGTCCGCGTGTCCGAGCATCTCCTGCAGCGTGCGCAGATCGCAGCCGCCGGCCAGCAGGTGGGTCGCGAAGCTGTGCCGCAGCGTGTGCGGGCTCATCCGGTCATCGAGCGCCGCGCTGCGCGCGTGACGCTGGACGATCTTGTACAGGCCCTGGCGGCTCAGCCGCCCACCGCGCGCGTTGACGAACAGCGCGGGCTCCGCGTGCTTGCTGCCGATCAGCTCGGCCCGCGACTCGCGCAGGTAGAGCGAGACCGCCTCGACCGCGCGCCGCCCGACGGGCACCAACCGCTCCTTGCGGCCCTTGCCGCGGGCGCGCAGCATCCCGTCCTGCAGGTCGACGTCTGAGACGTCCAGACCGGTGGCTTCGCTGGCGCGCAGACCGCAGGCGTACATCAGCTCGAGGATCGCCCGATCGCGCAGCGTGATCGGATCGGCGTCTCCGTGACGGCCCGGCATCGCCAGCAGCTTGGCGACCTCGGCCCGCGTCAGCACCTTCGGCAGCTGCTCGCGCTTGCGGGGCCCGCGGACGTCAGCGGTCGGATCGGCTTCCAGCAGCCCCTCGCGACGGACGTGGCGGTAGAAGCTGCGCAGGCAGGCGGCCTTGCGCTGGACGGTGGCGGCGGCCGCCGGTCGCTGCACCGTGCCGTCGCGCCGGGTCCGACCTTCGGCGAGACCGTCGAGGAACGCCGAGACGTCGTCGCTCGTCGCGGCGAGCACGTCGACGGAGCGCTCGTCGAGGAACCGCTCGTACTGCTGCAGGTCCGAGCGGTAGGCGTCGAGCGTGTTCCGCGACAACCCGCGTTCGAACTCCAGGTAGGCCAGGAAGTCCAGCACCAGGGTGGTGATCGGACGGGTCGGTACGGGCGCGGCGAGTGGGTGCATGTCCGCGATCGAGATTGCGCGGCGACGGTCGCACCCCTCGTTGCTGCAAGCGCGTGTGCGCGGCGACACGCCCCGGCGTGTCGCCACGGCACGCGCGGGGGGTCAGACCCCGGGCAGGCCGTTGGCCTTGGCCCAGAGCAGCGCGATCAGCGTCTTGCCGTCCTCGGTCTCGGCAATCGCGCCGTCGATCTCGCTGATCGGCCAGCGGACCAGTTCGATCCGCTCGTCTTCACCGCTGTCCGCGGTGGCGTCGGAGAGGTCCCAGGCGCAGAACAGGTGCATCCGCTCGTCGAGGATCCCGACCGATGGCTGGAAGGTGAGGATCGGCTGCCACTGGGCAGCGGCGCGGCTGACCTCTTCCGCGAGCTCGCGCTTCGCGCATTCGATCGGCTGCTCGCCGGGCCTGTCGAGCCGCCCGGCGGGGATCTCGAGGCTGTTCGGGTTGCCGGTGGCCTCGCGCGGCTGGCGGGTCAGCAGCAGGTGGCTGCCGTCGTGGACCAGCACGCCGACCGCACCCATGTGCCGCACGATCTCGCGGTCGACCTCGTTGCCGTCCGCGAACCGGAATCGATCCTCCACGACGCGGACGATCCGCCCCTGGTGCAGGACGGTGCCTCCGACGCGTTCGAACTGGCGGGACTCGGCGGTGCTCATCTGGCTCCTGGGGACGAGGCGCTACGCGCCGGACGGATCGGGTCGGTGGCTCTGAAGGATCGTGAGCACCAGGTCGAGGCAGCGCTCGAGGGCCACCGCGGGGATCGACTCCCCCGGCTCGTGGGCGCCGCGGTTGCCCCCCGCCAGGTTCACGGTGGGGATACCGGAGGCGTTGAGCACGTTGGCGTCGCTGCCGCCGGCATCGGTGAACGGCCTTGGGGCGATTCCCAGGGCTTGCAGGGCCGCGGTGGCATGGACGACGGGCTTCGACCGGCGCGTGTGGCCGTACGGGACGAACCGCGTCTCCATCTGCAGATCCAGATCGACCGGTCCGCGGGGGTCGTGGGCGGCGTCGTGGAGCGCCGACTCGACCACGTCGACGGTGGTGCGCAGGGCGTCGGAGTCGGGGCCGCGAACCTCGCCGACGATCCGGGCGTGCTGCGGCACGACGTTCGTCGCCGGCTCGTGGCTCGCCGTGTCGCCGCCGCTGACATGGCCGACGTTGACCGTGGCACCGCTGTCGAGGCGCCCGGCGGGAAGGGCAGAGATCGCACGCGCCGCGGCGAGGACGGCACTCCGACCGTCTTCGGGGGCGATCGCTGCGTGCGCCGCGCGTCCCCGGTAGCGGGCATCGAAGCGCACATGGCCGGGGGCCGACATCACGATCCCGCCGACCGGGCTCGGATGGTCGATCACGTACCCGCAGCGCGCGCGCAGCTCCCTGAGGGCGCACGCCTGGATACCCCGCAGCTGCGGTTCCTCCTGCACGGTGAAGAGCAGTTCGACGTCCACGGGGATCGGCGCACGAGAGAGCCGCTCGGCGACCGCGAGCAGGACCGCGACCGACGCCTTGTTGTCGGCGCCCAGCACGCCGCCGAGACCGTCGACCCATGTGCCGTCACGCAGCTCCGGCCGGATCTCGGGGCCCACCGCCACCGTGTCGAGGTGCGCGCACAGCAGCACCGTCGGAACCTCGTCCGGCACCGCCGACAGCAACAGCTGGCCGTCGGCCGATGCCTCACGTGGTGCGGCCGACTCCGGGCCGTCGATGGCGCGGGTGCCCTCGGCAGCGACCGCGCTCGCCGGGATCCGGCAGAGCAGGTTGCCGGCAGTGCCACCCAGAGCGGCGCCGGCCCCATCCTCGGTGACCGCCAGGCCCAGACCGCGCAGCACGCCGACGACGAGGTCCGCGCACGCGCGCTCGTCGCCGGACGGGCTCGGCACCGCGCAGAGCTCGCGGAAGCGGGCCTGCAGGGCCGCGTGCTCGTCCGCCGACGCGCGCTGCGCGAGGGGAGCCGACACCGGAACGGCCGCTAGGCGGTCGTCGTCGCGCTGGTCGCGCCGGTGCCGGTGCGTTCCTGCGAACGCCGGTGCGCGGTGCTGACGAATCCCTGGAACAGCGGCGACGGCCGCTCGGGACGGCTCTTGAACTCCGGGTGGTACTGAGCCGCGACGAAGAACGGGTGCTCGGGAAGCTCGACCGCCTCGACCAGGCGCCCGTCGGGCGACGTACCGCCGACGACCAGGCCGGCGTCCTCGAGCCGCTTGCGCAGCGTGATCGAGACCTCGTAGCGGTGCCGGTGCCGCTCGTAGACGGTCTCCTCGCCGTAGAGCGCCTGGATCCGCGTGTCCGGCTGCAGCTTGACCGGGTCCGCGCCCAGCCGCATCGTGCCGCCCAGGTCGCGGACCTCCTTCTGCTCCGGGAGCAGATCGATCACGGGCCACTCGGTCTCGGGATCGAACTCGGTCGAGTTGGCCCCGGGCATCCCCGCCACGTGGCGGGCGAACTCGGACACCGCGATCTGCATGCCGAGGCAGATGCCCAGGTACGGGATCCGCTGCTCGCGCGCGACCTTGCAGGCGAGGATCTTGCCCTCGATCCCGCGACCGCCGAAGCCACCGGGCACCAGCACGCCGTCGACGCCGGAGAGCAGCTCGGTCGCGGCCTCCTCGCTCTCGAGGTGCTCGCTGTCGACCCAGTCGATCTCGATGTCGGTGCCGTCCCAGGCACCGGCGTGCTTGAGCGCCTCGACGACCGACTTGTACGCGTCCTCGAGCTTGATGTACTTGCCGACGACCGCGATCCGGGTCTTGCCGGTGGCCGCGTGGACCCGGCGGACGATCTCCTCCCAGGCGCTGATGTCGGCGGGAGGCGCGTCGATCCCGAAGTGATCCAGCACCCGCTGGTCGACGAGCTCCTGCTTGTACCAGAGCGGGATCTCGTAGACGTCGCCGACGTCCTTGCCCGAGATCACCATGTCCTCCTGGATCGCCGTCGAGTGCGCGATCTTGGTGCGGATGTCGCGGCTCAGCTCCGCTTCGGAGCGGCAGATCAGCATGTCGGGTTGGAGGCCGATGCGACGCAGCTCGTTGACCGAGTGCTGGGTCGGCTTGGTCTTCAGCTCGCCGGCGTGCTTGATGTACGGCACCAGCGTGAGGTGGACGTACATGCAGTTGCGGCGACCGACGTCGACCGGGAACTGGCGGATCGCCTCGAGGAACGGCAGCGACTCGATGTCGCCGACCGTGCCGCCGATCTCGCAGATCACGACGTCGACGTTGCTCGACTCGCCGGCCAGCTTGATCCGGTTCTTGATCTCGTTGGTGATGTGCGGGACGACCTGGACGGTGCCGCCGAGGTAGTCGCCGCGACGCTCGCGGCGGATCACCGTGTCGTAGATCCCGCCGGTCGTGACGTTCGACGCCTTCGACGTGTTCGTGTTGGTGAACCGCTCGTAGTGCCCGAGGTCGAGATCGGTCTCGGCCCCGTCCTCGGTCACGAAGACCTCGCCGTGCTGGTACGGCGACATCGTGCCCGGATCGACGTTGATGTACGGGTCGAGCTTCTGCAGCGACACGGACAGGCCCCGTGCGACCAGCAGCCGGCCGATCGACGCGGCGGCGATGCCCTTCCCCAGGGACGAGACGACCCCTCCGGTGACGAAGATGTACCTGGTCGGGGAACGGTCGGGCACGCGGGAAGGGTCCTTGCTGATCTTGCGGTAGCGGCCATCCGAGGAGGACTCGGGCGCGGAACCAGCGACGCCTGCACTCCTCTACGACCGATCAAGACGGTACCGGGTGGGCCGGACAGGCCTTGGCCTGCCTCCCCTCCTACCCATGGGCCGAGAGGGCGAACCTGCAACGATCGCGGGATGGAGCAGAAGACCGACGACCAGTGGCGCGCTGAGCTCACCCCCGAGCAGTACGCGGTGCTGCGGCAGTGCGGGACCGAGCCGGCGTTCACCGGCAAGTACTGGGACACCAAGGACGACGGCACCTATCGCTGTGCCGCATGTCACGCGGAGCTGTTCAGCAGCGACACGAAGTTCGACTCGGGTACGGGCTGGCCGAGCTTCACCGACCCGGTCGTGGCCGAGGCCGTGACCCTGCACGAGGACCGCTCCCACGGAATGACCCGGATCGAGGTCAAGTGCTCCAACTGCGGAGGACACCTCGGGCACGTGTTCCCGGACGGTCCGGGCGACTCGGGTCAGCGCTGGTGCATCAACTCGCACGCGCTCGACCTGCAGTCCCCCTCCGGGACCTAGACCGCCGCCACGGGAGCTACGCCGCGCTGCGCAGCTCCTTGGCGTGCTTGAGCGCGCCCTTGTCGCCCTCGTCGGCCCCGAGCATCCGCACCAGCTCGCCGACGACCTCCCGGTCCTTGAGCCGCCGGACCACGGTCCGCGCCGGCTCGACCGACGTGTCCTTCTCGATCGCGAAGTTCCGCTCCGCCAGCGCCGCGATCTGCGGCAGGTGGGTGATGCAGAGCACCTGCCCGG
Organism: Patulibacter sp.; assembly: GCA_052039575.1. Classification (GTDB taxonomy): domain Bacteria; phylum Actinomycetota; class Thermoleophilia; order Solirubrobacterales; family Solirubrobacteraceae; genus Patulibacter. The sequence goes on along the minus strand of JBQGEK010000025.1, from coordinate 20,414 downwards.
CCTCGCCGAGCGTGCGCAGCTGCTCGCCGACGGCCCGCCCGGTCTGGCCGCCGACCCCGCTGTCGATCTCGTCGAAGACCTGGGTCCGGGCGGCGCCCGCGCCGTCCGACCCGACCACGGCGAGCAGCGCGAGCATCACGCGCGACAGCTCGCCCCCGGACGCCGACTCGCGGACCGGGGCCGCCGGCACGCCCGGATTCGGCGCCAGCAGCAGCTCGCAGCGGTCCTGGCCGGTCGCGACCGGGTCGCGGGGCTCCAGCCGCACCTCGAGCTGCGCCGCCGGCATCGCCAGCTCGGCCAGCCGCTCGACGACGGCCGACGCGAGCGCCGGCGCCACCGCGGTGCGCGCGGCGGTCAGCTGGTCCGCCAGGGCGACGCGGCGCTCGCCGGCCGCGGCCAGCTCCGCCTCGACCGCGGCCGTCGTGCCCTCCACGTCCTCCAGCTCGGCGAGCCGTTCGCGGCACTGCTCGGCGTGCGCGAGCACGCCTTCCACGGTGCCGCCGTACTTGCGCTCGAGCCGTCCGATCGCCTGCAGTCGATCGTCGACGCGCTCCAGCTCGCCCGGCTCGCTCTCGTAGGCGTCGAGCTGCCGGTGCAGCTCGGCGGCCAGGTCGTCGGCCTCGATCCGCAGCGAGCGCATCCGCTCGGTCAGTCCGTCGAGCGCGGCGTCGACCCCGGTCACGCCGTCGAGCGCGGCCTCGCCGATCGCGAGGGCCGCCCCTGCCGCGCCGTCGTCGGCCCCGAGCGCCTGCTGCGCGGTGTGCGTCGCCTGCCGCAGCGCGTCGACGTGGCGCAGCCGGTCGCGGGCGCCGACCAGCTCGTCGCGCTCAGCCGGATCGGGCGCCAGCTCGTCGATCTCCTGCAGCTCGAACCGCAGCAGGTCGAGCTCGCGTTCTCGGGCACCGGCGGCGTCGCGCAGCTCGTCGAGGCGCTGAGCCGCGTCGCGCTCCGCGGCGTGGGCCGCCGCGTGCTCGAGGCGACGCTTCGGGTGATCCGGATCATCGATCGCGCAGAACGCGTCGAGCAGATCGAGCTGGGCCGACGACGACAGCAGCCGCTGGGCCTCGTGCTGGCCGTGGAACGCGAGCAGCGCCCGACCGACCTCGCGCAGGTCGGCGGCGGTCGCGGAGCGGCCGTTCAGGAAGGCACGCGACCGCCCCTCCGCGGAGACCCGCCGAGCGAGCACCAGCTCGTCGGCGTCGGACGGCAGGCGGTCGGCGATCTCCGCCGGCAGCACGCGGCTCGCCCGGTCCCACGAGAAGACGCCCTCGACCCACGCCTCGGGCGCGCCGGGACGGACGATCCCGCCCTTCGGCTTGGCGCCGAGCAGCAGATCGATCGCATGGGCGAGCATCGTCTTCCCGGCGCCGGTCTCGCCCGTGATGACGTTGAGGCCCGGACCGAGGTCGATCTCGGCCCGTTCGATCAGCAGCAGGTTCTCTACGCGCAGCTCGAGCAGCACGAACGCATGTTCGCACCCCGGCAGGACGGAACGCACCGGGGCGCACCGCGGAGGCCCCTACGGCGTCACCGTGCTCAGCCCGCGAGCCGCCCGAACTTCTCGCGGAGACGCCGGTAGAAGCTCGACCCCGGCGTCTGGGCCAGCAACGTCGCATCCCGCCGGTAGCGGACCTGCAACGACTCCTCCGGGCGCAGCACACCGCTCGGCCGGCCGTCGACCGCCACTTCGACCTCGGACTCCGAGTCGTTGTGCAGCTCGAGCGTGCCGTCGGGGGCGACGACCAGCGACCGCGCCGAGAGCGTGTGCGGCGCGATGAACGAGACCGCATAGCCCTCGACGCCCCACGCCATCACGGGGCCGCCGTTGGCGAGGTTGTAGCCCGTGCTGCCGGCCGGCGTGGCGAGCACCAGCCCGTCGCAGCGCACCCGACCGGCCTCCTGGCCGTCGATCCCGTAGCGCAGCGTCGCGACCCGCTCCCCGGAGCGTCGGTGGACGCTGACGTCGTTGACGGCGGTCTGCGTGCTGCCGTCCGGGAGCAGTGCCTCGAGCGCCGGCAGGTCGAGCACCTCGAAGGCACCGACCATCGCGTGGCGCAGCCCCTCGACCTGCTCGGACGGCTCGACCGTCGCCAGGAACCCCACCTGTCCGAGGTTGACGGCGAAGACCGGGACCCCGGTACCGATCTGCTGCCGTAGCCCCATCAGGATCGTGCCGTCGCCGCCGAGCGCGACGCAGAGGTCGGCGTCCTTTCGCCACGTCGGGACCACCCGCAGGCCGGGCCCGGAGCTGAGGCCGTGCTTGCTGGCCTCGTCCTCGGTGAACCAGAGCTCGGCCTCCTGCTCGGCTGCCACCGCCAGCAGGCATGCGAGGGACGCCGAGGACTGCTCCGACCGGGAGTGGGTCAGTACCGAGACGGTCCGCGCACGCTTGCCGAAGCCGGTCACGCGGCGGGCTCCGGCTCGGCGGCCAGGACCAGCGCGTCGAGCTCGTCGGGCGTGCGATGCGGAACGCGTCCGCTCTCGGCGAGGTGCAGGAACGTCTCGCGGTTGCCCTTCGGTCCCGGGAGCCCGGACGACCGCGCGGCGACCACCGACCAGCCGCGGCCCATCGCCTCCTCGGCCACCAGGCGGACCGCCTCGCGCCGCAGGTCGGGGTCGCGAACCACGCCTCCACCTCCGACCCGGTGCTTGCCCAGTTCGAACTGCGGCTTGACCATCAGCAGCGCGTCGAACCGCTCCGCGACGACGACGCTCAGGGCCGGCAGCAGCTTGGTCAAGGAGATGAACGAGACGTCGGCCACGACCAGGTCGGGGACGTACGGCAGCTGCTCGGGCATCAACTCGCGGGCGTTCTGACGCTCGATCACCGTGACCCGCTCGTCGCTGCGGATCGACCAGGCGAGCTCTCCGTAGGCGACGTCGACGCAGGTGACGGCCGCCGCCCCCTGCTGCAGCAGGCAGTCGGTGAAGCCCCCGGTCGACGCGCCCACGTCGAGCGCACGACGCCCGGCGACGGGGACGTCGAGTCCCTCGAGCGCGTTGGCCAGCTTCGTTCCGCCACGGGAGACGAACTGCGCCGCCTCGGCCATGTCGATCTCGACGTCCTCGGAGACCTGCAGGCCGGGCTTGATCGGCCGGGCGTGCGGATTGACGTTCGGTCCCCCGAGCCGCACGGCACCGGCGAGCACGGCGGCGGCAGCGGCGGAGCGGGACGGGTAGAGGCCCCGCTGATGCAGGAGCGTGTCGAGCCGGACCTTGGCCATCGGTGCGAACGGTACCGGCTGCGGTCGACGTCAGGGTGACCGCGTTGCCGATGCGAACTGCCGCCGCGGGAGCGGCTCGCTGCCGACCACTACGAGACCGGCTCGTCGTCGACCTCGGCGCTGAGCTCGCCGTCCGCGTCGACCGAGACGTCGACGCCGTAGCGGACGTTGCCCTGGACCGTCAACGTGCAGCGGATCGGCGACGGCGTCGGAACGACCACCTTCTCGGGGCACGTCATCGCCACCGCCCGCTGGCCGACCTCGGCCTCGAGCATCCGCTTGGCGTCCTCGGCGAGCGCGGGACCCTGAACCTCGCCCCGCACACCCTCGACGGTGAAGCTCGCCCGACCGTCCTCGATCGCCGTCACGCTGCCCTCGATCACCAGCTCGGTGTCCTTCGGATTGCTGGCGGTGCAGCGCACCGCCGCGCCGACCTCGGCCGCGACCGAGTCGCAGCTGACGTCGCTCAACGGCACGCCCTGGGCGGCGAACTCGGTGACGATGGTCTCCTCGACCTCCGTCGCGTCCACCGACGATCCTCCGCAACCGGCGAGAACGGCTCCGGAGATCAGCGCAGCGAGAGTCGGGCGACCGAACCGGCTCATGCCCGGTCATTACCCGATCGTCACGAACACTCACACGTTCGTCCACCGACCCCCGGTTCGGGGGTTCGCCCCGCTGGCGGCCCGCCGTTCAGACGCGCGCCGACGCGTCGCTCAGCGGCACCCCGATCGCGGCCGCGATCCGTGCGGCGACGTCGGCCCCGGTGAATCCGACCTCGGCGTGGAGCTGCGCCGGCTTTCCGTGGGTCACGTACGCGTCCGGCAGGCCGACGCGCAGGATCCGGTGGCCACCCGACCCGTTGGCCCAGTCGATCCCGTGCTGCTCGCACGCTTCCCAGACGCCCGATCCGAAGCCACCCGCGAGCACGCCCTCCTCGACCGTCACCAGCAGCTCGTGCGATGCCGCGAGCTCGCGCAGCATGCCGAGGTCAAGCGGCTTGGCGAACCGCGCGTCGGCAACGGTCACTTCGTGCCCGGCGTCGCTGAGGATCGCCGCGGCCTCGAGACCGACGCCGACGCCGGACCCGTAGCCGAGGATCGCGACCCGCTCGCCGCGGCGCAGCAGCTCGCCCTGGCCGATCGGGATCAGCGATGCCGCGTCGGGCAGTGGGACGCCAGTCCCCTCCCCGCGCGGGTAGCGCAGCGCGAACGGGCCGTCGTGCGCAATCCCGGTGTGCAGCATGTGGACCAGCTGCGACTCGTCGCGCGGCGCGGCGACGACGATGTTCGGCAGCGCCCGCAGGTAGGCGATGTCGAAGACGCCGTGGTGCGTCGGACCGTCGTCGCCGACCAGGCCGGCGCGGTCCATCGCGAGCACCACGTCGAGTTCCTGCAGGCAGACGTCGTGGACGATCTGGTCGTAGGCGCGCTGCAGGAAGGTCGAGTAGATCGCGGCCACCGGCTTGAGGCCCTCGAGCGCGAGTCCGGACGCGAACAGCAGCGCCTGCTGCTCGGCGATGCCGACGTCGAAGTAGTGGTCGGGCTCGGCGACCTGCAGCAGGTTCAGCCCGGTTCCGGAGTTCATCGCGGCGGTGATGCCGACGACGCGCCGGTCCGCCCGGACCTCCTCGATCATCCGCTCGCCGAAGACCTGCGTGTAGGCCGGCGGCTTGGCGGGCGCGTCCGGGTTCGCCGGAGCCGCGGGTGCCGGGGCGCCACCGACGATGCTGTTCGGCTTCGCGGCGTGCCACTGCTCCATGCCCTCGAGCCCGCCATCCTCGGCCGGCGCGAAGCCCTTGCCCTTGACCGTCCTGACGTGGACGACGACCGGGCGATTCGCCGCGAACGCCTTGCTCAGCGCCTGGCGCAGCGCGTGAACGTCGTGGCCGTCGATCAGGCCCATGTACGCCCAGTCGAGCGACTCCCACAGCTCGCCCTCGGCGTTGAGCAGCTTCATCGACCCCTTGAGCGGCGGTCCGACGCGGCTGACGAGGTCGCCGAACCCGGCGGGGAGGTCGGTCAGGACCTCCTCGACCCGCTCGCGCCCGTGCCACAGCTTCGGGTTCAGCCGGACCCGCTGGAAGTACCGCGACAACGCGCCGACGTTCGGCGAGATCGACATCCCGTTGTCGTTGAGGATCACCACCAGCGGCGTGCCGAGCCCTCCGGCCTGGTGCGCGGCCTCGAACGCGACACCACCGGTCATCGAACCGTCACCGATCACCGCGACGACCTTCGGCGGGTCGGGGTTCTCCTCGACGCCCGCAGTTCGGTCCTTCAGCCGCACCGCCTCGCTCAGGCCGACGCCGTAGCCGATCGACGTCGACGCGTGGCCCGCGCCCATGATGTCGTGCTCGGACTCGGGGATCGAGCAGAACGGCGCCAGTCCGCCGTACTTGCGGATCGTCGGCAGCTGGTCGCGACGCCCGGTCAGGATCTTGTGCGGGTAGGCCTGGTGACCGACGTCCCAGAGCACCTTGTCCCGCGGGCTGTCGAGCAGCGAGTGGACCGCGACCGCGATCTCGCAGGTGCCGAGGTTGGCCCCGAAGTGCCCGCCGATCTCACCGACCGTGTCGATGATGTGCTCACGGACCTCCTGCGCGACCTGCTGCAGCTGCTCCTCCGAGAGCGCGTGCAGGTCCTGGGGACGGTCGATGCGGTCGAGCAACCGGGTCACGGGTCAGTTCGTCCTCGTGTGGATGAAGGTGGTGAGGGTATGCAAGTCGTCTGCTCCCGACGGCACCGCGGCGTGCAGGGCATCCTCGGCGGCCTCGTGGTGCGCGGCGGCCATCCGCTGCGCTCCCTCTAGACCGTACTCGGTCACGTACGTGCGCTTGTCGTGTCGCTCGTCGCTGCCGCTGGGCTTGCCCAGATCCGCGTCGCAGCCGGTCACGTCGAGGATGTCGACGACGATCTGGAACAACACGCCCAAGTGGTCCGCGAAGTCCCGGAGCGGACGCGCCTGCTCCGCGTCGAGCCCGGCCAGCTGGAGCACGCAGCCGACGGACGCGCCGATCAACCGACCGGTCTTCAGCTCGTGCAGCACCCGCAGGTCGTCCGCGGTCGGCGTCGTGTCGCCCGCGGCGCTGGCCTTCTCCGCCGTGACGTCGAGGAACTGCCCGCCGACCATGCCGTCGACGCCAGTCGCGTCGGCCAGCTCGGCAGCGGCGGCGAGCAGACGCTCCGCGGGCAGCGGGTCCCGCTCGTCGCCGTCTCGTCGCAGCAGCAGGTGGAACGCCTCCGCGTAGAGCGCGTCACCGGCGAGGATCGCGACGTCCTCCCCGTAGGCCACGTGGCAGGTCGGACGGCCGCGACGCAGGTCGTCGTCGTCCATCGCCGGCAGGTCGTCGTGGATCAGCGAGTAGGTGTGGATCAGCTCGATCGACGCGGCCAGCGGCAGCGCCTGTGCCTGCTCGAGATCGACCGCGCGGGCGGTCGCGAGCGCGAGCACCGGGCGAATCCGCTTGCCGCCCGCGAGCAGCGAGTAGCGCATGGCGTCCTCGAGGCCCGAGACCCCGGCGCTGCGGGCCGGGAACCGCAGGCCCTGCAGGTAGTCGTCGACGATCTGGCGGAGGTCGTCCGGGTAGCCGGCGGTCATCGCTGACCGCCCGCGTCGCGCAGCACGCGGTCCAGCGCGGCGTCGGCGTCCGACGCCGACTGCGCCAGCTGCTCGGCTGCGCTCACCAGCTCGTCGTCGGACGTCGCCGCGTCCGAGACGCGTCCGAGCGCGTGCTCGAGGCGAGCGATCTGGATCTGGAAGTCCCGGGCGGGAGCCACGTCTGCCACCCCTTCAGTGTGCAGGATCGGTCGGCGCCGGGCGCAGGGCTCACGCCGCGGCGCTTTGCTCGCGCAAGATCGCCGAGAGGATGCCGTTGACGAACTTCGGCGCTTCGGCGGAGCAGAACTTCTTGGCGGTGTCGACGGCTTCCGAGATCGCGCCCTCGGCGGGGATCGGCTTGTCCCCGGGAACCGCTTCGGGGTGCAGCATCTCGAGCAGCGCGACGCGCATGATCGAGCGCTCGAGCGGGGCGATCCGGTCGATCGTCCAGCCCTTCGAGTACTTGCCGATCAACGCGTCGAACTCGTCCTGGAAGTCGGTGGTGGCGTGTGCGAGCGAGCGCGTGAACATCGCGGCGTCGCGCTCGAACAGCTCGTGCAGCGGTCGACCGGTCAGGTCGTGCTGGTAGACGGTGAAGACGGCGGCTCGCCGTTGCTCGCTCCTGCGGGACATGCGCGGGGGAAGGCTACGTGCCTCGGACCGGTCAGGCCCGGGACATGTAGGCGCCGGTCTCGGTCTGCACCTTGACCCGCTCCCCCACGTTGATGAACAGCGGCACGCGGATCTCGGCACCGGTCTCGAGCGTGGCGGGCTTGTCGCCGCCGCCGGACGCGGTGTCGCCCTTGAGGCCGGGCTCGGTGTGCGAGACCGTCAACTCGACCGACGCGGGCAGCTGGACGTCGGCGGGCTGCTCGTCGATGAAGAGGATCTGGACCGTGTCGTTGGCCAGGATGAAGCGCAGCGCCGACCGGACCTTCTCGACCGGGATCGCCAGCTGCTCGAACGACTCGGCGTCCATGAAGTGCGCGTCGGTGCCGTCCTCGTAGAGGTACTGCATCGAACGGGCCTCGGTGTGGACGGGCCGGAACTTCTCGCCGGCGCGGAACGTCTTCTCGATCACGTTGCCGTCGCTGGCGCGCCGCAGCTTGCTGCGCACGAACGCGGCGCCCTTGCCCGGCTTCACGTGCTGGGTCTCGAGGACCTTGAAGACCACCCCGTCGACCTCGATGTGGTTGCCGTTCTTCAGCTGGTTCGTGGAAATCATGCGCGTCCGGAAGTGTAAGGCCGGCCGCGGCGATCCGTCGAAACCTCCTGCGGCCCGGCTTGCGGCGGTACCGAGCCCGTGCGGCCGCTGTGCCACGATCGACAGCACCGTGCTCGCCGGATCCCGCCCGTGAACCCGCCCTCGACGACCGGGCGCCCACGACTCTCGGGAACGGCGGGCTACTGGATCGCCGCCGCGGTGATCGGGTTGTCGCTGTTCGCGTCGTGCGCCCCGACCGCGCTCTACGACAGCTACCGCGAGACCTGGGGCTTCTCCCCCTTCGTACTGACGGCGATCTTCTCGACCTACGGCCTGAGCGTGCTGGTGGCGCTCGTCGCCGTGGGCCGGATCTCGGACACGATCGGGCGGCGGCCGACGATGTTGGCGTCGCTCGCGGTGCTGCTGGTGGCGCTCGGGCTGTTCGTGGTCGCAGACGGAACCAGCTGGCTGTTCGCCGCGCGAGCGCTGCAGGGACTGTCGACCGGCGCCGCGATCGGAGCCGCCGGGGCGGCGATGCTCGACCTGCACCCTCGCGGCGACCTGATCCGCGCTGGGCGGCTCAACGGCGCCGTCAGCACCGGCAGCATGGGTGTGGGGATCTTCGTCGCCGCGGTGCTCGTCGAGCACGGTCCGTGGCCACTGCGGCTGCCGTTCGTGGTCGTGCTGGTGCTCGTCGCGGTCGTCCTGGTCGGGGTCTGGCTGATGCCGGAGCCGGTCGAGCACCGCGAGCGGTTCCGCCTGCGGCCCGCCTGGCCCCACGTCCCGCGCGAGATCCGCGGTGCGTTCCTGTTCTCGAGCCTCGGCGTGTTCGCGTCGTGGTCGGTCGGCAGCGTGTTCCTGTCGCTCGGTCCGCGACTGACCGCGATCGAGCTCGACACCAGCGACCGCGTGGTGGCCAGTCTCGGTGTGGTCGCGGTCTGCACGGCGGGCACCTTCGCGCAGGTGATCGCCGGGCGCTTCGACCCGTGGCGCCTGACGGCGAGCGGCGCCGCGGTGCTCGTCGCCGGGATGCTCGTGGCCTTCGTGTCGCTCTCCCTGACCTCCGGGCCGCTGTTCCTGGTCGGCGCCGTGGTGATCGGGGTCGGCTGGGGCACGACGTACCTCGGAGCGCTCGGGTCGCTGACGACGGTGATCCCGACCACCCACCGCGCCGCCGTGATGTCGGCGCTGTTCGTCGTCGCCTACCTGTCGATGGCGCTGCCGGCGCTGGTCGCCGGTGTGATCGCGACGTTCTGGGACGTGGTGCCGGCGTTCCGGATCGTCGGTGCCGCGGTGATCCTCGCGGCGCTGGTGGTCGCGGTGGTCGCGCCGCGGATGCGGCCACCGCGGGCCGAGCCGGTGGTGGAGGCGACGTTGGCGGTCGAGCCGTCCGGTGAACCGGCCGTCGGCACGCGATAGCGATCGACCGGTCGAGGTCGAGCACGTAGGACGTGTCGAACCTCGACCGGTCGAACGCCGCAACCGCTAGGAGACCTCGACCAGCTGCTTGGTGATCGTCGTGAAGACGTCCGGGCCGTCCGGCTTGACCGCGACCAGGTCCTCGATCCGAACACCGTGCTCCCCGGGCACGTAGATCCCCGGCTCGACGGTGACGATCTGATCGGTCTTCAGCGGACCGCTCGATCGCGGCCCCAGGGTCGGCGCCTCGTGGACCTCGAGCCCGACTCCGTGGCCGAGACCGTGGCCGAAGTGCTCGCCGTGTCCGGCCGCGCCGATCAGATCGCGGGCGACCGCGTCGACGGCACGCGCGTCGGCGCCGGTCCGGACTGCGGCCAGGGCCTGCTGCTGCGCGTCGAGCACGGTGGCGTAGACCGCGCGGGCCGCGTCGGACACGGTGCCGGTCCCGACCGTGCGCGTGCAGTCCGAGCAGTAGCCGTCGAGCACGCATCCCCAGTCGACCGTCAGCAGCACCCCGGCGGGGACCGCCACGTCACGGGGCGAGGCGTGCGGCAGCGCGCCGTGCGGACCGCAGGCGACGATCGGGTCGAAGCTGTTGCCGCTGGCGCCGCGTCGGCGCATCGCGATCTCCAGGTCGAGCGCGATCTCGCGCTCGGTCCGCCCCACGATCGGGCCGTTCAGGATCACCTCGTCGAACGCCGCGTCGGCGAGCTCCGACGCAGCGCGGATCGCGGCCAGCTCGGACGCGTCCTTGACCGCCCGCAGCCCCGCGACGATCCCCGCGACCGGGACGAGCTTCTGCCCGATCTCGGCGGCGTTCGACAGCCGGCGGTGGGCGGCGAAGGTCAGGTCCCCGTCGTCGAACCCGACCTTCCTGGCACCGGCCGGCAGATGCTGCGCGATCCCGGCGCCCCCGAGGTCGCGGCCGCCGTTGATCCGCTCCCACGGCTCGGGGACCTCGGACGCGGCCTGCTCGACGTAGCGGAAGTCGGTGACGAAGCGCCGCAGATCACGGACCTCGTCTCCGTGCTGCTCGCGGCCGACGATCACCACGGCGTTGCTGCCGGTGAAGCCGGTCAGCCAGCGGATGTCGTGCAGGTTCGTGATCACGACCCCGTCGAGATCACGCTCGGCGAGGATCGCCGCCAGTCGGTTGCCGCGGTCGGCGGCCAGCTCGGGAGTGATCATCGGTCCGCCCCCGGAGCATCAGGACCCGCCGCGCCCGCGTCGGGAAAGTCGACGTCGGGGACGTCGATCCCGCTCGTCGCCTCGGACACGCGGGCGTCGTCGTCGAGCCGCTCGCCCGGTGACTCGTCCGGCTCGTCGTGGACGCGCGGCGTGTCGGGTCCGGCGAGGTGCTCCTCGGTCGGCGTCCCGCTGCGGGGCGTCCTCGCGGGCTCGACGGTCAGCAGGTGCTCACGGAGCTTCGTCAGGGCGTCGCGGTAGCCGTCGGGACCGCGCCCGGCGACGGTCGTCAGGCAGAGCTCCGAGATCACGGAGTGACGGCGCCACTGCTCGCGCTCATGGATGTTCGACAGGTGGACCTCGACGGCCGGCACCCCGGCCAGCTCGAGCGCATCGCGGATCGCCCACGAGTAGTGGGTCCACGCCCCCGGATTGACGATGATCCCGTCGACCAGGCCCTCGGTCCGGTGCAGGTACTCGACCAGCACGCCCTCGTGGTTGGTCTGGAAGAAGCGCGGCGTCAGGTCCAGCTCCTTGGCCCACTCGTCGACTTGACGCTCGAGCTCGCGGAAGGTCAGTCCTCCGTAGTGCTCCGGATTGCGACGGCCGAGCTGATCGAGATTGACGCCGTGGACCACGGCGACACGGAAGCGACGCATCGCCGGATCCTCGCACGCGGACGCCGCCGAGCGGTGCCCGCGTGCCCGGACGCCACCCGAACGGTGCCGGCGCGCGGCCTCAGGGAGCGAGCGCCGCGATCGCGGCCCGGACGTCGCGGTTGGCCATCTGCTGGCCGTAGCGGACGTCGCCGGGCTCGCGCACGATCACGAACGGCACCGGCTTGGACCCCAGCCGCTTCTTGTCGCGCGTGGTCGCCTCGTGCACCGCGTCGACGTCGATCGCGCCGTCCATCCGCGTCGGCAGGCCGACGGCCTCCAGCAGCCCGCTGACCTGCTGGCGAAGCGCGTCCTGCCCCGACAGCTGCAGCGCGGCCAGGAGACCGAGACCGACGGCCTCACCATGGCGGTAGCGTCGATAGTCGGTGACCGTCTCGATCGCGTGCCCGATCGTGTGGCCGAGGTTGAGCACCTGGCGCCGGCCCCCGTCGCGCTCGTCGTCGGCGACGACCTGCAGCTTGGTTCGGGCGCAGCGGACGATCGTCTGCGAATCGACCGGTGCGCCGGACGACACGTGATCCCAGAGCGGGCCGCCGGCGATCAGCGCGGTCTTGACGACCTCGGCGTAGCCCGCGGCGAGCTCCGGCTGCGGCAGCGTCTCGAGCGTGTCGGGGTCGACCATCACCGCGGCCGGCTGGTGGTAGGCGCCGACGTAGTTCTTCGCGGCCGGCAGGTCGACCCCGGTCTTCCCGCCGTAGGCGCTGTCGACCTGGGCGACCAGGGTGGTCGGCACCTGGACCACGGGAATGCCCCGCTGGAAGGTGGCCGCGACGAAGCCGGCCAGGTCCCCGACGACGCCTCCCCCGATCGCGACCACGTGGTCGGAGCGGGTCGCGCCCTGCTCGACCAGGGCCGACCAGACGCGCTCGCAGGTCTCCAGCGTCTTGTACGCCTCACCGGCCGGAAACTCGACCAGCGCCGACAGCTCGGGCACGCGGCCCGCGTAGTGCTCGGCGACCTGGTCGTCGGTCACGCCGATCCGTCGCGAGCCCTCGGGCAGCGGCCACGGCGGCAGGTCGCGCAGCAGCCCCGGGCGGATCCAGACCGGGTAGCCGCCGGACGGCGCGTGGGCCCAGAGCAGCGTCGCGCCCTTGGCGTCGGGCACCTGGCGGATCACGGCGACCGCCGACGTCAGCAGCTGGCGGTCGACCTCGGGCAGAACGACGTCGGCGATCCGCTCGTAGACGTCGGCCCGTTCCTGGAACAGCGCCGCGAAGCTGTCGCGGTCGCGGGCCAACGGCCGGTCGGAGCGCTTGGCCCGGCGCCACGCCGTCTCGAGACTGACGTGCAGCCAGACCACGGTGTGGCGCTGCAGGGCCACACGGACCTTCTCCGACTGCAGCGTCCCCCCGCCGAGCGCGATGACGCCACCGTCCGCCTGATCCAGCAGCTCGAGCGTGATCTGCTCCTCGATCGCCCGGAACGCCGGCTCGCCGTGCTCGCGGAAGTAGTCGGGAATCGTCGTCCCGATCTCCTGCTCGATTCGCTTGTCGGTATCGACCATCCGCTCGCGGAGGACGTTGGCGATCATCCGGGCGCCGGTCGTCTTGCCGGCTCCCATGAAACCGACCAGGACGATCGCCGGCGTGGGCCGGGCGGCCTTCTTCTCCGTGCTCTCGGACATCGCTCGGCCGGGCTAGCGCTGCCAGCCGATGCGCTGCTCGTAGGCGGCGATCGCGGCACGGACGTCGTCGATGTGGTCGCCGCCGAACTTCTCGCGGTAGCCGGACGCGAGCACCATTGCGATCATCGCCTCACCGACCACGCCGGCCGCGGGAACGACGCAGTTGTCGGTCCGCTCGCGCAGCGCCTTCGCGGACTCGCCGGTCGAGAGGTCGACCGAGCGCAGCGGCTTGGTGATCGTCGGGATCGGCTTGACCACGGCTCGGACGACCAGGGTCTGACCGGTGGTCATCCCGCCTTCGAGGCCGCCGGCGTGGTTCGTGCGGCGGCGCAGCGATCCGGTCGGCTGGTCGCCGTCCTCGGCGTCGTCGCCGCTGAAGATCTCGTCCTGGGCCTGCGACCCGGGCGTCTCGGCCAAGCGGAAGCCGTCGCCGAACTCGACGCCCTTGTGGGCCTGGATCGAGCAGATCGCCTGAGCCAGCCGGCCGTCGAGCCGCTCCTGCCACGAGACGTGCGACCCGATCCCCGGGTGCAGGCCGAAGGTCAGCACCTCGTAGGCGCCGCCGATCGACTCGTTCGCCTTGCGCTCGACGGTGATGTGCTTGACCATCGCCTTCGCCGCGTCGGGATCGAGGCAGCGGACCGGATCGTCGTCGACGCCGTCGAAGTCGGCCGCGGTCGTCGGAGCGAGCTCGGGGTTGGCGTGGACCGGCCCGATCTGGGTGACGTGCGAGCGGATCTCGACGCCGATCGCCCGCAGGAACGCCTTCGCCAGCGCGCCGCCGGCGACCCGCGCCGCGGTCTCGCGAGCCGAGGCCCGCTCCAGGATGTTGCGGACGTCGTCGTGACCGTACTTCCAGACCCCGTTGAGGTCGGCGTGGCCCGGACGCGGCATGTGGACCGGCGGCACCTCGGCCTCGACGGGCCACGGGTTCATCCGCTCTTCCCAGTTGGCGTAGTCGCGGTTCTGGACCCACAGCGAGACCGGGCCGCCAAGCGTGTAGCCGTGGCGGACGCCGGACTTGACCTCCGCCGTGTCGGTCTCGATCTTCATCCGGCCGCCACGGCCGAAGCCGAGCTGGCGGCGGGCCATGTCGCGGTTCATCGCGTCCCGGTCGAGCTCGAGCCCGGCGGGCAGGCCCTCCACGAGCGCCGTCAGGCCCGGTCCGTGGGATTCACCGGCGGTGGAGAGCGTCAAGGCCATACGGCGCCCAATCCTAGGGGTCTCCGGCGCGATCCGTCCGCTACCCCAGCAGGCCCAGGTACGCCGCCAGCAGCGGCTGCCCGACCGTGAACGCCACGGCTCCGCCCCCCGCCAGGTAGGGACCGAACGGCACCGTCGTGGTCCGCAGCGCCCCTCGTCCGCCGCGGAGCGCAACGGCGACGGCCACCAGCGCACCCGCGGCGAACGCGACGAGCAGCGCGACGACGACGGGGGCGCCGAGGCAAAGGCCGAGGACCCCGGCCAGCTTGACGTCGCCGAGCCCCAGTCCGGACGGTCGCGGTGCCCGCACCACCAGCAGGAACGCCACGGCGGCCAGTGCCGCCGCGCAGCGCTCGGCTTGACCCGACGCGTCGAGCGCGAGACCGAGCAGCAGCGCCGCGAGCGCCCCGGGGCCGGTCACCGCGTTCGGGATTCGCCGCTCGCGAAGGTCGATCGTCGTCGCCGGAACGAGCACGAGGACGAGCAGCACCGCGACGGCGATCGAGAGGGCAGGCGGATGCGAAGCGGTCATGACGGGGCCGGGCCCGACCGTAGGTGCCCCGCCGGTGCCCGCGCGACCGCGAGTTCGTGCCGCCCCAGGACCGGAACAGCGCCCGATCGGTGACGACAGCCGGCTCCACCGTCGAGCCTCCACGCCAACCCTGATCCCGCGAGGCCGCGCCACCACCCCGACGTATGCGCCAGAATGACGGGACATGCTGGCGTTTCGCCTTGTCTTCCTGATCGCCCTGGTCGTCGGACTGCTGACCGCGATCGTCGTCTCGTCGTCCGACCGCGACAACAGCGCCGGGCGCACCGGGACCACCACCCCGCTCCCGCCGGCGACCTTCGCCGCGACGAAGTCGGTCGAGGCGAAGTTGCCGCACGACGGCCCCATCGAGGCCCGGGTCGGCGACATGATCGTGCTCAGCTTCACGCCGGAGGAATCCGACGTGCTGGAGCTCGATGCGTTCGGCTTCGAGCAGGGAATCGCCGGCGGCGTGCCCAGCGTGTTCCGAATCGTGGCGGCGCGGCCGGGGACGTTCGAGCTGCGCCTGCGCGGCGCCGAGAAGACCCTGGTCGAGCTGAAGGTCGCCGAGCGCGAGCCGCTCAGCGGCGGCACCTCCGCCCAGAACTAAGCGGAACTCCGCGGATCTACTCGGCCGCGGGCTTCTTCTTCGCGGCGGCCTTCTTGGCGGGTGCCTTCTTCGCTGCGGGCTTCTTGGTGGCGGGCTTCTTCGCTGCCGGCTTGCGCGGCCGGGCCTTCGCCTGAGCAGCGAGCGCCGCCTTTCGCTCCTCCAGCTGCGCCTCGGTCAGGACCGGCGGCGTCTCCGCCGGGTGCTCCTGGGCGTCACGGTCGGGAATCCTCGTGCCGGTTCCGTCGCACCACGGGCAGGTCACGGTGTGCTGCTCGCCGAGCTCGGGGCCGGTCGCGGCACTCGACAGCAGCTTGCCCGTCCCGCGGCACGGACCGCACGGCCCGACCTCAGCGGGAGCGTCGTCGCTGATCCCCCGCGCCTGCGCTCCACGCTTGCTGAACTGCTTCGTCGCCATTCCGGCGAGCATACGCAGGCCCCGCGACCTTCTGCACCGCGGGCCGTCGCTACGGTGTGCCGATGGCCCCGCGTTCCGGTCGCTTCGCGCCCAGCCCCACCGGCCCGCTGCACCTCGGCAACCTGCGGACCGCGCTGGTCGCCTGGCTTCGCGCCCGCCACGACGACGCCAGCTTCCTGCTGCGGATCGAGGACCTCGACCGGGGTCGCAGCCGCCCCGAGCACGCGGCCGGACAGCTCGCGGACCTGCAGGCGAGCGGGATCGACTGGGACGGCGAGCCGCTCCGGCAATCGACTCGCGACGGCGCCTACGCCGACGCCCTGGCCCGGCTCGAGGCCGCCGACCTGCTCTACCCCTGCTGGTGCACGCGGGCCGAGATCCGCGAGGCGGCCAGCGCGGCCCACAGCGACGCACCCGACGACGCCTACCCCGGGACCTGCGCGCAGCTCGACGCCGCAGGTCGCGCGGAGAAGGCCCGCACCACGGGCCGGCCTCCGGCGCTGCGGGTGCGCGCGGCGGCGGAATCGGTGACCGTCGACGACGCGCTGCTCGGCCCGATCCGGCGCGTGGTCGACGACTTCGTCGTCCAGCGCGGCGACGGGACCTTCGCCTACAACCTGGCGGTGGTGGTCGACGACGGCTGGCAGCGGATCGGCGAGGTCGTCCGCGGCGACGACCTGGCCGGCAGCGCCCCCCGCCAGGCGTGGCTCGCCGATCGGCTCGGACTGCCGCCGGTCGGCTACGTCCACGTGCCGCTGGTGCTCGGACCCGACGGCCGGCGGCTGGCCAAGCGCGACGGAGCCGTGACGCTCGCCGACCGGCGTGCGCTGGGCGAGAGCCCGGACGAGGTCCGCGGTCGGCTCGCCTCCAGCCTCGGCCTGTGCGCCGAGGACGAGCAGCCGACGCCGGCCGAGCTGATCGAGCGGTTCTCGCTCGAGCAGCTGGCCGGTCGCACCGCCACCGTCTGGGACCCCGACGCCGCTCCGCTCCGACCGACGAGCTGACCACCGTCGCGGTCGCGTCGGCACTCGCTCCCCGACACCGCGATGCCCCCAAGCGCGGGTCCCCGCGATGGTGAGATGATCGGAGGGTGTTCACCCCGGTCCGGCTCGTCCGCTTCTGGTTCCCGCTGATCCTGATCGTCGTCGCCTTCGCGATGCTCGTGATCAGTCCCGACATCGTCGGGATCGAGGGATTCGCGCTGATGATCGGCGGTGCGCTCGGCGTGATCGTCTCCAACCGGATCCACCGGATCGGACTGGCGAGCGAGAAGGACCGCGACGCGGAGTTCAACGCCCGGGACTTCTTCGACCGCTACGGCGTGTGGCCGGACGAGGCCACGCCGGAGCAGCTCGAGGACGCCGCCCGGGACCTCGACGGTGAGCGGGACCAACGACCGGAGCACGCCAGCGGCACCCCGGCGACGTCGCGGCGGACCCGCTCCCGCCGGCCGTAGGACGGCCGCTGACCGCGCATCCGACGGACGAAGGTCCCGCGTACGGCGGCAACGGGGCGCTCGGCCGTAGTCCGCGCCCCCGGATAGGCTGACGCCACGTGCCTACCGCAGCCGACACCGTCGTCCAGGAACTCGCCGAGGCCGCCCGGGAGTACGGGCGGCTCGGGATCGATACCGAGTTCGTCGGCGAGGGCCGCTATCGGCCGCTGCTCTGCCTGGCACAGGTCGCGGTCGACACGCCGTCGCAGGGAATCCGGATCGAGTTGCTCGATCCGCTGGTCGACGAGTTCGACCCGACGCCCCTGGCCGAGGTGCTCGCCGACCCGGGGATCGAGATCGTGCTGCACGCGGCACGCCAGGACGTCGCGCTGCTCAAGCGCAGCTGGAACACCGAGATCCACAACATCTTCGACACCCAGCTCGCGGCGGGCTTCGCCGGCCTCCGGGCGCAGATGGGCTACGACGCGCTGCTGCGGGAGATGCTCAAGGTCAACCTGCAGAAGTCCGCGAGCTTCACCCGGTGGGAGCAGCGGCCGCTCAGCGAGGAGCAGCGACGCTACGCCGCAGAGGACGTCCAGCACCTACTCCAGCTGTCCGTCGCGATCCAGAACCAGCTGGTCGACCTGGGGCGCCTGGACTGGGCGATCGAGGAGTGCCGGGCGCTGGAGCTGGTCGACGACAGCCGTGATCCCGAGGTGCTCTTCAGCAAGCTGTCGCGCGTCGACAGCCTCGACCCGGGCCAGCGCGCGGTCGCGTTCCGGCTGCTCCAGTGGCGCGAGCAGGAGGCCGCCGACGCGGATCGGCCACCGTCGACGGTGCTCCAGGATCAGACGCTGGTCGAGCTGGCCAAGCGCCGCCCCCGCACACGCGACCGGTTGAAGCAGATCCGCGGGATCAACGAGGCGACCCTGCACCGCCGGGGCGACCGACTGCTGAAGGCGATCGCCGAGGGACGCGACGCCGAGCCGATCCCGGTCACGCGCGAGCGGACCCCGCGCCAGGATCCCGTCGATCCGGAGCTGATCGCGCTGACCGAGACGCTGGTTCGCACCCGGGCCAACGAGGAGCATCTCGCCTACGAGCTGCTTGCCAGCCGCGCCGACCTGCAGCGCGTGATCGCGTCGTGGCGCGACGGCACCCCGACGCCCGACGTCCGCACGGTCCACGGCTGGCGCGGCGAGCTGGTTGGCCAGGACATCCTGGCGCTGCTCAACGGCGAGTTGCGGCTGCGCGTCGACGAGCATCGGCGTGTCGTCGCCGAGCGCTGACCGGCCGTATCGGCTCGGGTCCTCCACCGGTGGCCGGCGCAGCCTCGGGCTCGTGAACTAGCCGAGCACCACGTCGCGCAGCTCGACCGCCCCGTCCTCGCGCGTCCACCAGCGCAGCCGCGCACCGTCGACGTTCGGGATCCGGCACGACCAGCCGAGCGCCTCGTCGTCCTCGCGGATGACCTGGGTGCCGTCGTCGTCCAGCTCGGCCCCGACGCGCAAGTCGTCGGCCTCCCCCGGCTTGCCCGACGCGATCCGCGCGGCCAACACGGCCATCGCCGGCGCGTCGATCCGATCACGCACCGCCCCGAGCGACGCCAGGTAGCGCTCGCCGATCGCCAGCGGTCCCATCGGGCGGTCCCGGCGGCCGGCGTCGTGATCGCGGGCCAGCCAGGCCGCGACGATCAGCAGGTGATGCGCCCGGGTGCGGTCGCGGACCACAGCGTCGGGGATCGCCAGGCCGACCAACCGCTCCGGCTCGGCCGCCCGCGGCGCGCGCAGCAGGTCTCGGCGTCGCTTGTCGTACCGGGGCGCACCGGCCTCGAAGCCCTCGACGAGCAGCTCGAGCGCACGGGTCCCGTAGCGGCCCTGCTTGTCGAGGATCAGGGGATGCCGCCGCGGGTTGTCGTACTCGTCGATCCCGGGCCACCAGATCCGAGCCGCGCCCCCGAAGACGCCGAAGTGCTCGGGAAGCAGGTCGTCCAGGTAGCGGGTCGCCGGGCCCGTCCGCACGCCGCGCAGGATCGCCTTGTCTCCGACCGCTCGGCGCACGGTCTGCGGGTCGAACGCGGGTACGTCCTCGCCCGGCCGGGACGACAGGCAGACGATGGGCAGCTTCCGCGCGCCGTCGAGCACCTCGGACGCGAGCTGCTCGCCATCCTGCTCGCTGACGGCGATCGTGAACCCGTTCTCGGTCGAAGTCACCGCAGCAGGGTAGTCGGTCGCCCGCGGGTCACGCCTCGCGGCGCGCGACCTCCTTGCGGACCTCGGGGGCGACCTGGGTGCCGAAGATCTCGGTCGCCTTCAGCACGAGGTCGTGCGGCATCCCGCCGAGCGAGAACTGCGCGATGTAGCGCGTGTTGCCGAACAGCTCGTGCTGGTGGAGGATCTTCTCGACCAGCTCCTCGGGCGATCCGACGCCGAGCGCGCCGGTCCCGGAGCGCTGGGCGTCGAACGCCTGGCGGGTCATCGGCGGCCACCCGCGCTCGCGTCCGATCTGGTTCATCATCGGCGCGTACGCCGGGTACAGCTCGTCGCCGGCCTGCTTCGACGTTGCCGCGACGTAGCCGTGGGTGTTGATCGCCAGCTGCAGCAACGAGGGATCGTGTCCGGCCTGCTCCGCGGCCCGCCGGTACAGGTCGACGTGCGGCACGAAGCTCTCGGGCTGCCCGCTGAGGATCGCGATCGTCAGCGGCAGGCCGAGGTACCCGGCGCGGGCGATCGACTTAGGGGTGCCGCCCACGCCGATCCAGACCGGCAGCGGATCCTGGACCGGACGCGGGTAGATCCCCTGATCCTCGAGCGGCGCGCGGAACGAGCCGGACCACGTGACCCGCTCGTGCTCGCGGATCTGCAGCAGGAGCAGCAGCTTCTCCTCGAACAGCTCGTCGTAGTCCTTGAGGTCGTAGCCGAACAGCGGGAACGACTCGGTGAACGAGCCGCGACCGGCGAGGATCTCGGCGCGTCCGTGGGAGATCAGGTCGAGCGTCGCGAACTGCTGGAAGACGCGCACGGGATCCTCGGAGCTGAGCACGGTGACCGCACTCGACAGCCGGATCTTCTCGGTTCGCGCGGCGGCCGCGGCGAGCGCAACCGGCGGGGCCGACACGGCGTAGTCCGGACGGTGGTGCTCGCCGAGCGCGAAGACGTCGAGACCGACCTGCTCGGCCAGCTCGACCTCCTCCAGCAGGTTGGCGAACCGTTGTTCGGGCGTGATCAGCTGCCCGCTCTTCGGGTCACGTCCGAGGTCGGCGAAGGTGGCGAGTCCGAGTTCCATGTCG
>JBQGEK010000024.1:0-2676 GCA_052039575.1 Patulibacter sp. | reverse complement strand
TCGACTACGCCGAGCCGATCGGACCGGGGGTCCGCGTCGACTCCGGGATCGAGCAGGGCCCCGTGGTGTCCACCGCGTTCGACCCGATGCTGATGTAGGTGATCGCCTTCGGCAAGGACCGCCGCCAGGCGCTTGGCCGTCTGGACCGCGCGCTGGCCGACCTGGTGGTGCTCGGCGTCGAGACGAACGCGGACTTCCTGCGGCGGCTGATCGCCCGCGACGAGGTCGCCGAGGACCGGTCGACGACCACGCTGCTCGAAGAGCTGCTTGCCGATCCCGACGAGGGCGCCCAGCTGGCGTCCCGTCCGGGCGCGGACCGGTTGCGCGCGCTGGGCGCGGTCGCCCAGGACCGACACCGCCGTGCGCGGGAGACGGCCGGCCACGGGGCGTTCGCGGTGCCGGACGGCTGGCGGATCGGCGGCCCGGGTCGGGTCCGGCTGGAGCTGCAGGATCCCGACGACGAGCGGGTCGAAGTGCTGGTCGGGGTCGGCGCGGAGGGGCTCGAGGTGACGGTCGGCGAGGCTGCGGTCGGGGCGCCCGAGCGCGGCGCGCGGACCGCCGTCGACGGTCCCTGGACGTGGGTCCACGACCCTGGTGGCACGTGGGCGTGGCGCGACGTGCCCGAGGTCGCGAGCGGTCCCGGGGCGGTCGCGGGCGGGCTGCTCGCCCAGCTGCCCGGCGTGGTCCTGGCCGTCCGCGCGGCGGTCGGCGACCGCGTGACCGCGGGGCAATCGCTGCTGGTGATGGAGTCGATGAAGATGGAGCTGGACGTGGCCGCGCCGTACGACGGGACGGTGACCGCACTCGACGTCGCGGTCGGCGACCACGTCGCGCGCGGGCAGACGCTGGCGGCCGTGGAGGAGCAGGCATGAGCACGCACGCGACGAGCGCGGACGACGCGACGATGACGGACGGCCAGCCCGCCGGAACGTCCAACCGCGAGCAGCACCTGGCGCTGATCGACGACCTGCGCGCGCGGCTGAAGCGGATCGCCGGGGGCGGAGGCGAGCGCGCCCGCGAGCGCCACGTCGGCCGCGGCAAGCTGCTCGCCCGCGACCGGATCGACCGGCTGATCGACCCGTTCTCGCCGTTCCTCGAGCTGGCGCCGCTGGCTGCCGAGGAGGTCTACGACCACGACCTGCCGGCCGCCGGTGTAGTCGCCGGGATCGGCCGGGTCCACGGGCGCGAGGTGATGATCGTCGCCAACGACGCGACGGTGAAGGGCGGCTCCTACTATCCGCTGACGGTCAAGAAGCACCTGCGCGCGCAGGAGGTCGCCAAGCAGAACCGGCTGCCGTGCGTCTACCTGGTGGACTCGGGCGGCGCGTTCCTGCCGCGCCAGGACGAGGTCTTCCCCGACCGCGAGCACTTCGGGCGGATCTTCTTCAACCAGGCCAACCTGTCGCGGGCGGGGATCGCCCAGGTCGCCGCGGTGATGGGGTCGTGCACCGCCGGCGGGGCGTACGTCCCGGCGATGAGCGACGAGACGGTGATCGTCAAGGACCAGGGCACGATCTTCCTCGGCGGCCCGCCGCTGGTGAAGGCGGCCACGGGGGAGACCGTCTCGGCCGAGGAACTGGGCGGCGGCGACCTGCACGCCCGGACTTCGGGCGTGGTCGATCACCTGGCCGAGGACGACGCGCACGCGTTGCAGCTGGTCCGCCGGATCCTGAAGACGGTGCCGCGCGGTCGCCAGCCGGCCGGGCCGACGTCGGCGGACGGCGTCTGGCCTGCGGGGACGGTCGCGCCGTGGGAGACGCGGCCGAGCGTCGAGCCGCTGCTGGACCCCGACACGTTGCTGGACGTGGTGCCGCCCGACCCGCGCGAGCCCTACGACGTGCGCGAGGCGATCGCACGGATCGTCGACGGCGGCGAGCTGCACGAGTTCAAGCCGCTCTACGGCGAGACGCTGGTCTGCGGCTTCGCCCACATCCACGGGCACCCGGTCGGGATCCTCGCCAACCAGGGGATCCTCTTCCGCGAGAGCGCGTTGAAGGGCGCGCACTTCGTCGAGCTCTGCGACGAGCGCGGGATCCCGCTGGTCTTCCTGCAGAACGTCGCCGGGTTCATGGTCGGCCGCGACTACGAGGCGGGCGGGATCGCCAAGGACGGGGCCAAGCTCGTCGCCGCAGTCTCGACCGTCCGCGTGCCGAAGCTGACCGTGGTGATCGGCGGGTCGTACGGTGCGGGCAACTACGGGATGTGCGGCCGCGCCTACTCGCCGCGGTTCATGTGGATGTGGCCGAACGCGCGGATCTCGGTGATGGGCGGCGAGCAGGCGGCGACGGTGCTGACCACGATCCGCGACGACCAGGCCGCCGCCCGCGGCGAGACCTGGGATCCCGACGAGCGGCAGGCGTTCGGCGACGCGCTGCGCGACCAGTTCGAGGCTCAGGGCAACCCGATCTACGCGTCGGCCCGGCTCTGGGACGACGGCGTGATCGACCCGCGCGACACCCGACGCGTGCTCGGCCTGGCGCTCGACGCCTGTGCGAACGCCCCGCTCGACCCGGTCCAGCGTCCGCTGTTCCGGATGTGAACGAGCGACCCGGCGGCTGACCACCACGATCCCGTCCGTGCGGGGGCGCCCCCCCCCACGGGAGCAACCCCCCCCGCCCGCCCCCCCACCCCACCCACGTAACACACATGAACACCCCAAACCGGGTCCCCGGGCCG
>JBQGEK010000023.1:0-5754 GCA_052039575.1 Patulibacter sp. | reverse complement strand
CGGGTTGGCGCCGGCCGTGACGTTCTTCAGGCCCTGCTTGACGATCGCCTGGGCGAGCACCGTCGCGGTCGTCGTGCCGTCGCCGGCGACGTCGTTGGTCGCCGTGGCGACCTCGCGGACGAGCTGCGCGCCCTGGTTCTCAAAGACGTCCTCGACCTCGATCTCACGAGCGATCGTGACACCGTCGTTGGTGATCGTCGGGGCGCCGAACTTCTTGTCGAGGACGACGTAGCGGCCCTTCGGCCCCAGGGTCACCTTGACGGCGTTGGCGACGGCGTCGACGCCGGCCTCGAGGGCCTGACGGGCTTCCGTACCGAACTTCAGCTGCTTAGCCATGTCTGTTCTTCCTTCTCAGTCTCGACGTTGCCGGCTCAGCCGGTGACCTTGGCCAGGACGTCGCTCTCACGGAGAACGAGCAGCTCCTCGCCGTCGACCTTGATCTCGGTGCCGCCGTACTTGCTGTACAGGACCTCGTCGCCGACCTTGACGTCGAGCGGGATCCGCTTGTCGCCGTCCTCGTCCCAGCGACCCTCGCCGGCAGCCAGGACCTCGCCCTTCTGCGGCTTCTCCTTGGCGGTGTCGGGAAGCACCAGGCCGCTGGCCGTGGTCTGCTCTTCCTCGATGGCGCGGACGATCAGGCGATCGCCGAGCGGCTGCAACTTGATGGACATGTTGCGGTCCCTCCGTGGGGCGGTTGAACGTACGAAAACTGACGTTGGCACTCCCGCCCTGCGCGTGCCACCCCGACGCGCAGTCTAACGCGTTGTCGGCGCACGTCAACGGCTCGTTGGCACTCTCGGTCCGAGAGTGCCAACAGCTGCCGCGAAACCCCCGGAATTCACCGCTTTCGTGACGCAAGCCCGCCTGCACGGCGAGTCACGACCTCAGCCGCGGTGCGACCCGGCGGAGATCCTCGCGTCCACCGGTGCGTGCTCAGCGGCTCCCGCGCGCTCGACCCCGGGCCGCACGACCAGCTCGCCCGCACCCTCCGCCGCCGCGAGCCGCTCGGCCGCCAGCTGCTCGGCAACGAGCTCGGACCCGCTCTTGGTGCCGAGGCGCTGCTCCTGAAGGAACCAGACCGCGACGAATGCGACCAGCCCGAGCGGCGCGGCGAACAGGAAGATCTCGGCGATCCCCAGGCCGTATGCGTGCTGGATCACCTCGCGGGCGGGCTCGGAGAGACTCGCGAGGTCCGGGATCTGTCCGCTGGACGAGCCCATCGCCCCCGCGTCGAGCCCGCGCTCGGCCAAGCCCTCGCCGATGTGGGTGGTCACCCGCGTGCCGAGGATCGCACCGAGCACCGATACGCCGATCGCACCGCCGAGGCTGCGGAAGAACGCGATCAGCGCACTGCCGGCCCCCATCTCGCGGGCGGGGATCACGTTCTGGACCGCGAGGATCAGGTTCTGCATCACCATGCCGACGCCGACGCCGACGATCAGCATGAAGATCCCGACCTCGACCAGGCTCGTGGTCTCGTCGATCAGCCCCATCAGGGCCAGCCCGCCGGCCAGGAACAGCGTCCCGGCCAGCATGTAGTGGCGGTAGCGGCCGGTCGCGGAGATCCGCCGCCCGACGATCGTCGAGGAGCCGAACAGGCCGATCACCATCGGGATCGTCAGCAGTCCGGACTCGGTCGGGCTGTACCCGCGGGCCAGCTGCATGTACTGCGTGAGGAAGATCGTGGTGCCGAACATCGCGATGCCGACGGCGACGCTGGCGATCACCGCCATCACGACGGTCCGGTTCTCGAACAGGTTGGTCGGAATCAGCGGCTCGTCCGAGCGCCGCTCGACGACGACGGCCGCGACGAGCAGCAGGAGGCCGCCGATCACCATCACCGCCGACGTCCCGCTGACCCAGGCGTAGTTCTTGCCCGCGAGCGTGACCCAGATCAGCAGCGTGGAGACGCCGGCCGCGATCAGGAACGCCCCGAGCACGTCGATCTGCACGTTGTCGCGTCGGATCCGCGGCAGGTGCAGCGTGCGCTGCAGCAGCACCAGCGCAGCGAGCGCGAACGGTACGCCGACGAAGAAGCACCAGTGCCAGCCGAGATGGTCGGTGACGAGCCCGCCGATCACCGGGCCGGTCACGGTGCCCAGACCGAAGACGGCACCGAGGTACCCCATGTAGCGCCCACGCTCACGGGGCGAGACCAGGTCGGAGAGGATCACCTGCACGAGCGCGGTCAACGCGCCGATGCCGACGCCCTGCACCGCCCGGGCCGAGATCAGCCACGCGGTCGACTGCGCTAGCCCGGCGAACACCGAGCCGACCAGGAAGATGATGATGCCGGCCTGGATCAGGACCTTGCGGTCGAAGAGGTCGGCCAGCTTGCCCCAGATCGGGGTGCTGATCGTCATCGTCAGCAGCGTGGCGGTGACAACCCACGTGTAGGCGGACTGACCGCCGCCGAGGTCGGCGATGATCTTCGGCAGCGCCGCCGAGACCACGGTGCTCGAGAGGATCGCGACGAACATCGCGAGCAGCAGCCCGGACAGGGCCTTCATGATCTGCGCGTGGTTCATCTGCCCGCCCGCCGGCGCCACGCCGCCGGGAGTTGCCACCGCTGCTGAGCCACTCATGCCGACCGCTCCTCGTTCGTGCCCTCCGCCGGGTCGGCCAGGTCGGCGCGCAGCCGCACCAGGCCGTCGACCAGGGTCTGGACCTCGTCCGGCCGCCACTCCGCCAGCGCCGCGTTGAGCGCGGCGACCACCCGGTCGTGCACCCGCTGCAGCTTCTGCTCACCGGCCGGAGACAGGCGGACGACGCTCGACCGACGGTCGGTCGGGTCCGGCTCCCGGTCGACCCAACCCTCGGCCTCCAGGGCCTGGACCTGACGGCTCGCGACCGACAGGTCCACCTGCAGCTCGCAAGCGATGTCGCTGACCCGTGCGGGTCCGACCCGGTGGATCGCGCCGAGCGCCGGCGTGCCACCCGGCACGTGCTCGATCCCCGCGCGTCGGCGGAGGTCGCGGCGGATCCCGGCGATCCCGAGCAGCGCTTGGGTCAGGTCCTCCATCGTGATCGTCTCGTGTCGGGCGTCGTTATTCATGCTTCCAGCAAGCAATGATTGCGCAACTCGTTGCCCTCGGCAAGCATTTCGCCTGTGCGATCGGTCCACACGGTCGGCCGGACCGTCCCGGAACGCCGCCGCCCGACCGGGCGACGGGCGGGCCGATGCCTAGGCCGGAACCTGGTTCGGCGCCGGCCGACCGGCCAGCACCTCGATGATGTTGCGCAGCGCCATCCGCGTCATCGCCGTCCGGGTCTCGATCGACGCGGACCCGATGTGCGGCAGGCAGACCAGCCGCGGCTCGTGCAGCAGCGGGTCCTGCGCGTCGCGCAGCGGCTCGGTCTCGAAGACGTCGAGCCCGGCTGAGTGCAGGCGCCCCTCGCGCAGCGCGGCGAGCAGCGCCGCCTCGTCGACCACCCCGCCGCGGGCGGTCGAGACCAGCGTGCCGCGCGGACCGATCAGGTCGATCTCGCGGGCGCCGATCAGGCCGGTGGTCTGTGGCGTGCGCGGCACGTTGAGCGACACGACGTCGGACCGCTCGAGCAGCTCGTCGAGTGGCACCGCGGTCGCGATCCCGTCGTCCGGCCGCGGCGAGCGACTGTGCTGGAGCACGGTCATCCCGAAGCCTCGGCCCCGGCGGCCGACCGCCTGGCCGATCTGGCCGTAGCCGACGATCCCGAGCGTGGCGCCCGCGACATCCAGCCCGAGGAAGTTGCGGGGGTCGAACGCTCCCCACTCGCCGCGACGCATGGTGTCCGTCGCCTCGACCAGCCGCCGACGGGCCATCACGATCAATCCGAAGGCCAGGTCGGCCGTGGCGTCCGCGAGCACGCCGGGCGTGTGGGTCACCGTCACGCCGTACCGAGCCGCTGCGTCGAGGTCGACGTTGTCGAAGCCGACCGCGACCAGCGCGACGACCTTGAGCCGCGGGCAGGCGGCGAACAGCTGCTCGTCGACCGGGTCCGGCGTCGACACCACCAGCGCGTCGGCGTCCACCGCGAGCGCCCGCAGCTGGGCCGCGTCGGGGCTGACCCCCGGGTCCGGGGTCACGAACTCCGCGCCGTCCGGCAGCGCGATCTCCTCGAGGCCGGGGTACCCATGGCGGGACAGGGCGATCCGCGGTCCCGACGCGGCAGTGCTCACCGGATCCTCAGTTCTGGGCGCCGCCGATGCCCAGCCGCGCATCCGTGTAGCCCGGCGGGCTGGTCAGGATCTGGCTGAACCGCACGACGGTGACGATGTCGTCCTCGGTGACCGTGCGCCCGTAGATCTGCTCCAAGAAGTGGATCAGCTCGTCGTGACGCCGGAACTCCGGGTTGTCGTGCTCGATGTCGCGTGGCGAGAGGTCGCGCACGCGCTTGACCTCGACCTGGTCGATCACCGCGTCGAAGATCTTCTCGCGCGGCGAGAATTGGTACCCGATCGTGACGAGCACCGCCTGGTTCTTGCGGTACTTGTGGCTCTTGTCCCCGAGCCGAATCGTGGCGGTCTTGCGGCCGCGCTTCAGCTGGTCGGCGAAGATCCGGGAGTAGAAGTTCAGTACCTGCATCAGCACCAGGAACCCTAACGACCGTCGCGCTTGTGGGCCATCGCCTTCTTCACCATGTCGCGATCGCCGGGGAACGCCAGCTCCGTCAGCGCCCGTTCCAACGGCATCCAGAAGGCGTCGGAGACCTCGAATCCGTCGGCGACCGGCTCGCCGTCGAGATGGGCGCAGAGGTACATCCGCACGGTCTTGCGGATCCGCTTGCCGTCGCGCTGGTACCAGTAGACGACCTCGCCCAGCCGCGCCGTCACGCGGGCGGTCACGCTCGTCTCCTCGAAGATCTCGCGAATCGCTGCCGTCGGTGGGTCCTCGCCCTCTTCTGGGTGTCCCTTCGGCAGCGTCGTGATCGTGCGTCCGTCCGGCCGGACCGGCGTGATCACCAGGCAGAGACCGTCGCGGACGACGATCCCGCCGCACGAGAACTCCCGCTCGGCCGGGCCGGCGGGATGACCCGACGCCCCGCTGCGCTTTCCCCGACGACGCCCCCGTGAGCGCGACCCGGATCTGCCCTTGCCGCGCCCGGGCGAGCGACCGGACATCAGTACACGTAGCGGCTGAGCGCCGCCGGATCATGCACCAGGATTCGACCGCGTCCCTGCTTCAGTACCCCGGCCCGCTCGAGCACCGCCAGGAACCGGCTGGCCGACTCCCGCGAGCTGCCCGCGAGCTGCGCGATGTCCGCCTGGGTGATCCGGATCTCGACCTCGGGATCGTCGTTGCCCTCGGCCCGTGCCTGCTCCACGAGCCGGGCGAGCACGCCCGCGACCCGCGACTGGACGGTCTGGAACGACTGACGGGCGAGGCGCTCGTTGGCCTCGCGCAGGCGGCGCCCGAGGGCGATCACGAGCTTGGCGGAGATCTCGGAGTGCTCGCGCATCAGCCGCCGCATGTCGCCGGCCAGGATCGCCAGCGCCTGCACGTCGTCGAGCGCCTCGACGGTCGCCGACCGGCGGTCGGTGTCGAACATCGCCAGCTCGCCGAAGATGTCGCCGGTGCCGAAGTGGGCCAGCGTGATCGCACGGCCGTCGGGGTGGTGGCGGACCGCGCGGCAGTGCCCGTCCTTGACGATGTAGCAGGTGTCCGAGCGGTCGCCCTCGCGGAAGATCACCTGCTGCGGCGCAAACCCCCGTGGCACGGCGACTTCGGCGACCCGGGCGAGGTCTTCCGGGCCCAACGTCTCGAACACCGGCAC
>JBQGEK010000022.1:0-7747 GCA_052039575.1 Patulibacter sp. | reverse complement strand
GGCCGCACCGTGCTACCGGACGTACCGCTGCGCCGACGGACGGTACCTGGCCGTCGGCGCGCTGGAGCCGCAGTTCTGGGCGGCGGTCGTCGATGCGGTCGGCGATCCGGACTGGGCGGACCGGCGCTTCGACCGGTCGTTCGTCCCGGTCGTAGCGGCCCGGCTGGCCGAGCGGCCGGCGGCAGAGTGGCTGGAGCGGCTGGAGGGGCGTGATACGTGCGTCGAGCTGGTGCTCAACTACGACGAGGTCCGGGAGGACCCGCAGTTCCTGGCCCGCGGCATGGTCGAGCGGGGCGACGACGGGATCGCACGCGTCGGACGGCCGATCCGCACGGCTTCCCCCGCCCCGACGCTGCGGGTCGCGGCGGCGGAGGTCGGGGCCGACAACGACGTGGTGCTCGCGGCGGTCGACGCCTGATCGCTCGAGCTGCGCCGCAGGTCGTCGGCGCATGGATCGAGTGCGACCCGGCCGCCGCCCCGCGACCGGATCGCACTCGATCATCCTGCAATCAGGTGCCGGACGGCCTTTCGATCGCCCGGCCCCACCGATGCTAGGTGCGGGACCGGGGTCCGTTCCGCCGCGGATGTACAACACGGGCGACCACGGTTTGGACAGGTGCATCGAGCGTCTGGTGTGCGGTTTGCCCGTCATCGGGGGGAGAAACGCACGCCAGTTGCGAGCGGTCGCCGGGAGTGCGCCAGTATGGGTCGGGTGCGCGTCTCCGATCGTTCCGCCGTTCCGCCGTTCGCGGTCATGGAGATCATCGACGCGGTCGAGCGGCGACGCGAGTCCGGGGCCGAGGTCTTCTCGCTCTGCGCGGGCGAGCCCGGGGGCGGGGCGCCGACCGACGTGCGCGAGCGCGCGGCGGCCGTGCTGACCGGCGGCGAGTCGCTCGGCTACTCGCCCTCGCTCGGGCTGCCGGCGCTGCGCCGCGCGGTTGCCGAGCACTACGGCCGCTGGTACGACCTGACCGTCGACCCCGAGCGGGTCGCGATCACCACCGGGTCGTCCGGGGCGTTCGTGCTGGCGTTCCTGGCCGCGTTCGAGCACGGCGACCGGGTCGCATTGGCCCGGCCCGGCTACCCGGCCTACCGCAACATCCTGCGCGCGCTCGGCTGCGAGGTCGTCGAGATCGCCTGCGGTCCGGCCGAGCGGTATCAGCCGACGCCGGAGCTGCTCGACGCGGCGGTGGCCGAGCACGGGCCGCTCGCGGGGCTGGTGCTGGCATCGCCGGCCAACCCGACCGGGACGATGGTCGACGCGGCCGAGCTCGAGGCGCTCAGCGGCTGGTGCCGGGACAACGGCACCCACCTGGTCAGCGACGAGATCTACCACGGGGTCACCGCCGGGACGCGCGAGCAGGCCTGCGCCTGGTCGTTCGGCGACGACGCGACGATCGTCTCGTCGTTCTCGAAGTACTGGGGGATGACCGGCTGGCGGCTCGGCTGGGCACTGCTGCCCGAGGGGATGGTCGGACCGGTCGACGCGCTCGCCGGCAACCTGGCGCTCTGCCCGCCGACCCTTGCCCAGCACGCCGCAGTCGCCGCGTTCACCGAGCGCTCGTACGCCGAGGCCGAGGCGGCCGCCGCGGTCTACCGCGAGCACCGCGCGCTGCTGCTCGACCGCCTGCCCTCGCTGGGTTGGGGTGCGACGGCCCCGGCCGACGGTGCGTTCTACCTCTACGCCGACATCACGGAGCGGATCCGAGCGGCGGGCGACGCCGACAGCGCCGCCTGGTGCCGCCGACTGCTCGCCGAGACCGGCGTCGCCCTGACCCCCGGCACCGACTTCGACGCGGTCGACGGCACCCACGCGGTCCGCCTCTCCTACGCGGCCGACACCGAGATCCTGCGCGAGGCGCTGGACCGGCTGGCGGGGTGGAAGTAGCGGGTATCGGTTGGGTGACCGACGACGGAGTCGGACAGCGCGCGGTGCGGGCGTCGGCTGGGCGGCCCACGAATCGACTCGTGGAGACGTGGGCGCTGACGGGTACCTCAAACGCGAGCTCTGGTGCCCTCGATCGACTCCTCGATCCAAGCTGCCAGTCGAGGAGTCGATTGGTCTCATGCGGGACCTGATTGACCGGCGGTATCAGTAGCGGTATCGTCGATTCATGGCCATGACGCTGCGGCTGACCGACGACGAGACCGAGGCGCTGCGCCGCCGCGCGGCGCTCGAGTCGCGCTCGATGCAGGACGTCGCGCGACAGGCCGTGCGTGAGTACGTCGAGGGCCACAGCCGAGCAGAGCTGCTCGACGACGTGCTGAGCGAGGAGCTTCCGCGGTACGCCGAGGCCCTCGAGCGCCTCGGGCAATGATCCATCTGACGCTCGACGAGTTGCTGCTCGTCGCGGATCGAGCGATCGAGGGTGATGTCGTCGTCCGTGATCATGGGCTGCTCGAGTCGGCGCTCGCACGTCCACGAGCAACGGTCTTCGGGGCGGACGCGTACGAGAGCCTGGAGGAGCAAGCGGCTGCGCTGCTTCACTCGCTGGCACGAAACCACGCGTTGATCGACGGCAACAAGCGGCTCGCCCTCGCGGGCACGATCGCGTTCCTCGGTGTCAACGGCCAGCGGCTCACCTGCACCAACGACGAGGCGTACGACTTCGTGATCGCGGTCGCGACCGGCAAGCTCGACAGTGTGCCGGAAATCGCCGAGCGGATTGCCGCGTTCATCGAGCCGCGCCGTCCGCGCCGCTCATAGGCGCAGGGCCCCGTCCGCCAACGCAACCGTCGGTAGCGCCGTAAGCTGCCGCCATGGCGAGCGAGCCCGAGACGCGCGACGACTACCCGCACTTCCGGTCGATCGGGACGCGATGGGCCGACAACGACGTCTACGGGCACGTCAACAACGTCGAGTACTACGCGTTCTTCGACACCGTGATCAACGCCTGGTTGATCGACGAGGGCGGGCTCGACATCCACGGCGGCACGACGATCGGGCTCTGCGCGGAGTCGCACTGCCGGTACCACGCGCCTGTCGCCTTCCCCGAGACCGTCGACGCCGGCCTGCGGGTCGGCAAGCTCGGACGGTCCAGCGTCCGCGCCGAGATCGGTCTGTTCCGCGAGGGCGGCGACGAGCCGATCGCCACCGGCTGGTTCGTCCACGTCTTCGTCGACCGCGACACGCGCAAGTCGACGCCGCTCGACGGGCAGCTGCGCGGTGCGCTCGAGCGACTGCTCGTCGCCGCGCCGGAGGTCTCGTCGTGATCGGCTCGCCGGTGCTCGCCCCGATCTTGACCGAGGCGATCGCATGAAGATCCGCTCCGCCGTCCTCCGCGAGGCCGGCCTGCCCCGCCCCTATGACGACAGCCAGCCGCTGCGCTGGCAAGAGCTGGAGCTGGCCGACCCTGGGCCGGGCGAGGTCCGGGTGCGGGTCCGTGCGGCGGGCCTCTGCCACTCCGACCTCTCGACGATCAACGGATCGCGGCGGCGGCCGACGCCGATGGCGATCGGCCACGAGGCGGCGGGGGAGGTCGTTGCCGTCGGACCGGGGGTCACCGACCGTCGAGTCGGCGAGCACGTGGTGCTGACCTTCGTGCCGACCTGCGGAGCGTGCGAGTTCTGCGCCGAGGGACGCCCCGCGCTCTGCGGTCCGGGCGCTGCGGCCAACGGCGCGGGGGAGCTGCTCGGCGGTGGCCGGCGGCTGCGGACCGCAGCGGGCACGGCGGGTGGAGGCGACGCCGGCGATTCCGGTCCGGCGGAAGAGGTCCACCACCACCTCGGAGTCTCGGCGTTCAGCGAGCAGGTGGTGGTCTCGACCCGCTCGACGGTGCCGATCGACCCCGAGCTGCCGTGGGAGATCGCGGCGCTGTTCGGCTGCGCGGTGCTGACCGGCGTCGGCGCGGTGGTCAACGCCGCGCAGGTGACGCCCGGGGAGAGCGTGGCGATCTTCGGCCTCGGCGGCGTCGGCCTGGCCGCCCTGCTCGGCGCCGTCGCCGCGGGCGCGAACCCGATCGTGGCCGTCGACCGGGTTCCCGAGAAGCTGGCGCTGGCCCGCGAGCTCGGCGCGACCACGGTGGTGGCGGCGGTCGAGGACGTCGACGTCGCCGCCGCGGTCCGCGATGCGACCGGCGGCGGTGCGCATCACGCGATCGAGACGGTTGGCAGCGCGGCGGTGCTCGCCCAGGCCTACACGGCGACCCGGCGGGCGGGGCAGACCACGACCGTCGGTCTGCCCGACCCGTCGGCGCAGCTCCAAGTCCCCGCGGTCACGATCACCGCCGAGGAGCGGACGATCCGCGGGTCGTACCTGGGGTCGTGCGTGCCGGGGCGCGACATCCCGCGGTTCGTCGCGCTGTTCCGCGCGGGACGGCTGCCGGTCGACGGTCTGCTCAGCCACCGGCTCGCGCCCGACGAGATCAATGCTGGCTTCGAGCGCCTCGCGGCTGGCGAAGGCGTGCGCCAGGTCGTGCTCTTTCCGGATTGACCGTTAGCGCCGCGGCAGCGCCTCCCAGCTCGACCGCAACGGGTAGGTGCTGTTCGGCGACTTGACGTAGACCCGGTAGTTGCGCCGGTTCTGCGCGCCGCCCGTCGCGTTGGGGAGGGCGATCACGTTGGTGCCCTTCTTCGCGCAGCGCGATACCCAGCGGACGATCTTCGGGGTGCGGCCGTTGCGGCGCATCCGCACGTCGACCGTGATCGGCACCGCGCGGCGCATGTGCACGTAGATCGTCATCCCGCGCTTGCCTCGGGCCTTGATCAGGACGCTGTAGAGGGGGCTGTTGCCCTTGGTGCCGCTGGACGCGCCCGGGCAGGCGCGGCCCTGACTCGGGCGCTTCTTCCGCGGGGTCGAGCCCGTCTTGGCGGAGCTCGTGCCCGGGGCAGCCGGGACGTGCGCCCCGCTGCCACCCGCGCCGGGTGACGTACCGACCTGCGTTCCGCCGCCGGGCGTGGGTTCGGTCGGCGTGCTTCCGCAGCCGGTCACGGTGTCGAGCAGTGGGTCGGACTTGACGACGCCGCGGTAGCCGGCTGCGCACTCGATCCGCTGGGCGCAGCCATCGTTGGCCTGCAGTTCGCCGGTGCCGTTGCCGAGCCGGACCGTGATCGGGATCGTCGCGCAGCGACCGGACCCGCCGTTCGCCGTGGTGTTGAACATCACGAACGAGCGGTCGCCGGCGTTCTGTGCCGCGTGGATCACGACGTCGCGGAACTCGCGCATGTCGCAGCGCCAGGATGCGTAGGGGGCGGGGCCGCCGACCCCGGGCTCACGCGAGGAGAGGCAGCCGGCGGGTGTGCTCGGCGGGACCGGCGCCAGGTGGTCGACGAGCCACAGGCACGGGTCGGACTCCGGGAACTGCGGCGTGCTTCCGGCCGGTCCGAGCTCGCAGCGCAGGTTCGGCAGCACGTTGATCTGATCGCTCGACCCCTCCAACGACCAGCTGAGGGTCGGCTTGTCGCCGGGGTTCGCCGACGCCGCCAACGGCGCGGACGGCGCCGCGACGGCGCTGGCCACCGCCGGTCCGAGCAGGGCCCCCGGGACGAGCAGCGTCACGGCGAAGATCACGCGGGATAGCCGACGGAGCACGTCGGCATCGTACGCGACGGGTCGGCCGGCGGTCGCGGTGGCCCCACGGAGCTGATGCGCGTTACGCCTCCATGGGTGTCGTAACCCGCATCAGCTCGGCCGGCGACCGAAGCTGATGCGCCGTAGACCATCGTCGGTAGCGCAACGGGCATCAGCTCGGTGATGTTCGTCGTTCTCGCTGAGTACCGACGTGTGCGTGGTGATGTTTCGGCAGCGTGCGATCGCCTGTGTACCGAAATGCGTAGTCGGCACCGTTGGTGTACGCCGTTCCGGATTTGAAGTGCGGTATCTGCCGTGGGTACAGCCTTTACCTCATGGTTGACACCCGTACTCCAGATCTCTACGTTGGGCCCTGATCGGTTCGTACACGTCGTGTGCCTCGCTGGCGAGTGAGTACCGGCAGGAACTGAGAACAACCAGGGAGAGACGAGTGAAGACGAAGAGCCCAGCGCACGACATGAGCCGTGGAAGGCTACGGCTGCGCGAAGCACGAGGTGCCGCTGCGCGCCGGTGGATGGCACGCGTGGCTGCCGCGTCCGCCGTGGCGGTGACGGCCACGGCCGGCGCCGCGAGCCCGGCACTGGCCGCCGACGACTGTCCCAACGCGGACGCCCGCGCCCAGCAGCCCCACGCGCAGTCGTTGCCCTACTGCATGGCGTTCGAGAAGGTCACGCCGGACGACAAGAACGGCGCGCTGGTCAAGGCCGACGCCCCGATGCTTCCGGACGGATCCGGGGTCTCGATCTGGAGCAACTTGGGGATCGGCGAGGCGCCCAACGGCCACGAGCAGCTCGGCCACGCGTTCCGCGGCCCCAACGGCTGGACGATGGGGTTCCTGACGCCGACCAACTGGGGCTGGATCCGGGCGTCGAACACGACGGACTTCCCGCGGAGACAGGCGACCGCAGCCGACTTCAGCTCGATGATCTACCTGACGCCGCACCCGATCGATCCGGGCGACCTCGGTGGCACCACCGCACGGTTCCCGCTGAGCACGTCCGACTTCTACCGGGCCAACGCCGACGGGACGCACACCTGGATCACCGCCCCGCCGTCCGGCATGTCCTCGGGCGTGGTCGCCGGCACGACGCCGAACCTCTGGCGGGCCAACGCCGACCTCAGCAAGGCGGTCTTCAGCACCACCCGGGTGATGGATCCGGCCGTCGACACGACGGTCCGCGCTCACATCTGGATGTACCAGGACGGCCAGCCGATCGAGCTGATCGACCGCCTGCCCGACGGCACGGTCTCCAATCCGACGACCCTTCCGAGCGCCGCCAACGTCAGCATGAGCGCGACGGCCGACCTGTCGCGAGTCGCGTTCCTGTCGACCCCGCCGGGGTCCGTGCGGCAGCTCTACGTGCGGATCGATCCCGGTACGCCGCAGGCACGCACCGTGCTGGCGTCGGTGAACGCCGCGGGCGCTCGCTGCTCGGTGGCGAACCTGACCTTGGACGGCTTCAGCGAGGACGGTCGCTACGTCCGCTTCTTCTGCGGCAGTGCGCTAACCCCCGACGCCCCGTCCAACGGCGGCTTCTACGTCCGCGACCTGGAGACGGGCGCGGTGACCTACAACGCGCAGCTGCCGACCCAGGCCATCGAGACGACCACGCAGACCTGGAACCAGCCGCAGGGTCGCTACCGCGTCGAGAGGCGGCAGCTCCCGGCCCCGCGGCGGATCTGGCGGATCGACCGGCAGACCGGCGAGGAGATCTGCGTGTCCTGCCCGGCCGACGGGAGCCCGCCGACCGGGATCGGTGAGTTCGGCGGCCAGTACGGGGCCGACGCGACGGGCGCGGTCACGCCCGAAGGACACGTCGTCTTCCAGACCCCGGCCTCACTGGTCCCCGAGGACCGCAACGGGTTCACCGACGTCTACATGTGGAAGGACGGCGAGCACATCCTGCTGTCGCCGGGCAACGCCGACTCGGACGTCGAGCTAGGCGGGACGTCGATCGACGGCTCGACGGTGTCGTTCTCAACCACGGCGGCGCTGGTGCCGGAGGATCGCGACAACGGCGCGCGTGACGTCTACGTCGTCCGCCGCGGCGGAGGCTGGGCACGGCCGACCGCGTTGCCCGAGTGCCAGACCGGCTGCCAGGGGCCCGGCCTGTTGCCGGTCCCCGCGGTCCAGCCGCTGAGCCTGGCGTTCCCTGCCACCGGCAACGTCGAGGACCGCGACCCGGATCCGATCCGGCTCAGCGGCTCGCGCTCGGT
>JBQGEK010000021.1:0-2426 GCA_052039575.1 Patulibacter sp. | reverse complement strand
TTGACGTGGTCCTGGAGCTCGGCGATCAGCGCGTCGTCCGCGGCGATCCCGTCGCGCAGGACGATCACGGCGCGAACGATCTGGCCGCGCTCCTCGTCCGGCGCGCCGACCACCGCCGCCTCGGCGACGGCAGGATGGGCGATCAGCGCGGACTCGACCTCGAACGGGC
Organism: Patulibacter sp.; assembly: GCA_052039575.1. Taxonomy (GTDB): domain Bacteria; phylum Actinomycetota; class Thermoleophilia; order Solirubrobacterales; family Solirubrobacteraceae; genus Patulibacter. The sequence continues at coordinate 2,257 of JBQGEK010000021.1, read as the reverse complement.
CGATCCGGTACCCGGCCGACGAGATCACGTCGTCAGCCCGGCCCTCGAAGAAGAACCAGCCGTCCTGCTCGCGGACGCGGTCACCGGTCCGCCACGGCTGACTGCGGTCGACCGGTTGGTAGCCGAGATAGCCGCGGAAGAACGTCGGCACGCTCGCCGGGTCGACGACCAGCTCTCCGTCGTCGATCCACAGCCGCACGCCCGGCAGCGGCCGGCCCATCGATCCCGGCCGGACCGGCTCGCCGAGCGGCGCGCCGGTCAGCTGCCCGGTCTCGGTCTGGCCGAAGCCGTCGCGACTCTCGATCCCCGTCGCCGCGCGCCAGACGTCGAGCACCTCGGGGTTGAGCGCCTCGCCGGCGGCGACCAGACCCCGCAGCCGCGGGTAGCGGCCGATCTCGCTGCGCTTGGCGATCACCCGGTACTCGGTCGGCGCCATGCAGAGCACGCGCACCTGCTCGTCGGCAACGATCCGCAGCCGCTCGTCGGGGTCGAACCGCTGGTCGTGCAGCAGTGCGCAGGCGCCGCGCAGCCACGGTGCGACGAAGACGTTGCGGGCCGATTTGCTCCAGCCGCTCGCCGCGGTGCACCAGACCACGTCGCCCGGCACGGCGTCGAGCCAGTGCTCGGCCTGCAGCCGCTGTCCGTCGAGGTAGCGCTGGACGTGCACGACGGCCTTCGGGTCGCCCTCGGTGCCGGAGGTGAAGGTCAGCAGGCACGGGTCCTCGGGGTCGAGATCGGCGAACTGCGGGGCCTCCCCCACCAGCAGCGCCGGGTCCGGCACGACCAGGACCTCGGCGGCGGCGGAGGTGGCGGCGGGCATCCGATCCGCGGCGTCGAGCTGCGCGCGGTTGCGCTCGTCGACGATCACCAGCTTCGGTGCGGTCACGTCGAGCCGCAACCGCAGGTCCTTGGCCCGCAGCTGCTCGTTGCACGGCAGCGCCACGGCGCCGATCCGGAAGCACGCGACCATCGCCAGCACCCACTCGGGGCGGTTGCCGACCAGGGTCATCACGACGTCGCCCCGCGCGACGCCGCGTGCGACCAGGTGGCCGGCGAGCGCGCCGCTGGCGGCGTCGACTTCGCCGAACGTCCACTCGCGGCGCCCACCGTCGCGGCGCAGCTCGATCAGGGCTCGGTCGCGCGGATCCCGCGCGGCCACCACGTCGCGTGCGAAGTTCACGTCCGCAGGCTATCCCGGCCCGCGCCGCGCGCGACGAGCGCGGGTCAGACCACGCCCTGCGCGAGCATCGCGTCGGCGACGATCGTGAAGCCGGCGATGTTCGCCCCGGCGACGTAGTCGCCGTCGAACCCGTGACGCGCCGCGGTCATCCGGCAGGTCTCGTGGATCTGGTGCATCACCGCACGCAGGCGCTCGTCGGAGTCGGCGAACGACCAGCGCATCCGTGCCGCGTTCTGCTGCATCTCGAACGCGCTGCAGGCCACGCCGCCGGCGTTGGCCGCCTTGCCCGGGGCGTAGGCCACGTCGGGGTGCGCCTGGAAGACGGCGACGGCCTCGTCGGTGCACGGCATGTTCGCGCCCTCGGCGACGATCCGCGCGCCGTTCGCGACGAGCGCCTCGGCGTCGACCTGGTCGAGCTCGTTCTGGGTCGCGCACGGCAGCGCGATGTCACACGGGATGCTCCACGGCGTGGCGCCCTCGGTGAGAGTCGCCGCGCCGCCGCGGCGCGCGGGGTAGTCGGCCAGCGAGCCGCGCTCGACGAACTTGATCGTCTTGAGCAGCTCCAGGTCGAGCCCGTCCGGGTCGTGCAGCGTGCCCGACGAGTCGGAGCAGGCGACGCAGGTCGCACCGAGCTTGTTGGCCTGCTCGATCGCGTAGAGCGAGACGTTGCCGGCGCCGGACACGACGACGGTCTTGCCGGCGAAGTCCTCGTCGCGGTGGGCGAGCATCTCCTGGACGAAGTAGACGAGGCCGTAGCCGGTGGCCTCGGTGCGGACCTGCGCACCACCCCAGCCGACGCCCTTGCCGGTGATCGTGCCGGCCTCCGACGCCCCGACGATGCGCTTGTACTGGCCGTACATGTAGCCGATCTCGCGGCCGCCGACGCCCTGGTCGCCGGCGGGGATGTCGATGTCCGGACCGATGTGGCGGTACATCTCCGTCATCAGCGACTGGCAGAACCGCATCACCTCGGCGTCCGAGCGACCCTTGGGGTCGAAGTCCGATCCACCCTTGCCGCCGCCGATCCCCTGACCGGTCAGGGCGTTCTTGAAGATCTGCTCGAACCCGAGGAACTTG
>JBQGEK010000020.1:0-14780 GCA_052039575.1 Patulibacter sp. | reverse complement strand
CGAGATCGTGACCTGGCGCGCACGGGTCCGGCTGCCGCTCGGCGACGTGCCACTGCCCGTCCCCCGCCCCTCCGACGCCGCGCCCGAGACGCGCCCGGTGCGGTTCCCCACGCTCGGGCGGCACGAGACGCCGGTCCACCGCCTCGACGCGCTCGCCGCCGGCGACCGGATCGAGGGTCCGGCGATCGTCGAATCGCCGGTGACCACGGTGATCGTCGAGCCCGGCGGCGCCGTCGAGCGCTCTCCCCACGGGTCGCTGCTCGTGACCCCGTCGACCCTGAGCCCGTCCACCACCACCCAGCGGGAGCACGCCGATGCCTGAGCCCCAGTCCCCCGCCAGCGACGGCCGCCGCGACGGCCTCCGGCTGGCCCTGATGAACAACCGCTTCGACGGGATCGTCCGGGCGATGATGAACACCCTGCTGCGCTCGGCGCGCTCGGCGATCCTCAACACCGCCCGCGACTTCTCCTGCTGCGTGCTGACCGCCGACGGTCAGATGCTGGCGATGGCCGAGAGCCTGCCGATCCACGTGATGAGCGGGCCGGACCTGATGGCGCGTCACCTGCGCGAGGTCCACCCCGAGCTCCACGCCGGCGACGCGTTCCTCAACAACTCGCCGTACCACGGCAACTCCCACGCGGCCGACTGGTCGTTGCTCGTCCCGGTGATCGACGGTGACGGGGTCCACCGCTACACGGTGCTGGCCAAGGCCCACCTCGCCGACTGCGGCAACTCGGTGCCGACCACCTACTCGGCGTCCGCCCGCGACGTCTACGAGGAGGGCGCGCTGATCTTCCCGTGCGTCCAGGTCCAGTCCGGCTACCGCGACCGCGACGACGTGCTGCGGATGGCCCGCACCCGGATCCGCGTGCCCGAGCTCTGGTACGGCGACTACCTGGCGCTGGTCGGCGCCGCGCGGATCGGCGAGCGCCGGCTGCTGGCGCTGCTCGACGAGATCGGTCCCGACCCGCTGGCCGACTACGAGCGCGAGTGGTTCGACTACAGCGAGCAACGGTTCGCCGACGCCGTCCGCCGGATGCCGTCCGGCAGGACCCGGCTGAGCGGGCGCCACGATCCCGTGCCCGGGGCACCGGACGGGGTCAAGATCAACGTCACCGTCGACGTCGACGCCGAGAACGGGCGCGTCGCCGTCGACCTGCGCGACAACCCCGACTGCCAGCCGTGCGGGCTCAACCTCACGGAGGCCACCGCCCGCACCGCCGCGATGATCGGCGTCTTCACCGCGCTCGGCGACGACGTCCCGCCGAACGCCGGCAGCTTCCGCCGGCTCGACGTCGCGTTGCGCGACAACTGCGTGGTCGGCGTGCCGCGCCACCCCCACAGCTGCTCCGCCGCCACGACCAACCTGGCCGAGCTGACCGCCAACCTGGTCGCCGCCGCGATCGCGGAGCTGGCCGAGGGCTTCGGGATGGCGGCCACCGGCCGCTGCCAGGCCCCGTCGTGCGGCGTGATCTCGGGGACCGACCCGCGGCCCGGCGGCGGCGCCTACGTCAACCAGCTGATGCTCGCGTCGACCGGTGGCGCGGGCGGCCCGCGCGCCGACGGCTGGCTGACCACGCTCGGGATCGGCGCAGCCGGCTTCCTGCTGCGCGACAGCGTCGAGATCGACGAGATGAAGTACCCGATCCGCGTCCGCGAGCAGCGGCTGCTCCCCGACAGCGAGGGCGCCGGCCGGTTCCGCGGATCACCCGGCGCCTACGTCGAGTACGAGCCGCTCGGCGCGCCGATGGACGTGATCTACCTGTCGGACGGGACCTACAACGCGCCGCAAGGCGTGCGCGGCGGCCACGACGGCACGCTGGCCCAGCAGCGCAAGATGCACGCCGACGGCTCCGTCTCCGCCGAGCTCGGCGCCTACGCCGAGGTCCGGCTGGAGCCGGGCGAGGCGATCGTCTCGGTCTGCTGCGGCGGGGCCGGCTACGGCGCGCCCGCCGAGCGCGATCCCGAGCGCGTGGCCGGCGACGTCCGCGAGGGCCTCGTCTCGGTGGCCCGGGCCCGCGACGTCTACCGCGTCGCGCTGACGTCCGACGGCGCCGTCGATCCGGGCGCGACGAGCGCGCTCCGCCAGCCCCAACCCGAGGTCCCCGCATGAGCTCCCAACCGACGTCGCCGATCCGCGTGCTCTTCTGCATCGGCGTGCTGCAGCCGTTCTTCGCCGCCGACGCCGACGAACGCGCCGACGCGATGGCCGCGATCACCCGCGGCTTCGACGACCTCGCCGGCCGCTTCGGGGCCGAGGTCCGGGCGACCTTCGACGACGACCGGCTGATGGTCGGACCGTCGCCCGAGTGGCCGTGGACGAGCTACGTGATCGCCGACGTCCCCGATCTGGACGCCGCGGTCGCGATCTGCGACATCGTGCGCTCGACCGAGGTCGGCGCGCACCGGCTCTGGCGGTACCTGAAGATCGAGGCCCGGGTCGGCCGCGAGCTGTTCTTCGCGACCTCCTGACCCGACGCCTCAGCGCATCATCAGGCCGCCGTTGACGTCGACCGTGGCGCCGGTGATGAAGCCGGCGTCCCGACCGCAGAGGAAGGCCACCGTCTCGGCGACCTCGACCGGCGTCCCGAGCCGGCCGACCGGGATCCGCTCGACCGCGGCGGCCAGCCGGTCGGCGGGCATCGCGTCGGCGGCCGGGCCGCTGATCGCCGCCGGCGCGACCGCGTTGACCGTCACCCCGTGCCCGGCCAGCTCGGCGGCCACGATCTTGGTCAGGACCACGATCCCCGCCTTCGACGCCGCGTAGTGCGCCCCGGTCAGCAGGCCGCCGGCCTGTCCGGCCAGCGACGCCAGGTTGACGATCCGGCCCGTGCCCCGATCGCGCAGATGCGCGCCGAGCACCTGGCAGCCGAACAGCACGCCACGCAGGTTGACCTCCATCACGTCGTCCCACTCGTCCGGCTCGATCTCCCAGAACGAGCGCGCGACGGTGCGCGCCGCGTTGTTGACCACGATCTCGAACCCGCCGTGGCGGTCGACCAGGTCGTCGCGGAGCGCCACGAACGCGTCGCGGTCGCGCACGTCGAGCGCCACGCCCTCGGCCCGCGATCCCAGGCGCTGCGCCGTCCGCCGGGCGCCGTCCGCATCGACGTCGCCGATCACCACGTGCGCGCCGCGCGCGTGGAGCGCCGCGGCGATCGCTGCGCCCAACCCCTGGGCGCCGCCCGTCACCACCGCGGTCGTGCCGTCCAGACCCACGTCGATCACCCTCTCCCCTGTCGATCCCGTTCGGTTCCCGCCGTCCCGGCGACGATCGCCGTTCGTACCAGCTCCGGACGCAGCGGCAGCTGGTCGAAGCGTGCCCCGAACGGCCGCAGCGCGTCCTCGACCGCCTGCACCACGGCGGCCGACGCGATCACGGCGCCGCCTTCTCCGACGCCCCGGAAGTCCAGGTCGACCGCGGATGCCGGGGGCAGGGTGACGATCTCGATCGGCGGGATCTCGGTCGCGCGCGGCAGCAGGTAGTCGTGGAGGTCGCGGGCGATCATCCGGCCGTCGTCGGCATAGGCGTGCTCCTCGTAGAGCGCCCCGCCGATCCCCTGCGCCACTCCGCCCTGCAGCTGCCCGCGGACCACTGCCGGGTTGATCGCCGTTCCGCAGTCGTGGACGACCAGGAACCGCTCCAGTCGGACGGTGCCCAGGTCCACGTCGACGTCGACCCAGCACGCGGCGGTGGCACACCACCATCCGCCCGGGCCACGGCGGAAGCTGTGGGCCAGCTCCAGGTCGAAGACCGTCGCGGCACTGCGGTCCGGGCGCAGGTGCACGTGCTCGGCCAGCGCACGCAGCGGGACGACGCTGCCGTCGGGCATCGTGAACGCGCCGTCACGCAGCTCGACGCCGTCGGCTGCGACCTCGTGGACCGCGGCGGCCGCCCGCTCGAGCTGCGCTCGCAGACGCCGAGCCGCGACCGCTACGGCACCGCCGGTCATCGGCGCGTTGCCGCTGCCGCTGGTGCCGAAGAAGAAGAACGCGCCGCGGTCGGAGTCGCCGGTCACGACTCGTACGGACTCGAACGGCACCGACAGCTCGGCGGCGCCGATCTGCGCCATCGTCGTCTCGTGCCCCTGGCCGCCCGGCGCCTGGCTCAGCAGCACCGTCACCCGGCCGTCCGGGCCGACCGCCAGCCGTACCGGCTCGGGCTCCTGCATCGACCCCCAGCTCTGCCACCAGTCGGCGAACGCGGGGTTGGGCTGCAGGCTGGTGACGATCCCGACGCCGCGATAGACACCACGCTCCCAGCCGACGCGCTGCTCCGCGCGGAACGCCGGCAGGTCGACCTGCGCGACCGCTCGGTCGAGCGTCTCGCGCACCGTCACGCGGTCGAGCGTCGCGCCCGTCGCCATCGACGCCGGCTGCTCAGCGGCCGTGATCGTCTCCCGCCGCCGCAGCTCGACCGGATCGAGATCGAGCTCGCGGGCGATCGCGTCGAGCAGCCGCTCGCGGGCCAGCGTCTCGACGGCCCCGGGCCCGCGGTAGGTGAAGTACGGACTCTTGTTGCTGGCGACCACCGTCGCGCGGAACCCGAACGCCGGCAGCCGCAGGGCCGCCGGCAACGTCACCCGCACCAGGTCGGCGATCGCCGGCATCGGCGCCGCCGTCGGGTACGCCCCCTGGTTCATCACCACGTGCGCGCGGACGGCGAGCAGCTCTCCGCCGTCGGTGACCGCCGCCTCCATCCGCACGGTGTCCTCGCGCGCGGACCCAGCGGAGCGCAACGCCTCGGCCCGGTCCTCGGTCCAGCGCACCGGACGCCCGCAGCGTCGGGCGGCCGCGCAGACCACGATGTCCTCGCGCGAGACCGACCACTTCGAGCCGAACGCGCCGCCGACGTCGCCGATCACGACGTGAACCGCCTGGTGGTCGAGGCCGAGGTGGCGCGCCAGCTGGTGGCGCACGCTGTGCGCCGACTGCGCCGTCACGCGGTACCGCAGCTCGCCGGTTCCGGGGTCGAACGACGCCAGACCCCCGCGCGCCTCGAGCGGCACGCCGCCGTGGCGCTGCGAGCGCACCGTCGCGTGGACGATCCGGTCCGCCCGCGCGAACGCACCGTCGACGTCGCCGTAGACGTGCTCGTCGGGCGGGTCGTCGTAGACCACGTTGCTGCCCAGATCGGTGTGCAGCACCGGCGACGACGGGTCGCTGGCGGCTTCCACGCCGAGCACGCACGGCAGCACCGCGTAGCCGACCTCGACCCGGGCCGCGGCGTCCGCCGCCTGGGCCCGTGACTCGGCTAGCACCACCGCCACCGGATCCCCGTCGAAGCGGACCCGCTGCTCGGCCAGGGCCGGGAACCGCGGCACGCGGTGGCCTTCGATCCCCGTCGTGAAGTCGATCGGGGCGATCTCGTCGCGCAGGTCGGCGGCGGTCAGCACGGCACGGACGCCCGGCATCGCTCGCGCGGCGGTCGTCTCGATCGTGGTGACCCGCGCGTGGGCGTGCGGGCTGCGGACGAAGACCGCGTGGAGCATCCGCGGCAGGCCGTGGTCGTCGACGTACCCGCCCTCGCCGCGCACCGCGCGCCGGGCCTCGACCCGCGGACGCGCCCGGCCGATCTCGCCCGCGGCGACCGCCGTCCCGCCAGCGCCGCGCTCAGCCACCGTCGTCTCCGGTCTCGGGCGCGATCCGGCCCAGTCGTTCCGCCGCGGCGACCGCGCCGTCGACGATCGACTGGTAGCCCGTGCAACGGCAGAGGTTGTCGGCGAGCGCCTCGCGGATCGTCTCGCGGTCCAGCGGCTCGTCGCTCTCGAGCAGCGCGACCGTCGAGATCACGAAGCCCGGCGCGCAGAATCCGCACTGGAATCCGTGGTGCTCGACGAACGCCCGTTGCACCGGGTGCAGGCCGTCCGGGTGCCCCACGCCGACGCCCTCGACGGTGGTCACCGTCGCGCCCTCGAGCTGCGCCGCCAGCACCAGGCAGGAGCGCACCGGATCGCCGTCGACCAGCACCGTGCAGGTGCCGCAGACCCCGGCCTGGCAGGCGACGTGCGTCCCGGTCAGCCCGAGCTGCTCGCGGAACGCCTCGGCCGCCGTTGTCCGCGGGTCGACCGTGACCGCGACCGACTCGCCGTTGCAGACGAAGCGCGTCGTCCGTGGTTCCACGTCAGCCCCCACCGTCGGCCGCCTTCCGGGCCGCGTCCTCGATCGCCCGCCGGGCGAGGACCGACGCGGCGTGGCGGCGGTAGGCGCCGCTGCCGTGCAGGTCGCTGGGCGGGTCGAGCCCCGCCAGATCGGCCGCCAGAGCCGCCGCCACCGACCCGCCGAAGGGATCGGACAGCGGCCGGCCGAGCAGCGCATCCGTGACCTCCGTCAGCACGACCGGCGTCGGCGCCAGGGCCGCGGCCGCTGCGGTCGCGTCGACGATCGTGCCGTGCGCGTCGCCGCGCACGCGGACCGCCACCGCCGCGGTGGCGAAGCCCCGGGCAAGCGACGTCGTCTCGCGGATCGCGGTGCCCTCGTGGGCCGCGGCCGGTGGCACGTGCACCCGGACCAGGACGTCGCCCGCGCGTCGCCGCGCGGCCGGCCGCCACTGCTCGATCGGTCCGGACCACTCGCCGTCGGTGGCCGACACGGTCAGCTCCGCGCCGAGCACGATCAGCGCCAGCGGCAGCTCGGCCCGCGGGTCGGCGAATCCGAGCGACCCGCCGATCGTGCCGCGGGTGCGCACCGCGCGCATCCCGACCAGGCCCGCGGCCGCCGACAGCAGTGGCGCCGCCGAGCGGACGAGCGGCGAGCGCTCGAGCTCGGCGTGCCGGACCATCGCGCCGATCTCCACGGTGCCCCCGGCACCGACGTCGATCCGACGCAGCGCCGCGATCCGACGCAGGTCGACCACCGCCGACGGCGCCGTGCGCCGGGCGATCATCGCGGGGAGCAGCGACTGCCCGCCCGCGAGCAGCGCCGTGCGCGGTCCGCGCCGGTCGAGCAGCTGCCGGACCTCGTCGAGCGAGCCGGGGTCGTGGTACTCGAACGGCGCGGCGTGCACGGTCGGTACCTAGCTGCCGACTCCGAACTCCGCGGCCCACTTCGTCTTGAAGTAGGTCTCGTAGTCCTCGCCCTGGTTGCGGACGGTCTCGGTGTCGCCGACGTTGTCCTGGGTCACGATCCACGGCTCGAGGATCTTGATCCCGTAGCCGTCGCTGAAGACCGAGGCGTCCTCGGCGAACGGCTTGTCACGCGCCCAGTGCTGGAGGGCCTGGTCGATCGCCACCATCGACTGGGCGCCGAAGTTGTTCTCGACCGCACCGGACACCTTGCCCGCCTTGATCTGCTCGCGCGACTGCTTGGTGGTGTAGATGCCGACGGTGATCGGACGGTCGTCGCCGTTCAGCCCGATCTGGTCGAGCGCCTGCCCCATCGGCGGCGTGCAGAAGTCGCAGGTGTTCCAGAGCGCAACCACGTCGGACGTGTTCTGCACGAACTGCTTGGTCGTCCGGATCGTGTCCTGGACCGCGTCGGCCAGGTCGATGTCGTGGGTCTTCTGCTTCAGATCCGGATGCGCCTTGAGATCCTCGGCGCGCTGCTTGTCGCGGTCGATCACGCCGGCGCCGACGGTCGGCGCCTGGAACGCCACGAGCGTGCCCTCGACGTTGCCGTTCTTCTCCTGCAGCTGCTCGAAGACCCAGTCGTTGAGGGTCTTGGAGAGCTCACGCTCGTCCGGCACGTACTGGGCGGTGTAGTACTCCGACGGGGTCTGGACCGCGCCGGTCATGATCCACGGGATCCCCTGGTCGTGGGCGGCCTTCAGTCCGCCGCCGAGCGCCGACGTCGGCGACGCCGCGGAGATGATCAGGTCCGGCTTCGCCGCGACCAGGCTGGTCGCGCACTGGGCGGTCTTGGCCGGGTCGAAGTTCGGGTCGCAGGTGACGATCTCGAAGCCGAACAGGTCGGCGGCGGTCTTGAGGTCCTCGTACTGGCGGACGGACGCCTCGGTCGCCTTCGACAGGTACATGAAGCCGATCTTCTTGCCGGTCGGCGGATCGACCTTGCCGCCCGCCTTCTCGGCGTCGGCCTCGGCGGCCGTCTTGGCTTCCTCGGTGCGCTCCGGGGCCACGCCGGTGGCGGAGGCCGCGGGCGCGTCAGCGGCGGTGCCGGCGGCCGTCGTGGTGCTCTCGTCGTCGCCACCGCAGCCGGTGGCGAGCACCGCCACCAGGGCCATGGCGAGCAGGCCGCCTACAGGGCGACGTGCACGGGTGCTGATGAACTGCATCTCGGGGTCCTTCCTCGAATCTGCTGAGGAGTCGCCTCAGCGCGGTTCCATGTCGGTTGCGGTCTCGTCGTCGTGCCGGTAGCAGAGCTCGACGATCCGGGCCTCGCTGATCTCGTCGCCGACCAGCTCGCCGCAGAGCTCGCCCTCACGGAGCACGACGACGCGATCGCAGGTGGTGACCAGCTCGGTGAAGTCCGAGGCCACGAGCAGCACGGCGCTGCCGTCCCCGGCCAGGGCGCGGGCCAGGCCGAGCGCCTCGGCCTTGGCCTCGACGTCGATCCCCTGGGTCGGCTCGTCGAAGATCAGGACGCTCGGGTCGAGCTCCAGCCACTTGGCGATCACGACCTTCTGCTGGTTGCCGCCGGAGAGCAGCGAGACCGGCCGCTCGGCGTCGGCGAGCTTGATCCGCAGGCGCTCCACCGCGCGGTCGACCGAGCGTTGCTCGCTGGCGCGCCGCGGCCGGGGCAGCGGGCCGCTGCGGTGCTTGGCCAGGCTCGCCAGGGTCAGGTTGAAGCGTGCGCTGAAGCCGGTCAGCAGCCCCTGGTTGCGGCGGTCCTCCGGGACCAACGCGATCCCGGCCCGGATCGCGTCGCGTGGCGTGCGCAGCCGCAGCTCGCGTCCGCGCACGTGGACGGTCCCGGCGGTCGCCCGGTCGGCTCCGGCGATCAGCCGCACCAGCTCGGTGCGACCCGCGCCGGCGAGCCCGGCGATCCCCACCACCTCGCCCGCGTGGGCGACGAAGCTGATGTCGTGGACGGCTCCGTCGCGGGTCAGCCCGTCGACGCGCAGGACCTCGGCACCGCGCTCGATCGGCTCCGGCCGAACGATCTCCGCCCGGGTCAGGGCGTGCCCGGTGATCGCCTCGACCAGGCTCTGCGGATCGAACTCCGCGGTCGGACGGTCGTCGACGACGGTGCCGTCGCGCATCACCACCGATCGGTCGGTCAGGGCGAGCACCTCGTTCAGACGGTGCGTGATGTAGACCACCGCGCAGCCGCGCGCCGCGAGCCGCCGGACGACGCCGTGCAGCGTCTCGATCTCTTGGTCGTTGAGCGCCGCGCTCGGCTCGTCGAGCACGATCACCCGGGCGTCGCGGTAGAGCCCACGGGCGATCATCACCAATCGCTGCTGGGCCAGCGAGAGCGTCTCGACCGGTGCGTCCGGCGAGATCCCGGGCTGGAGGTCGTCGACCAGCGCAGCGACCGTTCGGCGCAGCTGGGCCCAGTCGATCGTGCGGCCACGGCGCCGCGGGAACCCCGCGCCGAGCGCGACGTTCTCGGCGACCGTCTGGCCGGGCACGACCTCCAGCTCCTGGTGGACCACCGCAATCCCCAGCCGGCTCGCCTCGATCGGACCGTACGGGCTCGGCACCGGCTCGCCGCCGACGGTGATCGTCCCGGCGTCCGCCGGCTGGATCCCCGCCATCACCTTCATCAGGGTGCTCTTGCCGGCGCCGTTCTTGCCGACCAGCGCCAGCACCTCGCCGGCGTGCAGGGCGAGCGAAGCGTCGTCGACGGCCAGCACTCCGGGGTACTCGCGCCGGATCCCCTCGAGCGCGACGACCGGTTCGGTGGTGGCCGCCAGCGGTGCGACGGCGGCGGTGCTCATGCGGTCTTCCCCACGCGCGACAGCAGCACCGCGATCACCAGGATCGCGCCCTGGATGATCGAGACGATCGCGCCACTCAGGCTGAACAGGCTCAGCCCGGTGCCGATGATCTGCAGGAAGAGCACGCCGAGCAGGGTGCCGAAGACGGTGAACGTCCCCGGGCGCCACATCGCCGACCCGAGAAACGCCGCGGCGTAGGCCGGCAGCAGGAAGCCCGCGCCGGCGTTGGCGGTGGCCGATGCCGACTGGGCGCTGACCAGCACGCCGGCCGCCGCCACGCAGGCCCCGGAGACCGCGAACACGCCGGCGGTCAGCAGCTTGACCCGCACGCCGCTGAGTCGCGCGGCCTCGCGGTTGCCGCCGATCGAGTAGAGGTAGCGGCCGACCTCGAGGTGCCGCAGCATCAGCCCGATGACGACGGCGATCGCCAACGCGATGAAGGTCTGGTTGGAGATCCCGAGGATCGTCCCGTTGGCGAGGCTGGTGTAGCCCTCGGGGATCCCCTCGAAGATCGTGCTCGACCCGAGGATCTGGGTGTCGACGCCGTTGAGCAGCGTCCCCATCGCCAAGGTGATGATGAACGAGGACGCTCCGAGGAACGCGATCAGGAAGCCGCTCAGGGCGCCGAGCCCGGCGCCGACCACGATCGCCAGCAGGATCCCCACGGGGACCGGCAGGCCCAGCTTCGCGCTCGACACGCCGATCACCCCGACGGTCGCGCAGAGCCCGGCCAGTCCGGCGATCGAGAGGTCGAACTCGTTGACGACGAGCACGACGGTGATGCCGACCGCCACGATCAAGAGCGGCGCGGCGTCGCGGATGATCGCCTTCATCGTCAGCGCCGTCAGGAAGCTGTCCGGCTTCGCCAGCGAGAAGCCGATGAAGGTGATCACCATCGCCGCGATCACGCCGTACTGGGCGACGAACCGCAGCGCGTCCGCCCGGCGACGGCCCGCGACGATCCCGGGATTGGGTGGCGTGGAGATCTCGGCACTCATGCGGTTCCTTCGGCGTTCATGGTCTGCGGTGCCGGAAGCCGGGCGGCCCTCGAACACGGGGTCAAGATCTCAGATGTTTGATCACATATGCAATTTTCTTTGGAGCAGGTTTCCGCCCCGCTCTTGGACGATTGGACAGGACCCCGGACCGGCGCTGATCCCGGCTCGACCGGCCGTCAGGCGGCGTCGGCCACGACGAGCCGGCCGCCGCGCAGGGCGAGCGTGCGAGCGCCGAGCCGCGCGGCGTCCCCGGCGTCGTGACTGACGATCACCGTCGGGATCCGCTGCTCGCGGACCGCGGCGGCGACCTCGCCGATCGCCCGCGCCCTCGTCTCGGCGTCGAGCGCCGAGAACGGCTCGTCGAGCACCAGCGCGTCCGGCCGGCGGGCCAACGCGCGGGCGAGCGCGACGCGCTGCCGCTCTCCTCCGGACAGCTCCGCCGGCTTGGCGTCCGCGCGGGGCAGCAACCCGAGCCGGTCGAGCCGCTCCAACGCCTGCTCGCGGCGCTCGCCGCGCGGCACGTCGTCGAGCGCGAACGCCACGTTCCGCCAGGCGCTGAGATGCGGCAGCAGCGCCCCCTCCTGCACGACCAGGCCGACGCGCCGGTCGCGCGGGCGCAGGTCGACGGCACGGCGACCCGCCCCCGCCGCGGCGAACCAGGTCCGCTCGCCGCAGCGCACCGTCCCCGCGGTCGGCCGCAGCAGCCCGGCGATCGCTCGCACGATCGTGCTCTTGCCCGCGCCCGAGGGACCCGAGATCACGGCGATCTCGCCCGACTCCACCGCGATCGACACGTCGAGCGCGAGAGCGGGCCGCTCGACCCGGACGTCAACGCGCAGCATGCGGCTCCTCGGGGCGACCGAGCATCAGCCGCGCCGTCAACAGCAACGCCGCCGACAGCACGACCAGCACCGCCGACAGCGCCAGCGCCCCCGGGAAGTCGGTCCCGAACCGCGCGTAGATCTCGAGAGAGGCGGTCCGCGTGACCGCCGCCAGCGACCCGGCGAACATCAGCGTCGCGCCGAACTCGCCGAGTGCCCGGGCGAAGGTCAACGTCGCGCCCGCACCGAGTCCGCCGGCCGCCAGCGGCACCGCCACCCGCAGGAAGACCCCGCTCTCACGGGCCCCGCTGGTTCGCGCCGCGTCGAGCAGCGCCGGGTCGAGCGCGGCGAACGCACTGTGAGCCTGGCGCAGGTGGAACGGCCCGGCCACGAACGCCAACGCGATCACGACCGCCGCGAAGGTGAACGGCAGGCTGATCCCGACCTCCGCCAGTGGCCCGCCGAACAGTCCCTGCGGGCCGAACGCCGCCAGCAGCCCGATCCCGGCAACGGCCGGCGGCAGCACCATCGGCAACTCGAGCACCGTGATCGTCAACGTCCGCCCGCGGAACCGCGTCGTCGCCAGGAAGTACGCCGCGGGAGTTCCGAGCAGCACGACCAGCACCACCGCCGTGCCCGCGCCGGCCAGGCTGATCCCGAGCGCGGTCAGGCTCTGCTCGGTTCGTAGGCTGGCCCACAGCTCGGCCGGCGCGGTGTCGACGAGGATCGCCACGACGGGCAGCGCGAGCAGCAGCAGGACGACCGCCAGGGCCGCCCCGCAGAGCACCGCGAAGACCGTCGGACGCCGCACCGGTCAGTCCGCGACCGGCGCCAGGAAGCCGGCGTCCTGCAGCGCGGCCTGGCAGGCCCCCGAACGGAGGTCCTCGAGCAGCGCGGCCGCCGCGTCCTGCTGGCCGCCGCTGATCACGGCCGCGTCGTAGGCCACCGTCGGCTGCACCACGTCGGGCAGCGAGATCGCCACCACGGCGCCCTTGGTCGCCTGCACGTCGGTGCGGTAGACGAAGGCCGCGTCGACGACCCCGCGCTGGAGCTTGGCGAGCACGCTCTTGACGTCGGGCTCCTCGGTGCGCACGCGGTCGAGCACGGCGTCACGCTGCGCGACGGGCAAACGGTCGAGCGCGGTCCGCGTGTAGCTGCCGACCGGCACCGAGCCGGACCCGATCGCGAGCTTCAGCGAGGCGTCGTCGACCAGGTCGTCGAGGCCGTCGAGCTTGGCGTCCTCGGCGGGCACGGCGAGCACCAGCTCGTTCGCCGCGAACCCGACGGGCGTCTCGACCTTCTGCTCCTCGGCCAGCTGGGCGGGCAGCGTGGTGTTGGCGGCGGCGAACAGGTCGCCGCCGACGCCGCGGCGGACCTGCGCGGCGAGCTCGTCGGAGCCGCCGAACGACAGCCGCACCTCGGCCGCGTCGTACTGCTTGGCGCAGGAGCCCAGCGCCTCGGTCAGCGAGGCCGCGGCGAGCACGGTCAACGTCGGCCGCTCCCCCGCCGCCGCCGTGGTCGTATCGCCGTCGCCGCCGCTGCCGCAGCCGGCCAGCAGCAATCCGCTCGCCACGGCCAGGCCGACCAGCGCGCGCATAGGCACGGTCCGGCGGCTCATCGGCCGTTGCCCCGCTCGACCATCACCGATGTCGACTTGACCATCGCGGTCGCCGGCACGCCCGGGGCCAGCCCCAGCTCCTCGACCGCGTCACGGGTGATCACCGAGGTCACGCGGTGCGGCCCGGCCTCGATCTCGACGATCGCCATGATCCCGTCGACCTGGACGGAGACCACCGTGCCGGGGAAGCGATTGCGCGTGGAGAGCCGGTCGCCGACCCGGTGCCGCTCGGGGCTGCCGGTCAGCCGCGAGATCTCGCTCCGCGGCACCCGGCGGCGGTTCTGGTCATCGCGCGTGGTGGTGATCCGCCCAGATGCGTCCCACCGCCGCAGCGTGTCGGCGCTGACACCGAGCGCCGCCGCCGCTTCGCCGACGGAGAGGTCTGCTGGCTCAGCCATGTGCATAAGCATTGCATATGCACTAGTCACAGTGTGACTATCGGCGGTGGCAGCCGTGCGACGGCCCCACGAAACCGGCACGAACTGCGGGGGCGAACACCCCGCCGTTGAGAGGTCTTGTCCGCATGGACACCACGACCTGGGAGACGTACGATGCACACCATGCCCTCCGTCGCACCGCAACGGATGACCGCCGAGGAGTTCCTGACCTGGCCGGGACGAGAGGATCGTCGCTGGCTCGAGCTGATCGACGGTGAGGTCGTCGTGGACGAGCCGACGCCGTTGCACCAGCACGTGTTGCTGGAGATCGCCGCGAGGATCCGCAACTGGTCTCGCGAAGCACCCGACCGCGGGATGCCGTTGCTCCCGATCGACACCTGGTTCGACCCCTGGACGGTGCTCGGCCCCGATCTCCAGTGGTACGCCGCCGGCCGCGAGCTGCCCGACATGACCACACGCCCGTGGCCATCCGGAGACCTCGTCGTCGAGGTCCGCTCGCCGTCGACGTGGCACCGCGACGTCGGCCGCAAGCGGGAGCACTACGAGCGCGACGGCGTCCGCGAGCTGTGGCTCGTCGACCCGTCGACCCGAACGGTGCTCGCCCACCGACGGTCCGAAGGCTCGGCCACGTTCGACATCACCACCGAGATCGGCGGCGGCCAGACGCTCGCCAGCCCGCTGCTGCCGGGCTTCGCGGTCCCGGTCGCCGAGCTCTTCGCCTGAGCGGCGAGCGGAGCGCATGCTGCGCTCCGGCCCGCGCCTCAGACGGCGACCAGCTTGCCCGCCACCTCGAGCGTGATCTCGCCGTCGGCGGTGCCGACCTGGACCGTGTCGCCGTCCTGGACCTCGCCCTTGAGCATCGCCAGGGCCAGGCGGTCGGTCAGGTGGGTCTGGATCGTCCGCTTCAGCGGCCGCGCGCCGTAGGTCGGGTCGTAACCGAGGTTGCCCAGCAGCTCCGCGGCGTCGTCGCTCAGCTCGAGCGTGATCCCGCGCTCCGCCGCCCGGTCGATCACCCGCTGGACCTGGATCGTCACGATCCGGCCGAGGTGCTCGCGGTCGAGGCTGTGGAACTCGATGATGTCGTCGAGCCGGTTGATGAACTCCGG
>JBQGEK010000019.1:0-13428 GCA_052039575.1 Patulibacter sp. | reverse complement strand
GATGCTGGCGATCGTGCCGAGCCGGTCCTTGGTGACGCCGGCGATGCTCTCCGCGCCGGGACCGGACTTCAGGAAGTTGCCGCCTTGGATCTGCGGGCCGAGCGCGGCACCGGAGTTGCCGATGTCGAAGAAGCCGCCGTTGACGCCGGCGACGGCCCCCGCCTTGTCGGCCATCGAGCGGATCGTGTCGACCGCGGCCACCGGGCCGGCGGTCATCAGGTCGGTGGTGACGCCTTCGCGCTGCAGGTCGACCGACAGGGCCTGGACGTCGATCCAGCCCTTCGCGGTCAGCTGCTTGAGGTGCCGCAGCTCCACGCCGGGACCGATCTTCTCGGTCTCGTCGGTGATGGTCAGGTTGGCCGCGTGCGCCGCAGTCGGTGCGAGCAACGCGATGGTCAGGGCGGCCGCTGGGGCAGCGAAACGCCGTCGCTTGCGCGCGGCGAAGCGGGATCCGGACATCCGAACTCCTGATGGTGGGGTGGGTGGTCTGGCCTCGGGCTCCGACGAGGTCGACGACGTGCGTCGAAGGTCGGATCGAGGTCAGCCACGGACCATCGGGGTTGTAGGCGCCAAGAATGTGAACGCCGGGTGGCCGCGCCGTGGCCTTGTGGTGAAGACGCGGCTCAGCGGGTGCGCTGACGCGGCGACCGGTCGAGGTTCGACACGTAGGACGTGTTCAACCTCGACCGGTTGGTGGTGTTGGCCGGGTGGCTGGGTGGCCGCTACCGCGGCGGGCCGGCGCCCGCCGGCGGACCCTGGTCGTCCGGGTCACTGCCGTCCTCGCCGTGCTTCGGCCGGCGGAAGAAGACCGCCCAGGCGAGCGCGATCACCACGACCACGATCAGGGACGGGATCACCCAGCCGGGAGCGCCGTCGCTCTCGCCGGTCACGTCGGAGACCGGGGCGCCGTCGTCGTCGCTCTCGGTCGTCGTGGCCGGGGGTGCCGCTTCGGTCTCGGTCTCGGTCTCGGTGGTGGTCGTCTCGGTGTCCGTCGAGGTCTCGGCCGGAGCCGTCTCGGTCGTCGTCGCGCCCTCGTCGCCGTCCGGGTCGGGGCCGGTCGCGCCGCCGCCGGGGGTCGACGCCGGGTCCGGTCCGGGCGGGTTGGCTTCGGCGTTGCTCACGCGCAGCCGCTTGCCGTCCTCCAGCTGGACGACTGCCGACACGTCCCACTCGCGCCACGATCCGCGGCCCTCGGTCGGGATGTCGGCGTGCGAGACGCCGGCGTCGTCGGTGGTGGTCTCCACGCGGAAGGTGTCCTCGCCGGCCGGCCGGACCCAGAAGGTCACGGCGGCATCCGAGGTCCCGGGCCCGCGGACGACCGTCGTGCTGTCGACGGCCGCGGCGCCGTCGCTGGTCGTCGAGTCGGTGCCCTGGAGCAGGATCCGAACGCCGTCGGCTCCGCCCTCGGCGAGCGTCGCGCCGCCGTGGGCCGACGCCGACGCGGCGAGCCCGAGCGCGGCGAACGTCGACACGAGGATGACCGCGAGGGTGCGGGTGATGCCTGATCGCATGCGGCTAATGCTGGCACGTCGGCCTGTCCGGAGCGGCCGGCGAGCCCCGCGCGGCGGCGGCCGGTGAGTCCCAGGCGGTCGTTGCGGAATGGCCGCGCGGGCACTGAAGTGCAGTTGTCCCGGTATGAGCGGGTCAACTGCACGCCAGTGCGGGACCGGGTTCCTGCTGGGTTCCTGCGCGTCCCACGTCCCACGCGCATCCCACGTCCCACAGTCCTCGCGCGCGCGAGGAATCGCCGCTCCACGGATGGTCGGCACCGATGGTCGTCGGGTTCCCTCTGTGTCGGGCGGCACGAAAACTGGCTGCGTGGATAGCATCCGGCGTCTCATGAGCCAGCGTCTGCAATCTCCCGAGACGTTCGAGGAAAAGCTCGAGCTCCTCCGCGAACACCGTCACCAGGCGATCCACTCCGCCTCGGAGAAGGCGGTCGAGAAGCAGCACGCCAAGGGCAAGTACACGGCGCGCGAGCGGATCGAGAAGCTGCTCGACGAGGACAGCTTCCAGGAGCTCGACACCTTCGTCCGGCACCGCACGCACGACTTCGACATGCAGAAGTCGCGCCCGTGGGGCGACGCGGTGGTCACCGGCCACGGCACGATCGACGGCCGTCCGGTCGCGGTCTTCTCGCAGGACTTCACGGTCTTCGGCGGCTCGCTCGGCGAGGTCATGGCCGAGAAGATGTGCAAGGTCATGGACCTGGCCGCCAAGATCGGCTGCCCCGTGATCGGCATCAACGACTCCGGCGGCGCGCGGATCCAGGAGGGCGTCGTCTCGCTCGGCGCCTACGGCGACGTCTTCCAGCGCAACGTCAACTCGTCCGGCGTGATCCCGCAGATCTCGCTGATCATGGGGCCGTGCGCCGGTGGCGCCGTCTACTCGCCGGCGATCACCGACTTCATCGGGATGGTCAAGGAGACCTCCCACATGTTCATCACCGGCCCCGACGTGATCAAGACGGTCACCGGTGAGGAGGTCGGGTTCGAGGAGCTCGGCGGCGCGATGTCGCACAACACCAAGTCCGGTGTCGCGCACTTCGCCTTCGAGGACGAGGACCACGCGATCGAGGAGACGCGGTTCCTGCTCGGCTTCCTGCCGCAGAACAACCTCGAGACGCCGCCGGTGGTGCCGACCAGCGACCCGGTCGACCAGCTCGTTCCCGAGCTCGACGACGCGGTCCCGGCGAACCCGAACAAGCCGTACGACATGCGCAATGTCGTCAAGCTGACGGTCGACGACGGCGAGTTCTTCGAGGTCCACGAGCACTTCGCGCGGAACATCCTGGTCGGCTTCTCGCGGATCGAGGGCCACGCGGTCGGCGTGATCGGCAACCAGCCGAACCAGATGGCGGGCGTGCTCGACATCGAGGCGTCCGAGAAGGCTGCGCGGTTCATCCGCACCTGCGACGCGTTCAACATCCCGATCGTCACGTTCTGCGACGTCCCGGGGTTCCTGCCGGGCACCTCGCAGGAGTGGAACGGGATCATCCGCCACGGCGCCAAGCTGCTCTACGCGTACGCCGAGGCGACGGTCCCGCAGGTCTCGGTGATCACCCGCAAGTCGTACGGCGGCGCCTACGACGTGATGGCGTCCAAGCACCTGGGTGCGGACTTCAACTTCGCCTGGCCGCAGGCCGAGGTCGCCGTGATGGGCGCCGAGGGCGCGGTCAACATCATCTACCGCCGCGACATCGCGGGATCGCCGACGCCGGACGAGCGTCGCGAGGTCCTGATGGACGACTACAAGGCGCGGTTCGCGAACCCGTACATCGCGGCCGAGCGCGGCTACATCGACGACGTGATCGAGCCGTCGCAGACCCGCATCAAGGTCGCCGGCGCCCTCCGCGTCCTGCGCACCAAGCGCGTCAACCTGCCGAAGCGCAAGCACGGCAACATCCCGCTGTAGGGGGTTGTGTGGGTCACGCGCCGGTCTGCGTCGCGCCCGCTGCCGCCCGGGCGACTGTGTGCGATTTGGGTCGGCTGAGCCCGCCAACCGCACGCAGGGGCGTCTCGGCGGGGCGGCCCCGGCGACTGTGTGCGTTTCGGATGGTCTGAGCCCGCAAGTCGCACGCAGCATGACGGGCGTTGGTGCTCGTCGGAAAGTGACGAGCGCCGTCGGCCGGGTCACCTCGAGCTGCCGGCGCGACGATCGAGCAAGGTCCTCAGCTTGGCGGCGGTCGCCGGGGCGTTGGCGTCGAGGTCCGCGCGAAGCAGTCGAACCACCGCCCAGCCGGCGGCCTGAAGCGTGAAGTCGCGTGCGCGGTCGTTGCGAAAGCTCGACACGTGCCCGTGGGTGCCCCAACTGTCCACCTCTACGGCGATCTTCGCGCCGCGCCAGAGAAGGTCGATCTCGAACGTCCGCGTCCCGATGGTCAACAAGGCGTTGACCTGGGGCATCGGCAGCCCGTGTTTCCGGCACAGCGCGATCGCCATCGTCTCGAGCGTGCTCCGCGAAACTCCTGAGATGGTGTCGTGGTGCGTGGCCACGAGGGCGCGGACGACCGAGCTCCCCGGCCGATTCGGGTGACGTCGGAGCTCGTTCTCGACGGCGTTCAGATCGATCGCGCGTCGCGCGCCGAGGGTCGACCACGCCCGCTCGGCTGGAACCGGACCCAACTGTGCGGCGAGGTCGACCAGCGTGCGCGGGATGGTGGTGCAGGCGATGCCCTCCCGCGTCGTCGTCGCGTCCTCCAGACAGCGCGACCGGTGGATGACGATCCCGAGGCGACTTCGGGAGATCTCCGCGGTCGTCACGTGGACGGGGCCGCGATCCTGGGGGAGCATGCCGTGAAGCTGTGCTGCCGAGCGATGGCTCAGCACCGTGTCGTCAGGGCCGGCCAGGACGGCGGCGGCGAAGCGTCCGTGCGGCGGCAGAGGCCGCGAGGACAGCGTGAACACCCCGCGGTGGATGCGCGTCAGCACCCCGCGCCGCACCCGGTCGGTGACCTGATCCGGGCTCAGCCCCGCGGCGAGCAGCTGCCGTCGAGACACAACATCGTGCTGACGCCCGGCGAGCCACCGGATCGTCTGCTCAGGCCCGAACGACGGCGGTGGAACGAGTCCGGCGGGCAGGGCGACTCGGGACCGTTGGGGCGAGGCGATGATGGGTGCTCCGATCGAGTGCGAGGACCTCTCGGCGGCGATCCGCGGGCGGAGGACACGTGTCATGCGAGCGTGCCGAATCCGACGTTGCGTATGGGGTTGGGACGGCAACGGTTTCGCCTCAAACCGCACGCGCCGTTGCGGCAGCAGCCGGCTGCGTGCGATTCGGGGTTCCCATCGCCCCCAACCGCACGCAGCCGGTGAGGGTTACCGACCATTCCTTGATCACCGCTGAATCCTGACCTGATTTACAACATTAGGCCGAACCTCTGCGCTAGGCTTCGCGAAGCGCAGCCGGCGAGTCAGGCGCGATCGGACCGGGGGAACGGCAGGTTCACCCCGGTGGCGGTGGTTTCCGCGAGACTCGTCGGGACCGTTCCATCCCGCCCCCATGGAGACTCCATGACCGACGAGCAGCCGAACTACCGTCCCGAGACGATCGCGATCCACGGCGGCCAGGCACCCGACGAGGCGACCAACTCGCGCGCCGTGCCGATCTACCAGACGACGTCGTACGTCTTCGACGACGTCCAGCACGCGGCGGACCTGTTCGCGCTGGCCAAGCCGGGCAACATCTACACGCGGATCATGAACCCGACGTGGGACGTGCTCGAGCAGCGCCTGGCGCTGCTCGAAGGTGGCGCCGCGTCGCTGGTGACGGCGTCCGGTATGGCCGCGATCACCTACTCGGTGCTGAACATCGCGACCGCCGGCGACAACATCGTGTCGGTCACACAGCTCTACGGCGGCACCTACAACCTGTTCGCGCACACGCTGCCGCAGTACGGGATCGAGGTCCGCTGGGCCGACGCCGACGACCCGGCGTCGATCGACGCGCTGGTCGACGAGAACACCAAGCTCGTCTTCGCCGAGACCGTCGGCAACCCGAAGCTGAACATCCTCGACGTCAAGGCGTGGGCCGACAAGGCGCACGAGCACGGCCTGCCGCTGGTCGTCGACAACACCGTCCCGACCCCGATCGGCGCGAAGCTGTTCGAGCAGGGCGCGGACATCGCGGTCCACGCGCTGACCAAGTACCTGGGCGGCCACGGCACCTCGATCGGCGGCGCGATCGTCGACTCGGGCAAGTTCGACTGGGCGGCCCAGCCGGACCGCTTCCCGACGCTGGCCAAGCCGGATCCGTCGTACCACGGGGTCGTCTGGACCGAGGCCGCCGGCCCGGTCGCCTACGTCCTGCGCGCGCGGACGGTGCTGCTGCGCAACACCGGTGCCGCACTGTCGCCGTTCAACGCCTTCCTGATCCTGCAGGGCGTCGAAACGCTCTCCCTGCGGATGGAGCGCCACAACGAGAACGGGCTCGCAGTCGCCAGGCACCTGAAGAATCATCCGGCGGTCGAGTGGGTCAGCTACCCCGGCCTGGAGGACGATCCGTACCACGAGGTCGCCAAGCGCAGCCTCAACGGCGGCTTCGGTGGTCTGGTCGCGTTCGGGGTCAAGGGCGGGTTCGACGGTGGCCGCAAGTTCATCGAGTCGCTGAAGGTCTTCAGCCACCTGGTCAACATCGGCGACGCCAAGTCGCTGGCCGTCCACAACGCCTCGACGACCCACGCCCAGCTCAACGAGGACGAGCTGAAGGCCGCCGGCGTGTCGCCGGACCTGGTCCGCCTGTCGGTCGGCATCGAGCACATCGACGACCTGATCGAGGACCTCGATCAGGCGCTCGCGGTCGCGGCGAGCTAGGCCGCGTCACTCCCGGGCCGCCGGTTGGCGGCCCGGGTCTGGCGTCGCCGAGCGTGACGCCGCAAGGCCGGTCGGTGTTTCTGGTACTCATCGACTTGGCAGGGTCGAGTCGACCGATCGTCTCCACTGCGGTGCGATTCGGTACCGCTGCTGATTCTTCGCTCCACGGGTTCGAATCCGTTGATCCCCTGTTGCCTAGCCGATTGGCGGCGGTGATCGGGCCCAACCGCGGCTCCCCTTGACCGCAGCTGACTTGCGTGAACAGTTGTCAACCGCTACGGTGCTGCTCTGCTGCGTACCGCTGGTTCGTACAACCAGTATCCATACTGCGGCACACGTACGGTCACTCATTTCCAGGGAGAGAAGATGAGACACGCGCTACGCACGGGGATCGTGCTGGCCGTCGCCGCGGTAGTCGGCTTGACAGGACCAGGGACTGCCACCGCTGCCGACGCCTGCCCCAACGCCGAGTTCCGCTCCGGCGCCGCGGCGAACCTGCCCGACTGCCGAGCCTGGGAGCAGATCTCGCCGGTCGACAAGGGCGGCAACGACATCATGAACACGTCGGCGGTGGCCGCATCGACCGACGGCAACCGCGCGCTGTTCTACGCAGCGGGCGCGTTCGCCGGGGCCGAGACGGTGACGTACGAGACGACCTACGTGGGCGCTCGCGGCGCCACCGATTGGCTGACCCGCGGAGCCGACGGTCCGCTCGTTCCGACGGGCATGCTGATCAAGGCGACGCTCGGGATGTCGGACGACGGCACGAAGGCGGTCGTCGCCGCCACCCACGCGCTCGCGCCCGGCGCGATCGACGGAGGAAGCAACCTCTACGTCCGCGACCTGACGCAGCCGCACTCCTACCGGCTGATCGTCGCCAACGAGTCGCCCGCGATGTACCAGGAGATGACCGGGTTCGGCGGCCAGTTCGCGTATCTTGGCGGCAACTCGGATCTATCGGCCGTCGGGTTCACGGCCACGGTGCCGATGGTCGAGGGCGCCCCCGAGGGGATGCGCGCGGCGTACCTGTGGCACGACGGACGGCTGTCGCTCGCCAGTCGGCTGCCGAACGGAGCCGCTCTCGAAGCGTCAGCTCGCCTGGCCGACACCCCGCCTCGCGATCAGAACATCGTTTCCGAGGACGGCACCCGGCTGACCTTCGAGGTCAACCGCGAGTCGATGAACAGCGGCAACCGAACCCTCTACCAGCACGTCGAGGGTCAGGGGACGAGCCTGGTCGTTCGGTCGCGCCGCGCCGGCGACGACGCCTCGGCACCGGGCGAGGCCCTGGCGTGGGAGGCGTCAGCGGACGGTCGCACCGTGACCTTCGTCAGCACCGAGCCGCTCACCGATGACGCTGAGTTCTCCGGGGTCCGGCCGAACTGGCTCTACCGGTGGACGGCCGACGACGATCAGCTCGTCAACCTCACGGCAACGCACACCGCGCCGGACGCCGGAGGGCTCGGGTTGGGCCTCCTGCGGGTCTCCCCGGACGGTCGCTACTCGTGGTTCTTCGCGATGAAACCGCTCCGCCCAGGGACCAACCCCGGCGCCGCGGGTCTGATCTACGTCGTGGACTCGCAGACCGGTGCCCTGCACGTCGTGGCGGCCCTCGACCGCGAAGGCAGCATGCCGGATGTTCGGGTCAGCCCGAACGGACGCCACATCGCGTTCCAGAGCTTCTCGTCCGTGCTCGGCAACGACAACGCCGATCAAGCCTGCAAGGCGTTCGGCCGCCCCGGCGACGACGGGTTCTGCGGCAACGTCTACACCTGGAGCGTCGAGTCGCCGGCGAGCGCCCCGACCTGCCTGTCGTGCGGGCCCGACGGGATGCACCGGATCGGTGCGGCGGCGAGCTTCGGCTGGCTCGCGACCACCTTCGACGGGCGCCAGAGCCGCGCGGTCCTGGACGACGGACGGGTCTTCTTCGACAGTGCGGACCGACTGGTCCCCGGAGACGGCAACGACGTCGGGGACGTCTACCAGTACACGCCGGGCCGCGGCTTGGCGCTGCTGAGCTCCGGCGTCAGCGGTGAACCGGCCAGCTTCGGCGACGCGGCGCCGGATGGCAGCAACGTGTTCTTCGTGACCGCGGACCGCCTGGTGCCGCAGGACCGTGACGCGCTCGGCGATCTCTACACGGCGCGCATCGGTGGCGGCCTCGCGTCGCAGCACGTGGCGCCGCGCGACCCGGGCGGAGGGTGCACCGGCGAGGCGTGCCGGCCGGCTCCGGTCCCCCAGCCCGATCGGTCGCTGTTCGGATCGGCCGGGTTCCAGGCGCCGGTCGTCGGCCCGTCGCCGTCGTTCCGGGTCCGCGCGCCCTCGGCGAGCGCGCTGCGCACCGCCGCGCGGACCGGTCGTCTGCTGGTGCCGGTCACGGTGACCGAGCCCGGCACGCTCCGCGCCACCATGACCGGCACGGTCGCCGGCAAGAGCGGTCGAACCGTGGCTCGCGCGACCCGCAAGGCGACCCGCGCCACGACCTACCGCCTGAGCCTGCGGCTCACCAAGGCCGCGCGCAACGACCTGCGTCGCAAGGGCCGTCTGCGCGTTCGCCTGGCGGTCGAGTACTCGGAAGCGCTCGACGAGCACCGGCGAACGGTGACCTTCCGGGCGAACCGAACGAGCACGAGCAAGAAGGGCGGTTCCCGATGAGGACCTCGATCACGCGTCGCGTGGCCGCTGCAGCGATCACCACGGTCGCGGCGCTCGCGCTCGCGGCTCCCGCCCAGGCGTTCGAACTGGCCGGCTTCGAAGCCGCGCTGACCGACCCCGGGACGATCGCCAACCCGACCCCGGACGCGCCGCAGCTGAACGCGGGCGCGTATCCCGACGCGACCTTCGACCTGCAGTTCCCGGCGATCCCGAACGACTGGGGTGGCGCGGACCCGACGGAGAGCATCAAGGACGTCGACGTCGACCTGCCGCGGGGGCTGATCTTCAACCCGACGGCGATGCCGACGTGCACCAACCAGCAGCTGTCGCTGGACTACTCGGCGCAGTGCCCGCTGGCGAGCCAGGTCGGCGTCGCATGGGTCGGGATCGGCGGCTTCGCGGAGCAGTCGTTCCCGATCTACAACATGGTCCCGCCGCCCGGCGTGCCCGCGCAGTTCGGCTTCAACGTCGTCAAGACGACTATCAAGCTCAATGGGCACGTGCGCTCGGGGGGCGACTACGGGCTCTCGGCGAGCGTCCGCGGGATCTCGCAGGCCCTGGCCCTGACCGGCACGCGGGTCGTGCTCTGGGGGGTGCCGGCGGCCGAGATCCACGATGCCGAGCGGGTGACGTCCCGGCCCGACTTCTCGATGGTCACCGGGCCGGCCAACGTCCCCGAGAAGCCGATGATCATCAACCCGAGCCGCTGCACGGGGGAGTCGCTGCGCTTCGGCGCGGATGCGACCTCGTGGCCGTCGCCGGGGGCATCCAGCCCGAAGTTCGCGACGACCCAGCGCGGTAGCGGCGAGCCGCTGGTCATCACCGGCTGCGAGTCGCTGCCGTTCAACCCGTCGGTCAGCGTGCGCCCGACCACGACGGCCCCGGACAGCCCGACCGGGCTCGACGTGACCGTGTCGGTCCCGCAGTCGGCCAGCCCGCAGGTGCCGGCGAGCGCCCACCTCAAGGACCTGGCGATCCTGCTGCCGGAGGGGATGAACGTCAACCCGTCAGCCGCGGACGGTCTGAGCTCGTGCGCACCGGCGCAGATCGCGTTGTCGAGCACGGCGCCCGCCGCCTGCCCGGACAGCTCGTCGCTCGGCTCGGTGACGATCGAGACACCGTTGCTCGAGCAGCCGCTGCGGGGTCGGGCGTACCTGGCCGCGCAGAACGACAACCCGTTCGGCTCGACGCTGGCGATGTACATCGCCGCCGAGGGCAGCGGCGTGGTTGTCAAGCTCGCCGGCCTGGTCGACGCGGACCCGGTCACCGGGCGGCTGCGGGTCGTCTTCAACGAGAACCCGGAGCTGCCGTTCAGCACGCTGCGGGTCAGCCTCGAGGGTGGCCCGCGCGCGCCGCTGACGACGCCCGCCACGTGCGGAGCGAAGAACGTCGACATCAGCGCGAAGTCGTGGGCCGGCGGTCCGACCGTGTCGCTGAGCGACAGCTTCTCGGTCGACTGCGCGCCGATGCTCGGGGCGTTCGCGCCCGGGTTCCTGGCGCGCACCGCGTCGCCGACGGCGGGGCTGTTCTCGCCGCTCAGCATCGGGATCACGCGGCCCGACGGCCAGGCGCACCTGAAGGACGTAAAGGTCGAGCTGCCGCCGGGCCTGCTGGCGAAGATCGACGGCGTCCCGCTCTGCCCGGACGCGCAGGCCTCGGCCGGCACGTGCGGCAACGAGTCGCGCGTCGGCTCGGTGACCGTGACCGCGGGCACCGGTCCGCAGCCGTTCCCGCTGACCGGCGACGCGTACCTGACCGGTCCCTACAAGGGCGCGCCGTACGGCCTCTCGACCCGCGTGCGGGTGATCGCCGGACCGCTCGACCTGGGCACGGTGCTGGTCCGCCAGGCGCTGTTCATCGACCCTGAGGACGCGCACGTCACAGCGGTCAGCGATCCGCTGCCGACGGTCCTCTCGGGGATCCCGGTCCGCCTGCGGTCGCTGGACTTCGTGCTCGACCGCAAGGACTTCACGGTCAACCCGACGAGCTGCGCGGCTCAGCGCGCGTCGGGCACGTTCGGTGCCGCCAACGGGGCCGAGAAGTGGGTCGCGCACGGCTACCGGGTCGGCGGCTGCCAGGCGCTGCCCCTGTCGCCCAAGCTCAGCCTGAGCCTGGTCGGCAAGGGGCGGACGCTGCGTCGCGGCGGCCATCCCGGGATCCAGGCGCGGCTGACGATGCCGAAGGCCCAATCGGGCCTGCGGCGCGTCGACGTGACGATGCCGCTGACGCTGGCGCTCGATCCGCAGAACGCCCGCGCGCTCTGTGCGACCGACGTCGGCGCGGCTCGCGACCCGAAGTGTCCGCGCGAGTCGATCGTCGGCAGGGCGACCGTCCACTCGCCGTTGCTGCCGAAGCCGCTGACCGGCCCGGTCTACTTCGTGCAGGGTGAGCGCACGACGTCGACCGGTCGCCGGGTAGCAACGTTGCCCGCGCTGGTGCTCCCGCTGCGCGGGGACGGCGTCCAGATCAACGTGCGGGCGACCACCACGGTGCGCAACAAGAAGCTGGTCGCGCGCTTCGAGGGCCTGCCGGATGCTCCGGTCAGCCGCTTCGACCTGCGGTTGAACGGCGGTAAGAACGGAATCCTCGAGGTCACCCGCGAGGCCTGCAGCACGGACCGCCGCGCCACGCTGCGGTTCGCCGGGCAGAACGGTCGCGTCCGCAACGGCTCGACCCAGCTGGGCATGCGCTGCCGGTAGGCCATCTCCGGCCATCGGTGCCGCTCGAGGCGGTGCCCGGACGCGTTCACGCGCACGTCCGGGCACCGCTCGGAGTCCCGGATGGTTAGAGTCAAAACCCGTGCCCCTGACTGATTGCGGCCAGGCTCCAACGTCGACGCGGACGAGCAGAGGTCATCGCGGATGACGCACGGAACGATCGAGCCCCAGGGAGAACCACAGGACCGCGGCCCCGGCGTCGGCGAGGTCTACACCCAGATGGTGCGGCTGTACTCGGCCGAAGCACCACTGCGGATGGACAACGGCGAGGAGCTCGGGCCGATCGACGTCGCGTTCGAGACCTACGGCGAGCTCAACCGGGACGCCAGCAACGTCGTGGTGATCTGCCACGCGCTGACCGGCGACGCGCACGCGGCCGGCCACCACGGCGATCCGCAGCGTCAGGGCTGGTGGGACCTGCTGGTCGGTCCGGGCCGGACGGTCGACACCAAGCGCTTCTTCGTCGTCTGCGCGAACCTGCTCGGCGGCTGCCGCGGCACGACCGGTCCGTCGTCGACCAATCCGCGCAGCAACCTGCCGTACGGCCTGGACTTCCCGGCGATGACCGTCGCCGACCTGGTCCGCGTCCAACGCGCCCTGCTGGCGCACTTCGGGATCGAGAAGATCTTCGCGGCGATCGGCGGGTCGCTCGGCGGCATGCAGGTGCTGGAGTGGGCGCTGCAGGCACCGGAGAGCATCGAGCGCGCGGTGATCGTCTGCGCCTCGGCCCAGCTGACCGCCCAGAACATCGCGCTGTCGACGGCGGCGCGCGAGGGGATCCTGCGCGATCCGGACTTCCGCAACGGGCGCTACGTCGGGACGGGGAAGATTCCGGCGGCCGGTCTGTCGGCGGCGCGGATGCTCGGGCACGTGACGTACGTGTCGGAGCAGGCGCTGGCGAGCAAGTTCGGCCGCACGCGTCGCGATCCGCATGCCCCGCCGGCGCGCGACGGGCACAGCTGGTTCGCTCCGGACTTCGAGGTCGAGCACTACCTGCACTACCAGGCGGACTCGTTCCTCGACCGGTTCGACCCGCTCTCCTACCTGTACCTCACGCGTGTGATGGACGCCTTCGCGCCGTACGAGCGGCCGGACCACGAGGAGCGCCTGGAACGGGTCAAGGCAGCGGGCACGCGGTTCCTGGTCGAGAGCTTCACGTCGGACTGGCGGTTCGGGCCGGAGCACAGCGACCACCTGGCGGCGCCGCTGGTGGGCGCGGGGATCCCGGTCGAGCGCCACAACGTCGCGTCGCCGTGGGGGCACGACTCGTTCCTGCTGGCGATTCCGGAGCACCTGGAGCTGATGGAGCGGTTCCTCACCCGTTGAGTCCGGGGCGCCGACGGGACTCGCTGGCCCCTTCCGCCCCGCCCTTCGTCGGGATTGCGTCGCGGCGGCATCGCAGCGACGACGATCCGTCGCTAGCCTCCGCGGCATGAGCTCCGCTCCAAGCTCCGTGCGCATCGAGGTTCCCGCGTCGGCGACGCCGCACGAGGCGGCCGCCCTGGTCGCCGCCGTCGAGCAGTTCCTGCGGGACACCACGACCGCCGTGGCCGAGGTGCCGCAGACCGACGGCTGGACGCGCGTGGCGCGGGCCGAGGCCGTGTCCCGAGGTGCGGCCTGGGACGCCGGACCGGACGCGAACGTCGCCGCCTGGGCGGCGTAGCGCCGCACCGCCGAGGGCCCTGCCGGGTCGTCGGCCCTTCCCGCGCTCGCGCCGCCCGCGACGAAAACCCCGATCCGCACAG
>JBQGEK010000018.1:0-1627 GCA_052039575.1 Patulibacter sp. | reverse complement strand
GACCAGGATCGTCCGCAGGGCGCTCGCCGCCGGCGTCGGGCTGCGATCGCCGACCGTGGCCACGGCCGTGCGGTGCACGAAGCCGCCCTCCAACGGGATCACCTCGACCGCCGGTCCGGGCGCATCCGCGTCGGACGCCGGCAGCACGCCGACCGCCAGCCCGTGGGCCACGATCTCCCGCGCGCGCCGCACGTCGGCGGTCTCGAACGCCACCCGCAGCACCGCTCCGTTGCGGGCCGCGGCGTCCTCGAGCTGCTCGCGGATCGTCGCGCCGCGGTGGAAGGTGACGACTCGCGCGCCGATCAGATCCCGCCAGTCGAGCGTCGACCGCGCGGCCAGCGCGTGCCCCGGCGGCACGATCGCCACCAACGGCTCGCTCGCCACCGTCCGCAGATCGATTCCGTGGACGTCGAGCGACGGGCCCTCGGCGACCACCGCCAGGTCCAGCTCGCCCGCCCGGAGCCCCGCCAGCAGGCCGACGCTCAGGTCCTCGCGCACGTCGAGCTCGACGCCGGGATACGTCCGGTGGAACGTCGCCAGCACCGCGGCGACGTCGACCGCGCCGGGCGTCCGGGTCACGCCGACCACCAGGCGACCGGTCTGCACGCCCCGGATCGCGGCCAGCTCGTCGGTCAGCTGATCGACGTCGCGCAGCACGCGTCGTGCCCCGGCGGCCAGCGCCTCGCCGGCCTGGGTCAGCGCCACGCTGCGGGTCGAGCGGGCGACGAGCTGCAGCCCGACCTCGGCCTCGAGCCGGCGGATCTGCTGCGAGAGCGCGGGCTGCGCGATGCCGAGGGCTTGGGCGGCCCGCGTGAAGTGCTGCACGTCCGCCAAGGCGACGAAGTACCGCAGGCGGCGCAAATCCATCACAGCAGCTTATGAGTTATGCGGCTGACTGGTCTTGGACTTCTCAACGCGGGCGCGGGACAGTCCGCGCATGACCCGTCCCAGCCCGCCGCCCAAGCTCGTCGCGTCGCCCGAGGCCGCGGTCGCCGACATCCCGTCGGGCGCCTCGATCGCGGTCGGCGGCTTCGGACTCTCGGGCAACCCCGAGACGGCGATCTCCGCGCTGCGCGACAGCGGCGTCGACGACCTGACCGTGGTCTCCAACAACTGCGGCGTCGACGACTTCGGCCTCGGGCTGCTGCTCGCTAACCGCCAGATCAAGAAGATGGTCTCGTCGTACGTCGGGGAGAACAAGATCTTCGAGCAGCAGTTCCTCTCCGGGGAGCTCGAAGTCGACCTGGTCCCCCAGGGCACGCTCGCCGAGCGGCTGCGCGCCGGCGGCGCCGGGATCCCCGCCTTCTACACCCCCGCGGGCGTCGGCACCCCGGTCGCCGACGGCAAGGAGACCCGCGAGATCGACGGTCGCGACTACCTGCTCGAGCGCGGCATCGTGACCGACTACGCGATCGTCCGCGCGTGGAAGGGCGACACCGCCGGCAACCTCGTCTACCGCAAGTCCGCCCGCAACTTCAACCCGCTGGTCGCCACCGCCGGCAAGGTCACGATCGCCGAAGTCGAGGAGCTGGTCGACGTCGGCGAACTCGATCCCGACCATATCCACACCCCCGGGATCTTCGTCCAGCGGATCTTCCGGAGCCCCGGCCTGGAGAAGCGGATCGAA
>JBQGEK010000017.1:0-14184 GCA_052039575.1 Patulibacter sp. | reverse complement strand
TGCGCCGCCGCGACCTGGTCTCGGTCGAGGTCGCCAGCGGCCACGCGCCAGGCGCCGCGACCCCGTCCCGTGAGCTCCCGCTGCACCTGGCCGTCTACCGGGCACGCCCCGACGTCGCCGCGGTGATCCACACCCACAGCGCGGCAGCGACCGCCTGGAGCTTCCTCGACGCACCGCTCGAGCCGGAGCTCGAGGACCTCGCCTACTACGGGATCGGCCCGATCCGTACCGCCGCTCCGGCCCCACCGGGGTCGGCCGAGCTGGCGTCCAACGTCTCGTCCGCGCTGGGGTCCTCGAACGCCGTCCTGCTCGGCCGGCACGGGGTCCTCGCCGTCGGGCCGACCGTCGCCGACGCGCTGACGGTCGCCGAGGTGGTCGAGCACCAGGCACGGGTGGCCTGGAAGCTGCGTGGAAGCTCGAACCGGGCGCTGCGCTGCTCGGCCAGCCGGTAGCCGGGACCGTGCAGTGCGCGGCGCGCTATGCGGGTCCGGCTCGACACCACGACCCACTGCCGCGGGACCGTGCAGCGCGCGTCGCGGTCAGGCGGGTGCCGTCCGACGCCCGAACCAGCCCGCCTGCCAGCCGCGGAAGCCCCCGAAGACCAGCAGCACCACCGCCACCGGGACCGTCGCCGGCAGCGTGGAGATGCTGTCGAACGCCCACAGCAGCGAGAAGACCAGCGACGCGACGAAGACCGCCCAGGCTGCGGTCCACTGGGTCCGTCGTGACGCTCCCTCGGCGGCCAGCACCGCGCCGAGCACCGCCGCGACGAAGACGTCGCCGTAGCCCATCGATGCTCCGTTGAAGGTCACGAACTGCAACCGCGGCAGCTGCTCGGCCGGCACCGCCGCGTTGAGCGTCGCGTTCGGCCCCTGGAGGGCGGACGAGAAGACCAGGACCGCGTCGATCACCGCCATCGCGACCAGCGCCACGCGGACCCAGACCTGCCCGTTCACCCTGCGGTCAGCGCCGACGACGCCGCAGAGCAGCCGCGCCAGCGCCACGCAGCTGAGCGCCGTCAGCGCCATCGCTTCCACGTCGCCGGCGATCTCGCCCTCGTAGGCCACGGCCATCGCGAACAGCGGCACCGCGGCGATCGCCCACCCCGGTCGGGCTCCGTGCATCCCCCAGCCGAGCGTGGCGGCCGCCAGCACCGGCACCGCCAGCAGCGCCAGCCAGGTCAGCGTGATCGCAGCCCCGGGCAGCACCGCGAGACCGGCGACGACCACCACGATCGAGACCGGCATGATCAGCGACAGGATCCGGCCGCCGGCGAACCGCCGGAGCAGCAGCGGCAAACCGGCGGCGGGCAACGCGACGAGCAGCGCCTGGACGACGTCCAGCAGCACGCTGTTCCAGGTGTAGGGCAGGAAGCCGAAGGCCGCTCCGGACACCTAGAAGAGCTCCATCTGGTCGCTCTGCGGCGTCTGGTCGTGCCGCGCATCCGACTCGTCCGGGACCGGATCCGGCTCGCCGCCGGCCTCGGGCTCGGGCGCGGGGGGCGGTGCCGGCTCGACCTGCGCCGGGGCGGGCAACGCCAGCACGCCCGGGACCTGGGCCAGGTCCGCGCGCAGCAGGTCGAGCATCGTACGGTGGTAGAGCGCCGCGGCGGGGTGCATCAACGGCAGCAGACGGACGGTGCGCTCGCCGATCGTGCGGATCTCGACGGTCCCGCGGACCTGCTTGATCCCGGCCGGGTCGCCGCGCAGCACCTTGGTCGCGAAGTTGCCCAGGGTGCAGACCAGCCGCGGCGCGACCAGTGCGATCTGCTGCTCCAGGTAGTCGCGGCAGTGCGCGACCTCCTCGGCCAGCGGGTCGCGGTTCTGCGGCGGCCGGCACTTGAGGATGTTGGTGATGTAGAGCTCGTCGCGCTCGAGCCCGATCTCGCGCAGCAGCTCCGTCAGCAACCGCCCAGTCGCGCCGACCAGCGGCAGCCCCTGCCGATCCTCGTTCTGCTCCGACGGCGCGCCGACCAGCATCAGGGCGGCGTCGCGGTCGCCGGTACCGAAGACGACGGTGGTCCGGTTGGCGGCCAGCTGCGGGCAGCGCGTGCACTGTCGCGCCTGTTCGTGGAGCCGTTCCAGCCGCCCCCGACGCGCGAGCACGGAGTCCTCGGACGTCGTGCGGTGGGGTGCGGAACCCATCTCCTCGGACGGTACCGGGTCACGTTCGCCGGGACTCGTCCTGCCGGTCTCGTCGTGCGGGGTGTTGCGTTCTTCGTGCGGAGTGCTACAACTCCGGTACGGCCGTCACCGCGAATGTGGGACGGACCGAGGACCAACGCAGCACCTCTTTCCTGTAACGCGACCGGCATCCCCCGTGGAGCTGGACCGGAGACCACGATGAAGCTCTGTCGTACCGCGCGCCTCGGCGCGCACCGCCCTCGACTGGCCCCCCGGCGCCCTGCGCCCGCCCGCCCCTCCGGCGGGAACCGGCCGCACAGCGCACCGGGTCACCGCTCGTGAGGGTCATCCGCTCCGTCGCGGAGCTCCGCGACTTCGTGCGCCAGGCCCGCGCGGCCGGTTGCACCGTCGGGCTGGTCCCGACGATGGGCGCGCTCCACGCCGGTCACCTCTCCCTGATCTCGGCGTCGAACGACCGTGGACACGCTCACGTGACCGTCGTCTCGTCGTTCGTCAATCCGCGTCAGTTCGGCGACGCCGGCGACCTCGCCGCCTACCCGATGACCGAAGCCGAGGACGTCGAGCTCGCGACCGACGCCGGGGCCGAGGTGCTGTTCGCCCCGACGGTCGACGAGGTCTACCCGACCGGCTTCGCGACCGAGGTCCGTGTGTCGGGCGACCTGACCACGCGGCTGGAGGGCGCCCACCGCGGTGCCGAGCACTTCCACGGTGTCACCACCGTCGTCACCAAGCTGCTCAACATGGTCCAGCCGGACGTCGCCTTCTTCGGCGCCAAGGACGCCCAGCAGGCGCTTGTCGTCCAGCGGCTGGTCCGCGACCTCGACCTGCCCGTCGAGATCAGCGTCCAGCCGACGATCCGCGAGACCGACGGTCTGGCGATGTCGAGCCGCAACGTGCGGCTGTCCGCCGAGCAGCGGGCCCAGGCCGTCGCGATCCCGGAAGCGCTTTCGGCGGCCGCCGCGCTCGCCTTCTCCGGCGAGCGGGACGTCGCGACGATCGTCGCCGCCGCAACCGAGAAGCTGCACCAGGCGGGCCTGACCGCCGAGTACCTGACCGTCGTCGATCCCGACACCCTCCGCGGCCGCACCGTGCTCGACGGCCGGTCGCTGCTGCTCGTCGCCGTTCCCGTCGGGCCGGTTCGCCTGCTCGACAACCTCGTCCTGGAGCCGACCGCTCCGGGCGTGGCTCCTTCACCCGACCAGACCCTCGCCGCACACGGTCCGACCCAAGGCTGATCTGAACCATGCAACGCACGATGCTGAAGTCCAAGATCCACCGCGCCACGGTGACCGACAGCGACCTGCACTACGTCGGCTCGATCACCGTCGATCCCGAGCTGCTCGAGGCGGCCGACATCCTCGTCCACGAGCAGGTCGCCGTTGTCAACGTCGACAACGGCGAGCGGTTCGAGACGTACACGATCGTCGGCGAGCGCGGCTCGGGCGAGGTCAAGGTCAACGGCGCCGCCGCCCGGCTCGTCCACCGCGGCGACACGATCATCATCATCAGCTACGCGCAGTACTCGCGCGAGGACCTCGCGACGTACGAGCCGGTCGTCGTCCACGTCGAGCGTGGCACCAACCGGATCATCGACGTCGACGACGCCGTCGCCACCCTGCTGACCGACGAAGCGCGACCGACCGCGGTCGCCTAGCGGGCCACTCCCGCACGATCCGACCTCCCCCAGGAGATTCGAAGATGTCTGCCAGTCCCGTCATCGAGCGCGCCGCCAGCGAGCGCTCCCCCGTCACCGTCACCGCGCTGCAGGAGTTCAAGCGGCTCGGCCAGAAGCTGGTCATGGTCACCGCCTACGACTACCCGTCGGCGTGCGTGGCCGAGGCCGCCGGCGTCGACATGGTGCTCGTCGGCGACAGCGCCGCAACCACCGTGCTCGGCCTCGACTCGACCGTGCCCGCCACCGTCGACGAGCTCGTGATGCTCGGCCGCGCCGTTCGTCGCGGCCTGCGCACCCCGTTCATGGTCAGTGACCTGCCGTTCGGCTCGTACGAGGCGTCCGACTACGAGGCGATCAAGACCGCCCAGCGGTTCGTCAAGGACGCCGGGGCCGAGGCCGTCAAGATCGAGGGCGGCGGGATCATGATCGACCGCGCCCGCGCGATCGTCCAGACCGGGATCCCGGTCGTCGGCCACCTCGGCCTGACCCCCCAGACCGCAACCGCGCTCGGCGGGCTGCGCGCCCAGGGCCGTCAGGCCGGCCAGGCGGTCCAGCTGGTCAACGACGCGCTGGCCCTGCAGGACGCGGGCTGTTGCGCCCTGGTCCTCGAGGCCGTTCCGGCCGCCGTGGTCGAGGAGCTGATGCCGCTGCTGTCGATCCCGGTGATCGGGATCGGCGCCGGGTCGTCGACCGACGGCCAGGTGCTGGTCTGGCACGACCTGCTCGGCCTGCTCGACGGTCGCACCGCCAAGTTCGTCAAGCAGTACGCACACGGCCACCACGACGCCGTCGCCGCGATCCAGTCCTACGCGGACGAGGTCCGCGGCGGGGTCTTCCCCGGCCGCGAGCACACCTACGCGATCCCGCCGGACGAGCTCCAGCGGTTCCAGGGCTCGCTCGCGCGGTTCCAGCGGACCGAGGAGGGTTAGCCTCGGTCCGCTGCGCACCCGTAGCCGGCGACGCTAGCGCGCCACCCCCACCCGGGCGATCCGCGTGTTGAACGTCGCGGTGGTCCGTCGGGTCGTCGGGCCCGAGCAGTCGGTAGCCCGGGTCGTGACCGTCAACGTCACCCGGACGGATCGTCCGACGGGCAGCTGCGCCTGCGAGCGAGACGGTGTCGTCAGCACGAGGTTGCGGCGCGCGTCACCAGCCACCGACGCCCGCGCCGACCGCAGCGACATCGTTCGCATCCGTCCTTGGTAGCGGTAGCGCACGCGTGCGGTCGCCGTGACCGTGGCGTCCGAGGACGGGCGCACCCCGACCGTGACGCCGCGCTCGATCCGCTGGCCGCGCAGGCTCTTCCGAGAGGGGTTCCGCGGCCGGGCCACGGGGCGGGTCACGCGCACCGACACCCGCGGGCAGGCTGCGACCTCCGTGGGCACCACCGGGGCGTCGATCACCGGCGGCACGATGACGACCGGCGGCCCGGGCAGATCGGTCGGAGGGTCTACCGGCGGCACGTAGGGAGGATCGACCGGCGGCACGACCGGCTCGTCACCGACCCGGACGTTGGCGGTGATCGTCGTGGTCTGCCCCGCCGAGTCGGTCACCACCGCCGACACCGCGTAGATCCGACCGTCGCCGACGCTCGGCGTCCAGGCGTGGACGTAGGGGAAGCTGCTCCTCGTCGCG
Source organism: Patulibacter sp. (assembly GCA_052039575.1). Taxonomy (GTDB): domain Bacteria; phylum Actinomycetota; class Thermoleophilia; order Solirubrobacterales; family Solirubrobacteraceae; genus Patulibacter. The sequence goes on along the minus strand of JBQGEK010000017.1, from coordinate 8,733 downwards.
ACCGTCTCGCCGTCGACGAGGAACGCGACCTCGCGCACCCCGAAGTCGTCGGCGGCCACCACGTCGAGGGAGATCGTGTCGCCGAGCGCGACCACGGCGCCGTCGGTCAGCGTGTCGAAGCGAGCGGTCGGCGCGGCGTCTGCCACGGGCAGTGGGGCGGTCACCGGCCGCGGCGCGGTGCCCGCGAACGGCGCGTACTGAACGCCCGCGCCGAAGCTCGGAGCGCCCGCCCCGACGAAGTCACCAGCCGACCGGGTCGGCGGAAGGCTGGGCCCGTTGCTGCTGCCCCAGTAGTTGGTCCGGGCGTCGATCGACGGCGTCGCGACGGTCGTGCCGTCGAAGCTGCCCGCCCACGCGCCGAACGTGTTGCCCGCGATCGAATTGGCCGTCGCGGCCGAGCCGCCGATCAAGCTGCCCGCCGACGCGCCACGGAAATACAGCGCAGCCGCCGTTCCCGGCGTCGCCGATGGCCCGGCGACCCCGCTGATCGCGCTGCCGGCGAGCGTCAGGGTCGCCCCGGATCCCCAGACCTCGATCCCGTTCTGGGCCACGGTCGGCGACGTCCCGGCGCCGGTGACGGTCACGCCGGACAGGTCCGCGGTCATCGTGTTGGGCATCTGGCCGGTACCGGACAGGCCCCGGCTGTCGACGACCACGCCGGCCTTGTTGAATCCGTCCACGGCGAGGCCGCGAACGGTCGCCGCGTTGACGGTGTCGGCGATCGTGTTGGCCAGGATCACGCCGTGACCGTGGCTGGCGAGAACCGCGCCGTAGTCGCCGGTGCCCGGGCCACCCGCCGGCACCAGCCCGGTGACCCGCACGTTCTCCACGTGCGACTCGTTGACGTCGATCAGCGCGATCCCGCCTTCCACCGCCACGCCGTTGGCCCGCACGGTAAGACCCGAGATCGAGACGTTCGCCAGCTCGACCAGCCGCCGCTTGACGGTGATGACGTTGCCGAACTCGTCCCGCTCATTGGGGGTCGCGGTCGCCAGCGACGGCACCGACCCATCCGGCTGGATCGTGACCTTGTCGGCGCCCGCGCCCACGAGCGAGAGGTTCTTCTCGATCTTCAGCCCTGACGGCCCGGAGACCTCGTACGTGCCGTCGCAGATCCGGATCGTGTCACCCTGCGCGGCGAACGCTACGGCGTCGACCAGGCTCGTGAAGTCGGCGGATGGGCACTCCACCCGGTCGTCGTCGACGGTCAGGACCGCGGCGCCGGCACCCGAGGCCGTGGCCGCTGCGAGAGACAGTGAGACGGCGAGCGCCGCCGTGAGCGTCACCGCGCGTGCGCGTGGGCGCGTTGGGGGTCGGTCGTCTTGAACCCGCCGTGAGCGTGCTGAGTACCGCAAAGCCGTTCCTCGTTCCGGTGGTGGGCGACAGACCCTATATCCGTCAGCGATCTACCCAAAATCGGGCAAGAATGCCCACTGAAAGTGCCGATTTGCAGGCAAAATAACGAAAGAATAAGGGGATTAGCAGCTATCCAGATTTGATGTTTGGACCGTCGTATACCCACTCGGCATCGGCATTGGCCCAAAGACCAAACGTCGGTCCTGGTGCTGCTCCATAGCCTTGGCGCCCTCGACCTCGCCACAAACGCCCGACCACACCACGGGCCGCCGGAGACCCACGTGCACGACACTGCAGCAGCGTTCCCAGCCGACCGCCAACCCCGCCGCCCAGGCGGCCCGTCTCGGGTCGGCCGGCTCGTAGTCGCGTTGATCGCGGCCGTCGGCCTGCTCGTCGCGCCGGCCATCGCGACGGCGGCCCCACCCGACCCGTCCGCCCCCGGCCCGTACCAGGTCAATCGCAGCTACTACCACGCCGGTGACCTCCAGCTCACGGTCACCAGCACCGGCCGCACCTGCTCCGGATCGTCCTGCGGCGTCACGCAGCCGGGGACCCTCGAGCCGGGCGAGAGCACCGCCGGGCCGGGCAACTCCTTCCCGCAGCCGCTCGAGGGCACGGTCACCTGGCCGACCGGCGACGGCCCCCGCGGCTCCGGGCCCTACCCCGTGATCCTCTTCCAGCACGGCCGGCACAACGCGTGCGTCGGCGCCGCGGGCCAGGATTCCGGAACCCAGATCTGGGCCACCGGCCGCTGCCCGAACCTCGTGCCGCCGAACCCGGTCACCGGGTTCTGGCCGAGCTGGGAGGGCTACGAGTACATGGCCGACCTGATGGCGTCCCACGGCTACGTGGTGATCTCCGTCTCCGCCGGCGCCGTCGTGACCTACGACCAGAACGGCTACAACCCGATCGACGCCGGTGGACTGGCCCGGGCGCAGATCATCGCCAACTCGCTCGACCTGCTGAAGAGCTGGGACACCACTCCGGGCCCCGGCGGCGTCGGCACGAACCTGATCGGCAAGCTCGACTTCAGCCGCGTCGCGATCATGGGCCACTCGCGTGGCGGCGAGGGCGTCACGCAGTTCATCACCTACAACCGCCAGCGACCGGGTCCCCGTTACAACCTGACCGGCGCGTTCGCCCTTGCCCCGATCGACCGCAACAAGCAGTTCCCACAGGGCACCAACTACGCGGTGCTCGCTCCTGCCTGTGACGGCGACGTCAGCTCGATCTCGGGTTGGAACCCGTTCGAGCGCAGCAAGTACGCCAACCCCGACGACCCGTTCGCCAAGTACGGGATGTACGTCGAGGGCGCCAACCACAACTGGTACAACACCCGCTGGGTCAGCAGCGACCGGACCGGCAGCGACGCCGCCTGCGGCCCGAACGCCGGGACCAACATCCGCCTGACGGCGGCCGAGCAGCGTGCCAACGGCCTGGCCACGATGTCGACCTTCCTCCGGGTCTACGGCGGCGGCGAGACCGACCTGAAGCCGTGGATCACCGGCGAGGCCGGCTACCCCGACGTCTTCTGCCCGACCGAGCCGAACGCCACGGCCCTGGCCTGCCAGGACCGGACGAAGTACTCCTACATCGCGCCGGCCGCTGAGCGGCAGGACATCGTCCGGCCGAGCTCGGCGTCGCAGCCGACCACGGCGGCCCCGACCGCGCTGGGCGACGCCGGCGGCAGCTACCGTGGCGACGGATTCGCGCTCTTCGAGTGGTGCAACCCGGACTCGTTCGCCAACCCGCAGTCGGCCAACCCGCCGGCGACCCAGTCCCTGACCCCGATCAAGGCCTGCCCCGGTCCGCAGGTCGGCTCGGCGACCGCGAACTCGTTCAACCGCTCGATGGGCCCGCAGCTCGCTCTGGCCTGGGACGCGCCCGCATCGCTCAGCGCGCAGCTGCGCGGCATCGCCCGCGATGCCAGCCGCTTCAAGACGCTGACCTTCCGCGCCGCGTACCAGTTCACCGACACCGCCCGGAACCCGCTGGGCCTCGGCTACAACTGGGCCGTCAACCCGGCGAGCGCGGTCGCCGGTCGCCCCGTGCAGGACCTGCAGGTCGCGCTGGTCGACAGCGCGGGCCGCGAAAGCGTCACCAAGCTGACCGACCACTCGAGTGGCATCCTCTCGACCCTCGGGGCGAACACCTCGACCACCCAGCCACGGCACCTGGCCCTCAACGGCTTTCGGATTCCGCTCAACGCCTTCGCGGGCGTCGACCTGAAGCAGCTGGACCGCGTCGAGTTGCGCTTCGGCGGCGAGGGCGTGCCGTCGACCGGCGCGATCCAGCTCGCCGACCTGGCGTTCCAGGAGACCGCAGCGTCGCCCGTGACGTCCGGGCCGGAGACGGTGCCGCTGACGCGGATGGCCGGCGATCCGGTGCTGCCCAAGGTCGACGCGGTCGTGACCGGCCGCCCACTGACCGCGGCGTCCGCGGCTTCGACGGTCTGCACGGACCAGCGCAACCCGACAGCGACGGTCCGCGCGGCGACGCTGCGGACCCGGGTCGGCGGCGCCGTCCTGCTCCGCGGCACGGCGACCGACACGGGCTGCACCGCGACACGCACCAAGAAGGCCAGCAAGGGCTCCGTCGCTCGGGTCCAGGCCAGCGTGTCCCGCAAGGTCGGCAAGCAGTGCCAGTACGTCACCAACCGCGGGCGCCTGACCAAGAAGATGCGCTGCGGCCTGCCGCTGTCGGTGGTCGCGCACGGCACGTCGACCTGGCGGGTCGGCGGCAAGAGCACCAAGCTGCCGAAGGGCCGCTACACGGTGAAGGTCCAGGCGATCGACCGCGCCGGGAACGTCTCGCGCCCGACGTCGCGCACGCTGCGGGTCCGCTGACCGACCGCACCGTCGAGCGCCGACCGGTGGGTCCCGGCCCCGCGACGCATACGTCGCGGGGCCGGTCAGGCGAGTGGGTCGGGGTAGCTGACCGGCCCCAGCACCTTGGCCGGCGAGCCGGCGGCGATCGAGAACGCGGGGATGTCGCGGGTGACGACGGAGTTGGCGCCGATCACGCAGCGCTCGCCGATCGTCACGCCGCTGGTGACCACCACGTTGGCGCCGAGCCAGACGTTGTCGCCGATCCGGGTCGGCCCCTTGGTGGTGAAGCCCTGCCACGGCACGGGCTTGTCGGGGTCGTCGAAGCGGTGGCTGCCGTCGGTGATCAGGCAGCCGTTGGCGGCCATGCAGTGCTCGCCGATCTCGACCAGGCCCTCGGCGGCGACCATCACGCCCTGGTTGAGGAACGTCCCGCCGCCGAGCACGATCCGCCCGTGGTCGCCGGCGGTCAGCCAGACCCCCGGCTCGAGGAAGACCTGCGGACCGACGGTCAGCCGCCCGTCGCGCAGCATCCCGAGCACGTCCCCGTTCAGCCGCCCGCGGGCGAACGCCTCGCGACGGGCCAGCTCGACGTGCAGCCGCAGCCGGTTCCACGGCCGTTGCGGCCGGGTGTACCAGCGCCACTTGCGCAGCCACTGCTCGGCACGGGCACGATCGAGGGAAGGAACAGGCTCCACGCCCCCAGCCTACGCGGCTACCGCAGCAGCTTCTTGATCCCGCCGATCGCGACGGTGTTGCCGGGCGCCAGCAGCGGAGCGAGCAGGCCGAGCGGGAGGCTCTTGCCGCGGCGCGGGGTCAGCGCCATCGTCCACGTCAGCTTGGTGCCCTTGGCCGAGGGCTCGAGCAGGAAGTCCTCGATCAGGCCGTCGAGCATGTTGCGGCTCTGCGCGGTGACACGGAAGGTCGCCCGCTGCTCGACGTCCCAGCGGTAGAACTCCTCATCGACCGTCAGCAGCTTGCCAAGCCGCAACCGGCGGACGCAGCCCTCGCTGTGCGGGCGCGGGGTCAGCCACTCGAGCTGGTCGATCACCGGCAGCCACGACCACATCTGGTCGCTGCCGAGGGCCTCCCAGACCTGGGCCGGGGTCGCGGCCAGGTCGACGGTGCTGCGGATCACGATCTTCGCGTCGTCGATGAACGCATCGTCGACCGGGCGGAGTGCGTAGGAGGCCATGCCCGGCAGGCTACCTACTCGGGAGTAGGGAAGGCAAATCCTACCGTCGGTCGAGCCGACCGGCAGCCTGCAACGTCAGCAGTGCGTCGACGGTGGCCGATCCGCGCCACTCGGCGTGGGCGCCGGGCGAGAGCGTCGGGAAGTTGACCTCCCAGCCGCCGTCTTCGCGCTGCTCGGCGCCGAGCGCATCGAGGTGCACGTCGAACGTGCCCTCCGGGAACAGGCCGCGGCCGGGGTCGGTTGGGCGGGGCGCGACCGCGAGCGGCCCGAGCCGGTGCTCGTCCGCCCCCGGAGCCGAGGCGGCGGGGTCGAGCGCAATCGTCTCTTCGACCGCGGAGCTCAGCCGCTGCCGTGCCGCCGCGCTCGCTGGCGCCTCGGGCACCGCGGGATCGAGCATCCACGTCGCGGCCCGCACGTCGTACATCTCGATCGCCGTCGATGCGTCAGCCAGCCGGTCCCAGCAGAACGTCGCGGCGCGCTCGACCCACGGGTGCAGGACCCCGAGCCGGTGGAGCAGCCCGACGATCGCGGCCGTCGGGTTGAGCGACGCGTCGACGCCGTTGGCGTGGATCCAGTGCGGCGCGGCCGGGTGAGCCCGGGCCGAAGGGTCGGTGAACGGCACGCCGCCGTCGGGCGTGGTCACCGTCACCAGCCAGTCGCAGAGGCCACCGGCAACGTCGGCGGGGATGTGGCCCAGCTCCTCGAACACCCGCAGCGCCAGCTCGGCGGACTGCGGCTGGCTGCGCGGCGTCCGCAGGTCGGGCTCGAGCTGACCGGCGAACCCGCCGTCGGGATTGCGGTACGCCAGCAGCGCCTGCACCACCGCGTCGTCCGAACCGCCGTTGAACGCCCGCTCGTAGCGCAGCACGTCGATCCAGCGCGCGTTGAGCCGGACGAACCGTTCGGCCGCTGCGACGTCGACCTCGGCAGCGTCGCTCATGCCGCCGCCTTCCGCTGCCGCGGCCGCTTCTGCGCCGCGTCGATCGTGGCCTTCGCGGCCTTCGCCTCGGCCGCCTTCTGGGCCTTGGACTTCTTCGCCCGCTTCGGCTCGTCGCCGTTGCGCCTGGTGGTGCCGCCGCTGGCCACCGCCGACGAGTCCGGCGTGACCAGGTCGCGCAGGAACCGGCCGGTGTGCGACGCCTCGACTGCGGCGACCTGCTCGGGAGTGCCCTCGGCGACCAGCGTGCCGCCACCGTCGCCGCCCTCGGGACCGAGGTCGATCAGGTGGTCCGCGGCCTTGATCACGTCCATGTCGTGCTCGATCACCACGACCGAGTTGCCGGCCGAGACCAACCGCTGCAGCACCTCGAGCAGCCGCTCGACGTCGGCGAAGTGGAGGCCGGTGGTCGGCTCGTCGAGGATGTAGAGCGTCCGGCCGGTCGCCTGCCGGGCCAGCTCGTGCGCGAGCTTGACCCGCTGCGCCTCGCCGCCCGAGAGCGTCGTCGCCGGCTGACCGAGCCGCACGTAGCCGAGCCCGACGTCCTGGATCGTCTCCAGCCGCCGCCGGATCTTCGGCACGTTCTCGAAGTACTCGACCGCCTCGTCGACCGGCATGTGCAGCACGTCGGCGATCGACTTGCCCTTGTAGCGGACCTCGAGCGTCTCGCGGTTGTAGCGCTTGCCGTCGCACTGCTCGCACGGGACGTAGACGTCGGGCAGGAAGTGCATCTCGATCTTGATCTGCCCGTCGCCCTTGCAGACCTCGCAGCGCCCGCCCTTGACGTTGAACGAGAACCGCCCGGGCTTGTATCCGCGGGCCCGGGCCTCCGGGGTCTGCGAGAACAGCGTCCGGATGTGGTCGAAGATCCCGGTGTAGGTCGCAGGGTTCGAGCGCGGCGTCCGTCCGATCGGCGCCTGGTTGACCTGGATCACCTTGTCCAGCTGATCCATCCCGTCGATCCCGTCGTGCGCCCCCGGCCGGACCCGCGCCCGGTTGAGCTGCGCCGCGGCGGCCTTGTGCAGGATCCCGTTGATCAGGGTCGACTTGCCCGAGCCGCTGACCCCGGTGACCGAGCAGAGCACGCCGAGCGGCACCGCGACGTCGAGCCCCTTCAGGTTGTGGTCGCGGGCCCCGCGGATCACCAGCTCGCCGGTGCGCTCGCGCCGCGACTCGGGGACGGGGATCGCCCGCACGCCGGAGAGGAACTGCCCGGTCAGCGAGCTCGGGTTCGCCTCGACCTCCTGCGGGGTGCCGTTGGCGACGACCTCGCCGCCGTACTCCCCCGCTCCCGGGCCCATGTCGATCAGCACGTCGGCGCGCCGCATCGTCTGCTCGTCGTGCTCGACCACGAGCACGCTGTTGCCCAGGTCGCGCAGCCGCTCCAGGGTCTTGATCAGCCGCTCGTTGTCGCGCTGATGCAGGCCGATCGACGGCTCGTCCAGCACGTAGAGCACGCCGACCAGCGCCGACCCGATCTGGGTCGCCAGCCGGATCCGCTGGGCTTCGCCGCCGGACAGCGTCGCCGCGCCGCGGTCCATCGTCAGGTAGCCGATCCCGACGTCGACCAGGAACGAGAGCCGCTCCTTGATCTCGCGCACGATCAAGTTGGCGATCTTGCGCTCGGTCGCGGTCAGCTCGACCTCGTCGATCCACTCCAGCGCCCGGTGGACCGAGAGCGCCGAGAACTGGTGGATGCCGATCCCGCCGACCAGGACGTTGCGCGGGCCCGGCTTGAGCCGCGACCCCTCGCAGTCCGGGCACGGGACCATCGACATGTACTCCTCGATCTTCTCCTTGACGCCGTCGGAGTCGGTGTCGCGGTACCGCCGCTCGAGGTTGACGATCACGCCCTCGGCGCGCATCTTGTACGTGCGCCGCGCGCCCGAGCGGCTCTTGAACCGCATCGGGACCTTCTCGCCGTCGGGGTCGCCGAAGAGGATCCCCTCCTGCTGGTCGAGGTCGAGCTCGTTCCACGGTACGTCCATCGGCACGTCGAACTGCGCCGCGAGCCCCTCCAGCAGCTTGCGGTAGAACGGGTTCGGCGACGACGACCACGGCTTGATCGCGCCGCCGCTCAGCGACCGGTCGGCGTCCGGCACCACCAGGTCCGGATCGACGATCAGCTGCGCGCCGAGCCCGGTACAGCGGCTGCACGCGCCTTGCGGCGCGTTGAACGAGAACGTCCGCGGCTCGATCTCGGGCATCGAGAACCCGCATTCGAGGCACGCGAAGTTCTCGCTGTAGACGTGGTCGAGCGGGATGCCCTCGGGTGCATCCTCACCGTCGCGCAGGACGAGGCTGATCTCGACCAGGCCCTCGGCCAGTCCGGTCGCGGCCTCGATGCCGTCGGCCAGCCGCTTGCGCACGTCGCCGCGCATCACCAGGCGGTCGACCACGACCAAGATCTCGTGCTTGTA
>JBQGEK010000016.1:0-4371 GCA_052039575.1 Patulibacter sp. | reverse complement strand
CCGGCGTCCGACGCGGATGCGCCCGGACCGGCGGTCGAGGTGATCCCGTTGGAGGGCGGCTTCGTGCACCGCACGGCCGTGGCCACGGTCGGCGATCGCAGCCCGACGCCGGCGGCGAGCGCCCTGCGGACGATCCTGGTCGCGGGCGTCGCGGGCGGCAACGGCCCGGGCGGGGTCGGGGGGTAGCCGCGGCGCCGTCAGATCAGGTCGTTCGGACGCCGTCCAGGAAGAGGTCGACGAACCCGTCCGCGACCTGGTCGGCGTTCAGCCGACCGCCGGGCGTGAACCACAGCGCCGAGTGGTTGACCATGCCGAGCAGGGCGAGCGCGGCCAGCTGCGGGTCGTCGATCGACCACTCACCGTCGCGGATTCCCTGGTCGAGCACGCGCCGCAGCAACGCCTCGAACGCCTGCCGGTCACCGCGCACGGCGTCCCATACGGCCTCGCGCTCGAGCGTTCGCCGTTCCTGTTCGAAGACCGCGACGTGGGCGCGGTGCGTCTCCACCTGGCGCACCCAGATCCGGGTCATCGCGCGCAGACGCTCGCTCGCGGTCGGGGGTGCGTCGGGACCCTCGACCGCCGCAGTCGCCTGCTCGAGCAACGGGCCCATCAGGTCGTCGAGGATCCGGCCGAGCGCCTCGGACTTCGAGCCGATGTAGTGGTAGAGCCCGCCGCGGGCCAGCCCGGTCGCCTCGATCAGGTGGTCGATCGTGGTCCCGGCGTAGCCGCGCTCGGCGAAGACCTGGGCGCACGCGTCGAGCACCTCGCGCTGGCGGCTGTCGTAGCGCTCGCGGAGGTGGGGGCGCTTGGGAGGGGCGGGCATCGGTTCGTGAAGCTTGCCGGATCGGCGGGTCGGACCTGGGTCGAAGCTGACGCTTGCAACTTAGACCGTTCAGTCGGTATAAGTCCAGCATGGATCTCGATCTGCCCGAAGACGTCCGCGAACTGCAGCGCATCGTGCGCGACTTCGCGGTCCAGGAGGTCGCTCCGGTGGCCGAGGAGCTGGACCGCACGAAGGCCTTCCCGTACGAGCTCGTGGCCAAGATGGGCGAGCTCGGCTGGATGGGGATCCCGTTCCCCGAGGAGTACGGCGGAGCCGGCGGGACCACGCTGCAGTACGCGGTCACCGTCGAGGAGCTGGCGCGGGTCGACTCGTCCGTGGCGATCACGATGTGCGCGCACACCTCGCTGGGCACCCAGCCGATCTACCTGTTCGGCGACGCGACCCAGAAGGCGGAGTACCTGCCCGAGCTTTGCGCCGGGACCAAGCTCGGTGCGTTCGGCCTGACCGAGCCCGAGGCCGGCAGCGACGCCGGCAACGTCAAGACCACGGCGACGCTCGCCGACGGGCACTGGACGATCAACGGCGCGAAGCAGTTCATCACCAACTCCGGCACGGACATCACCGGGCACGTCGCGATCACCGCAATAACCTCGGATCCTCGGGCGGGCGGCGGTCCCAACGGCCGCCCCGAGATCTCCAACCTGATCGTCCCCAACGGCACGCCCGGGTACAGCCAGGGCGAGCCGTACCGCAAGATGGGCTGGAACGCGTCGGACACGCGACCGCTCAGCTTCGTCGACTGCGAGGTCCCCGAGGAGTACCTGCTCGGACCGCGCGGCGCCGGGTTCAAGCAGTTCATGCAGATCCTCGACGGCGGACGGATCGGCGTCGCGGCGATGGGCCTCGGCCTGGCCCAGGGCGCGCTCGACGAAGCGATCGCCTACGCCAACCAGCGCCAGGCGTTCGGCAAGCCGATCGCGAAGTTCCAGGCGATTCAGGGCAAGATCGCCGACATCGCGACCGAGATCGAGGCGGCGCGACTGCTGGTCTACCGGGCGGCGGCGCTGAAGGACGCCGGACGCGACTTCTCGCTGACCGCGGCCCAGGCCAAGCTGAAAACCGGCCGGCTCGCGGTCCGCGCGGCGGAGGAAGCCGTCCAGATCCACGGTGGCTACGGCTACATCGAGGAGTACCCGGTCTGCCGGTTCTACCGCGACGCCAAGATCCTGACGATCGGCGAGGGCACCGACGAGGTCCAGCAGATGGTGATCTCGCGGGCGCTGCTGGGATGAGCGACGTCCGCATCCGCGAGGTCGGTCCGCGCGACGGGTTCCAGAACGAACCCGAGACGCTCTCGACGCTCGACAAGATCGATCTGATCGATCGGCTGACCCGGACCGGGATCCGTCGGATCGAGCTGACGTCGTTCGTCCGCGCCGACGTGATCCCGCAGCTGGCCGACGCGGCCGAGGTGCTGGCCGGGGTCGACGTGCCGGACGGGGTCGACCGCTCGGTGCTGATTCCCAACGAGCGCGGCCTCGACAACGCGCTGGAGCAGCGCGACCGGTTCGACGAGGTCAGTGTCTTCCTCTCGGCGTCCGAGACGCACAACCGCAAGAACGTCAACCGCTCGATCGCCGAGTCGCTCGACGGGCTGGAGCGGGTGATCGACCGTGCTCGCGCGGCCGGTCTGCGCTGCGTTGCGGTGATCGCGACCTCGTTCGGCTGCCCCTACGAGGGGGTCGTGCCGCCCGAGCGGACGTTGGAGATCGCCGCGCGGCTGCGCGACGCCGGGGCGGCCGAGATCGGCTTCGGCGACACCACCGGGATGGCCAACCCGCGGCAGGCCCGCGAGTTCTTCGCCCGGGCGTTCAGGGAGCTGTCCGACGTCGAGCTGACCGCGCACTTCCACAACACCCGTGGGCAGGGGCTGGCCAACGTGGTCGGCGCGCTCGACGCCGGCTGCCGCTCGTTCGAGTCGAGCTTCGGCGAGCTCGGCGGCTGCCCGGTACCGGCCGGGGCGACCGGCAACATCGCCACCGAGGACCTGGTCTCGATGCTGCACGAGATGGGCTACGCGACCGGGATCGACCTGGACGCGGTGCTCGACGCCAGCCGCGCGGTCCAGAAGGTGCTCGGCCGCACGCTCGGATCGCACAGCCTCGTCGCCGGACCGATCGACTGGAGCCCCGATGCCTGACCGTGTGCTGATCGCCAACCGCGGGGAGATCGCCGTGCGGGTGGCCCGGACCCTGCGCGCGCAGGGCGTCGAGTCGGTCGCGGTGTTCTCGCCCGAGGACGCCGGAGCGCCCCACGTCCGCGCCTGCGACCGCGCAGTCGCGCTGCCGGCCACGGGCGGGGCGGAAGGGGCGGAGGCGGGGTCCCCGTCGCCGTACCTCAACGTGGACGGCCTGGTCGCGATCGCGACCGACGAGGGCTGCGACGCGGTCCACCCCGGCTACGGGTTCCTCGCCGAGCGGGCCGACGCCGCGCAGGCGTTCGGCGACGCCGGGGTCACCTGGATCGGGCCGCCGCCGTCGGCGATCGACCTGCTCGGCGACAAGATCCGCTCGAAGCAGACCGCGATCGCGGCCGACGTGCCGGTCGTGCCCGGCCTGGAAGGCGGTGACACCGACGCCGACGCCGTGGCCGCCTTCGCCGAGCAGACCGGACTGCCGCTGCTGCTGAAGGCCACCGCCGGCGGCGGGGGCAAGGGGATGCGCCGGGTCGACGACGCTGCAGCGATCCCCGCCGCCGTCGACGCGGCCCGCCGTGAGGCGGTCGCCGCCTTCGGTCGCGGCGAGCTGCTCGTCGAGCGGCTGGTCCAGCCGGCGCGGCACGTCGAGGTCCAGGTCGCCGTCGACGCCGACGGCAACGGCTGGGCGATCGGCGAGCGCGAGTGCTCGCTGCAGCGCCGCCACCAGAAGCTGCTGGAGGAAGCACCGGCGGTCTGCCTGACCGCGGAGGAGCGGACCGCGCTGCACGGTGCGGCGGTGCGGCTGGCCGTCGCGGCCGGGTACCGCAACCTCGGCACGGTCGAGTTCCTGCTCGACGTCTCCGGTGGCGGCGGGAACGGACATCACGACGGTCCACGCCCGTTCTACTTCCTCGAGATGAACGCCCGGCTCCAGGTCGAGCACCCCGTCACCGAGCTGGTCCACGGACTGGACCTGGTCGCGCTGCAGCTGCGGATCGCCGACGGCGAGCCGCTGTCTGACGACCCGGCGGCTGGTCCGCCGGCGCCGAAGGGCCACGCGATCGAGGCCCGGATCACGGCGGAACGGATCGCAGCGGGGCCGGACGGGCCGCGGTTCCTGCCGTCGGTCGGACGCGTGCTCGACTACGCCGAGCCGACGGGACCCGGGGTCCGCGTCGACTCCGGGATCGAGCAGGGCACCGTGGTGTCCACCGCGTTCGACCCGATGCTGATGAAGGTGATTGCCTTCGGGAAGGACCGCCGTCAGGCGCTCGACCGGCTGGACCGGGCGCTGGCCGACCTGGTCGTGCGCGGCGTGGTGACGACCGCCGACTTCGTGCGGCGGCTGATCGCCCGCGACGAGGTCAGCGAGGATCGGTGGTCGACGACG
>JBQGEK010000015.1:0-1737 GCA_052039575.1 Patulibacter sp. | reverse complement strand
GTGTTCATGTCGTGCGTCCGTCGACGCTCGTCACCGGTGTTCTTGCGCAGCTCGAGGAAGTCGCGGATGTCGTTGTGCCAGACCTCCAGGTAGGCGCAACCGGACCCGGCGCGCTTGCCGCCCTGGTTGACCGCGACCAGCTGGTCGTTGTGCAGCTTGAGGAACGGCACGACGCCCTGCGACTCGCCGTTGGTGCCGTTGATGAACGACCCGGTGCCCCGGACCTGGGTCCACGACCCGCCCAGTCCGCCGGCCCACTTCGAGCACATCGCGTTGTCGGCGATCCCGCGCTGGACGATCGACTCCAGCGTGTCCTCGACGGTGTAGAGGTAGCAGGAGGAGAGCTGGGAGTGGGGCGTTCCGGCGTTGAACAGCGTCGGGGTCGACGAGCAGAAGCGGCGGTCCTTGTAGGCGCCGTAGAGCGCGAGCGCACGGTCGACCCGCTCGGCGGGCTGCTCGGCCAGGCACACGCCCATCGCGACCCGCATCCAGAAGATCTGCGGCGCCTCGATCCGTCGTGCCGGCGAGCCCGTCTTGTCGACGATCAAGTAGCGGTCGAACAGCGTCTGGATCCCGAGGAAGTCGAAGTCCAGGTCGGCGCTCGGGTCGAGCTTGGCCGCCAGCCGGTCGAGGTCGAAGTCGAGCAGCTCGGGGGCGATCCGGCCGATCGCGGCCCCGTGCTCGAGCGCCGGACGCAGGGCTGCGGCGTGGGCGGCCTTGAGACCGGAGATCCCGTCGCGGACGATCTGCCAGTCGAGCGTCTCCTCGTAGACGTAGGTCAGGAGGATCCGCGCGGCGAACCGCGAGAGGTCGCTGTCGCGCTCGACCAGCGAGCGGGCGTTGAGCACGACCAGTCGCCGCAGGTCGTCGCGGGTGATCCCGGCGGTGACCGAGCGGCGCAGCTCGGCGTCGAGCTGGTCGGGCGACAGGTCCAGGTCGAGCCCGATCGCGGCGAAGCGGATCCGCTCGGTCAGGTCGTGACCGTCCCAGAGCGCCTCGGACCCGTCGGCCTCGCGGATCGTCAGCGCGGCCAACTGGCCGCCGCCGTCGCCCGCGTCGGCGTCCCGGGCGCGCAGGATCGCGCGCTCGGCGCGGTAGACGATGTAGCGCTCGGCGACCCGCATCTGACCGGCGAGCACCAGCTCCTCCTGGACGATGTCCTGGACCGTCTCGATCGGCACGTTGGCGAGGCCGAGCCCGGTCGCGCGCTCGCTGACCCGCACCGCGATCGTGGCCGCGGGGGTCGCGTCGGCATGCAGCGCCAGGAAGGCGCGGCGGACGGCGAGCTCGATCTTGCCGGCGTCCCACGGAACGACGTCGCCGGAGCGGCGGATGAGACGAAGCCCGCCCGCCCTGCCGCCGGATCCGGGAGCGGTCGCCCCGCCCGCCGGGTCCTCGAGCCGCCCGCCCGTGGGGCGCGCGGCGGCCCGGCCGACGACGAGCGCCTTCGCCGCCTCGTAGTCGCCGAGCGCGATGAAGGCCGCCTCGACCAGGGTCGAGAGGTCGGCGGGGTCGATCGTCCGGGTGGTCGCCGTCGCGTCCCGGCCACCGGCGCGCTGCGCCAGCTCGTCGATCGAGCGGACCGGTTCGCCGTCGTCGCGCCGGTCGCGGCCGCGGTCGGTCAGCGTGGACAGCCGGTCGAGCACGGCCGCCGTGGCGGCGCGCAGTCGGCCCCGGGCCTCGGGCGCGTCGACCTGCTCGTCCCCGCAGGCCAGCGCCAGGGTGACGAGCGCGTCC
>JBQGEK010000014.1:0-2220 GCA_052039575.1 Patulibacter sp. | reverse complement strand
GCGTTGACCGTGATCGACTGCGCGAACGCGCGGACCTCACCGGTCAGCCACTGGTCATCGGCCTTCGCGTCCTTGTCCACGCTCCAGCGGTTCCAGCCGTTGAAGCCGCCCCGGTCCGGGGCGCCGTAGGCACCCTTGCCGGTCGAGCTGACCACGCTGTAGTGGACGCCCTCCTCGCTCTGGGTGTAGGCGTTCGACGCGTGGCCGCCAGTCATCGCCGCGCCCTTGCCGCTCTTCTTGCGGAAGTCCGACAGCAGCTTCTTGACCAGCTGGACCTCGGTGCGGTCACCGAGCTGGCTGGCCTTGGTCTCGAGCGGATCGTCCACGGGGTGGTGGGCGAAGACGGACACGTTCCTCACGGTCGGATCGTCGATCGCCGACTCCAGCGCCTGCTCGAACATCGGCAGCTGCTCGAAGTCCGACAGGCGGAAGCTGCCCAGCGCGCTGTTCAGGAAGATGAACCGCGTGCCCTTGTGGTCGAACGTCCCGTAGGCGTCGCCGAACTCCGCGGACCAGTGCTCCAGGGTGCCCTGGCCACCGCGGATGTACGACTCGTGGTTGCCCGGCACGTAGACGCACGGGACCGTGCTCTCGGTCGGGGCCACGTCGAGCTGCTTGCCGATCTCCTGGTCGAGCTCCTGCAGGTCGCAACCGCCCTCCTCGAGCACCTCGCGGGCGAGCTCGACGTCGGCCTGCTCGCCGTAGTCGGTGATGTCGCCGTTGAGCACCACCAGGTCGACGTCGGTGTTGCGGACCCGCTTCAGACCGGCGACGCCGACCTTTGCCAGCGTCGGGTCGGTCGCAGTGAACTGGATGTCCGCGAACGTCGCGTAGGAGTAGTCCTCCTGACCGTTGGTCTTGCCGTCCGGCGAGAACAGGCCGCGCGGCTGCGGCGGAGCGGGCGCCGGGATCTCGACCGTCGCGGCGTTGTCAGCCTCGATCTTGTCGAAGATCACGTAGCCCGGGCGCTGGCGCGCCACGCTGGTCTCGATCACCTGGATCTGCGAGAGCTTGATCGGGAACTTGGTGTCGCTCGGCAGCGTCCAGGTCAGCGTGGTCCAGCCTTCACCGCGGGGACCCTGGATCAGCTGGTTCTTCGAGACCCCGTCGGCGTCGATCCAGTACAGGCTGCCGAACTCGGTCGGCCCGTCGGAGTACATCCGCGCGCGGATCCGCAACGGCTGGCCGGGAACATCGATCCGGGTGTCGGCAGGCACCTTGGAGATGCCCATGTTGCGGCCCGGCGCGTAGGTCAGACGCAGGCCTTCCGGATCCTTCGACAGCGTCTTGGTGATGCCGGCGGTGCCGTTGGTCGCCCAGCGGGAGACCTCGTCCTCGGCGTCGAACTTGTACAGCTCCGACGTGGTCACGCCGACGGTCGTCGGCAACGTCACGGTCTTGCCGGCCACCCGGATCGTCAGCAGCGTGCCGCCGTCGGTCAGCGGAACGATCTTCAGCGCGGTGCCGGAGGGCACGACGCGGATCACGCTCTCGTCGTAGTCCAGGTTCAGGTCGGAGGCCTCGATCGGCGCCGTGAACCCGTGCGGGTCGCGACCGGTCACCGT
Source organism: Patulibacter sp. (assembly GCA_052039575.1). GTDB lineage: Bacteria > Actinomycetota > Thermoleophilia > Solirubrobacterales > Solirubrobacteraceae > Patulibacter. The sequence continues at coordinate 655 of JBQGEK010000014.1, read as the reverse complement.
CAGGTTCGCCGATCCGGACGCCGCCGCGAACGACAGGCGGGTGCGGTCGATCTCGAGGCTCTCGAGCGTGCCGAGCACGCGGACGTCGGTGTTCTTCTGCGCGCCGTCGGTGGTTGCGCGCAGCTCGATCGAGCCCGTCGCGTCGGCCGGGGCCTCGAGCAGACCGCTCGACGCAGTCGCGCCCTTGTCGGCGCTCCAGCGGACGTCGCCGCGGTTGATCTCGACCGGGGCCAGCGCGTTGTCGATCGCCTTGACGTGGAACGTCCGACTGAGTCCGGGGAAGACCCGCGCCTCGTCCTCCGCCGGGCTCACGACCAGATCGTCGACCTGGCCGTTGCCGGGCGCGATGAAGACGCCGACGCCGTCGGGATCCTGACGCTCCGTGCCGTCGGACGGGGTGTTGCGGACGGTGGTGCTGAACCCGCCCAGCGGGCGGGCGACCATCGTCGACGAGCCGCCGCCGTCCAGGTTGACCGCGGTCTCCGCGCCGAGGTCCTTCATGATCTCGCCGGTGTGCTGGAGCGTCGGGCCGAGCACGTTGGCCTGGCGGCCGTCGGCGACGACCAGCAGCATCGTGCGGCCGTTGTCGCCGAAGCCGATCGCGGTGCGCGGGGCGGCCGCGGTGTCGCCGTTGGGGCGGACCACGCCGTCCTGG
>JBQGEK010000013.1:0-22043 GCA_052039575.1 Patulibacter sp. | reverse complement strand
GGGCTGGTGGCCCGGGCGCCGCGGGCACCCGGCACACCAGTCCTCGCAGCGAGGAATTCGGGCGGCATTCTCGACGAGTCGTCGGTGGTCGTTGGTTGGGTTTGCGCATTGGTGTTTCCTGTGGCTCGATCGGGGCGCGGCTCTGCAGCCGGCGTGCACTGTCGCCATCGTGCCGCCGCCGGCCCTGACGTCCCAGCCCCGTTCGGTTCCGACGTCGGTCCGAGCTCCATGGGCCCTCGGCTTCGTCGCTCGACGGCCCGGCTGAAACACGTGGAAATGGGACGGGTTTGCGGGTGTTGTCGGTGGGCATCCATCCGACACCGTATACGGTCAACGCAAGTTTTTGCGAACGTCCGTAGGATTCTCGGTCGTTTGTTCTGATCTGCCGCAGAGAGTGGAGTTGCGATGAGAAGTCGAGTCACCAACAGCAGGAACGTCGGAAAGGGTCTACGCGGTCCAGCGAAATCGCGGCTGGCGATCGCGACGGCCGTGACCGTCGGGGCGCTCGCGTTGCCGGTGACGGTCGCCGCCGCGGCGACCTGGACCGTCGGGCCGGACAACCTCAGCGCGGGATCACACCCGCACGACGGCAGCGACTGCACACAGCCGGACTACCCGACGCCGCAAGCCGCCCACGACGCGGCGACCGCCGGCGACACGATCCTGATCTGCGGAGGCAGCTTCAGCACCGGAGCCACCGTGCCGGTGTTGCGGATCGCAAAGGCCAGCCTGACGATCGTCGGTGCGGGATCGGCAAGCACGTCGCTGACGACGCCGTTCACGTCCGGCGTGATCGAACTCGTCGGCGGCGCCGACGGTGCCACGATCGAGCACCTCGCGATCGTCAGCGACCAGGGGGCGGCGCCCGCAACGCCGCCGGGCGCACCACGACCCGCCCCGGCGCCTGGGATCCGCACCAACGCGGCGGTCGCGAACGTGACCGTGCGCGACGTGCAGGTACGTCGTGCCGAGCCGGGGCTCTTCGACGGCTACGGGATCACGGTCCACAACGACGGCGTCGCCACCGACTGGTTGCTGGAGCACGTCGACGTTCGTGACTTCGGCGTCGGCCTGCGCGTTCGCGGCCACGCGAGCGGCCTGACGATCCGCGACAGTGCCTTCAACGGGAATAACGAGGGTATGAGCTCGGTCAACCCGTCTCCGCCGCCCGCGGCTCCGCGTCTGACCGGCCTGCGCATCGAGCGCAGCTCGTTCAACGGCAACCGCAACAAGGGGCTGTACTTCGAGACCTTGAGCGACGCGACGTTCGACCGGATCGAGGTCGTCGGCAGTGGCCTCAAGACGGGCACGCACCCGTCGCCCCACGGCTTCGAGATCAACGTCCGCGGTGGTCAGGCCAGCGACATCGTGATCCGCGACTCGCGCTTCGTCGGATCCGACGGTTCCGGCATCAACATCAAGGCCCGGGCCGACCAGACGGCCGGGACGAGCCTGGAGGGCGTCGAGATCACCGGGACCGTCGTGACCGGGAACGCCTTGGCCGGTGTGACCTTCGGCAACGCGGTCAGTGGCGCATCGATCTCCGGATCGACGATCGAGCGCAACGGCGCCGGCGTGGCCAACGGGACCCCGTCGCAGATCACGGCGACGGGCAACTACTGGGGTTGCGCGGGCGGTCCCGGTAGCGACGGCTGTGACACCGTCGTCGTCCTCGAGGGCGCGGCCGCCGTCGTCGCCGACGACGCGCTGGCGGACCCGGCGGTCGGCCGACGCTACGTCGAGAGGAGCGGCGACGACGCCACGAACGCCTGCCTCGACAGCGAGCAGCCGTGCGCGACGGTCCAGCACGCGGTCGATCAGGCCCAGTCGGGTGACACGGTGCAGGTCGGCGAAGGCGACTTCGTCGGGGCCGTGACGCTCGCGGGGAAGTCGATCACGATCGCCGGCGCGGGCCGCGACGAGACGACCGTCGTCGGCTCCGCGACCAACGCGGCGGCTCCCGGTTGCGTCAACTCCACCCGGCTCGAGAAGGCCGCGGTCTGCGCGAGCGGCGGGGCGAACCTGACGATCCGCGACCTGACGGTCGACGGCAACGAGGCCGGTGCGAGCGGCATCGGCTTCCAGGACGCCAGCGGCACGGTGCTCCGCGTCAAGACGACGAAGACCCGGGACACCTACGACGACGACGGCAAGATGCGCGGGAACCAGCGCGGCCAGGGCATCGAGGTCCACGCCGCGAGCGGCACCGCCCGCACGGTCACGGTCCGGGACTCGCTGCTCGAGGACTTCCAGAAGACCGGCGTCCGGGCGTCCGGCGCTGACCTGACGATCAACGTCACGAACACGACGGTGGCCTGCTCCGGACCGCAGGCGGGGATCGCTGCCAACGGGATCACGCTGTTCGGCGGCGCCAGCGGCGCGCTGATCGACAACACGGTCTCGGACTGCGCCTACACCGGCTCGCAGCCGGCGAGTTCCGCGGGCGTGCTGTTCCACCAGGCGGGGACGGTCAGCGCCGTGGACAACACGGTCGAGGACAGCGATTACGGGATCAACGTCGTCGGCGTCGCGGCCACGGTGGCGACGATCAGCGGCAACACGCTGACCAACAACGTGTCCGCGGTCGGCGTGACCGGAACCGGCTCGTCGGCGACGTGGCTGACGATCGGCACGAACACGTACGTGGGCAACGAGACGGCGATCGAGGGCGTTCCCTCGGTCGAGCTCGTCACCCCGTCGTTGGCCTTCGAAGCCAAGCCCGGTGCCTACGCCGGACGCCAGCGTGTCGACGTGAAGGTCTCCGGCGGTAGCGCGTCGATCCGCTCGATCGTGGTGGCGGGCGACGAGGATGTCTTCGACGTCAATGCCTCGGCGTGCACGTCCGCGACGCTCGACGCCGACGAGACCTGCTCGGTCTGGGTCAACGCGAACAGCCCCGCGGTCGACGAGTACGAGGGCACCCTCGAGGTGACCACGCGCGGCGGCGTCCCGGTCGTCGGCACGACGAGCCTGACGGCAACGATCGCCGGCACGCTGCAGGGCGATCGCGGAGCCGACGGCAACGATGGGGCCCCGGGCACCAACGGGACGAACGGCGCGAACGGCACCGACGGGGCCCCGGGCACCAACGGCACCGACGGGGTGAACGGCATCGACGGGACGAACGGCACCAACGGTGCGAACGGCACCGACGGCAGCAACGGGTCCAACGGGGCGAACGGCAACGACGGCCTGAGCGGTGCCGTCGGCCCGCAGGGCGCTCCGGGTCCGGCCGGGCCGAAGGGCGAGACCGGGGCCCCGGGACCGCTCGTGGTGGCGGTCTCGCCGATGAGGATCACCAACGAGTCGCGGGTCGTGATCGCGTCGGTCGGCTGCCCGTCCGGCACGTGCAAGCTGTCGTCGAGCACCGCGACGCTGAAGATCGGCAAGCGCAGCTTCCGGCTGAAGGTCCGCACGCCGTCCCGTGTCGCGCGCGGGAAGGCCGGTGCGGTCACGGTCGTGCTGAGCAACGCCGCGCGTCGGGCGCTCCAACGCAGCAAGAAGGGCGTCGTGACGGTCCGCGTCAGCGTCGACGGCAAGCGCGCCCCGGTCATCAAGACCACGTTGCGCGTCTCCTCGACGCGGTAGCGACCGGGGTTCCACGCCGTCCGTCCCGTCTTCCGGCCGGGACGGACGGTGACCCGGTTCGGCGGGTCACCGCCGCGGGCACCTCCGGGCCGATCACGCGGGATCCCCGGTACCGGGCGCCGGGCGCCGTCGGGTGGTTAGCCTGTTTGGAGGACGAGATCAGCCGCCAGACGTCACGGTCTCCTCGTCCGTCACGTATGCGCGTCGTTCGCCGGCTCCCCCTGACCAAGCTTCTCTGGAGCCTCGTCGTTGCCCTCGGGGCAGCGATCGGGGGCCTGCTCGCCCTGTGGTCGTTCTCGCACGGCTACCGGCTGTCGGTCGGCACGATCACGATGTCGGTCAGCCCGTTCCGCCACGGCGCGCTGGATGTCTACGTGCCGCTCGTCGACTGGGGCGTGCGGTTCCCGGGGGTGGCGTTGCCCGCCCGGTTGAACGTCGGAGTGCAGGCGGTCGACCGCGAGGCGGCAGCCTCGATCGCCCAGGGCGGCTTGGGCACGATCGATGCGCTGCGCGACGAGGCCAGTGGTGCGATCGCCAGCTATCTGAAGCTGCTCGCGGTGATCGCCGGAGGCGCGGCGCTGGTGCTCGGCCTGCTGGTCGCGGCGGCGGTCCGACCGCTCCGCCGCGCGGTCGAGGCACCCGCCGCGGGCACGTCGGACGCCCCGACGTCCACCGACGCCGCCACCGAGACTCCGTCGCGCTGGTCCCGGACCACGCACCGCCTCGCCCGCAACCGCTGGTGGTCGATCCCGGTGGTCACGGTTGCGCTCGGCTGGGTGGCCGCGGTCGCGCTGCTGCTGGCGCCCCGGGGCGACCTGCCCAATCCGGTCTACTACGCCCACGGCGCCGACATCCCGGTGGCGCTCGAGGCGATCGAGTCGGTCGGCCGCTCGTCGGGCCAGGTCAGCGCCGGGTTCGACGCGCAGATCCAGGGCCTGGCGCGGCTGGTCATCGACCCCGGCAGCCGCCCGGACCTGTCCGAGCGTCCGCGCCTGACGATTGCGTCGGACATGCACAACAACGTGCTGCTGACCCCGACGCTGGCGCGCGCGGCGGCCGACGGTCCGGTGCTGTTCGCCGGGGACCTGACCGACACCGGGTCACCGCTCGAGGTGACGGCGGTGCGCCCGGTGGTCAAGGCCGGAAATCCGTTCGTAATGATCGCCGGCAACCACGACTCCGACCGCTCGCTGCAGGCGCTCGCTCGCGAGGGGGCGATCGTGCTGACGTCGAAGGGACGGTTGCTGGCCAACGGCCGCCACGGCGACATGACGGTCCGCGTCAACGGCCTGCGGGTCGCCGGCTACGGCAGTCCGAACATGCGCCGGGCGAGCAACGGCTACCGCGACCGAGGCACGGAGATCACCGACGAGGACAAGCTCGCGTTCGCGGCCTGGTTCGCCGAGATCGCCGACGAGGTCGACGTGGTGATGGTCCACGAGCCGTCGCTGGCCGAGCCGGTGATCGAGCAGCTGCGAGCGGAGCGGCGCGACCAGCCGGTCGACGCTGAGAAGCCGTCGATCCTGTTCGTGCTCGGCGACACTCACCGACCGGCGGTCGACGCGGAGAACGGTGTGGTCGATGTCAACGGCGGCACGATCGGCGCGGGCGGCACCGGCAACCTCGGCGACGGCGAGAATGCGAGTCTGGCGATCGTGACCTACGACGAGCGGCCGTTCACGCCGCTCGCCACCGATCTCGTGACGCTCAACCCGGGGACCGGCGAGACCGTCGCCCGCCGCGTCCGGATCGACCCGTCCCAGCCGCTGCAGGTGCGGGATCCGGTGACGTCGGGCGACTGAGGTCGTACCGCGACGGTCCGCCGATCTTCCCGCGCAGGATTCAGCTCGTCGCCTCGCGCACCCGGTCGTCGACGTAGAGACCGTCGATCACGTCGGCGTAGCGGTCGCTGATCGGCTTGCGCCGCAGCTTCATCGTCGGGGTCAGCTCGGTGCTGCCCGGCTCCCAGGCGTCGGGCAGGATCGCGAACCGCTTGATCTGCTCGACCCGGGCCAGCCGCGAGTTGGCCTCGCCGATCGCGCGCTCGATCTCGGCGCGCACCTTCGGATGGTCGGCTAGGGTCGCGACCGGGGCGTCGCCCAGATCGTGCTGCGCGGCGAACGTCGCCAGTGCCTCCGGCTCGAGCACGACTAGCGCGACGTTGTACTTGCGCTGGTCGCCGATCGCGACCGCCTGGCCGACCAGCGGGCTGGCCGCGCGGATCGCGCTCTCGATGTTGGTCGGCGACATGTTCTTGCCGGCCGCGTTGATGATCAGCTCCTTCTTGCGGTCGACGATCGTGACGTAGCCATCAGCGTCGATCGTGGCGATGTCCCCGGTCTGCAGCCAGCCGTCGGCGTCGATCGCCTCGGCGGTCTTCCCCGGCTCGTTGCGGTACCCCTTCATCACGACCGCGCCGCGCACCAGCAGCTCGCCGTCCTCGGCGAGTCGCAGCTCCACGCCCTCGAGCGCCTTGCCGACCGTGCCGAGGCGTTGGGCGCCGGGCGGGTTGAGGGTGGCGAGCGACGAGGTCTCGGACATGCCCCATCCCTCGCAGATCGGTAGGCCGAGCGCGGTCATCAGCACCAGCGTCTCGTGGGTGATCGCGGCGGCGCCGGAGATCGCGATCCGAACGTTGTCGAGGCCGATCCCCTCGCGGATCTTCGACAGCACCAGCCGGTCGGCCAGCTTCTGGCGGAACGCCAGGCCGCTGGGCACGGAGCCCGTCTCGACCTTCGCCTCGACGGCGGCGACCGAGGTCTTGATCGCCCACTCCGCCAGCCGCTTCTTGATCGGGCTGGGTTCGTTGGCGACCTTGGTCTCGATCCCGGTCTGGACCTTGTACCAGATCTGCGGAACCGCGCCGAAGACGGTCGGGCGTGCGTCGGTCAGCGCGGCGAGGATCTGCTTGGTGTCGCTAACGCAGGTCAGCTGGGTGCCGAAGGCGACCTGGCTGTAGTGGGAGCCCCAGCGGTCGGCGACGTGGGCGTGCGGAAGGTACGTGACGATCCGGTCCTCGTCGTCGATCTGGATCAGGCCGTTGCCGCCGTTGAGCTCGGCCAGCATGTTGGCGTGGGTCAGCTCGACGCCCTTCGGGTCGCCCGTCGTGCCCGAGGTGTAGATCAGCGTCAGCACGTCGTCGGACTGGACCGCGCGCCACGACGCGTCGAAGTCGAACGAGGAGTCGCCGGACGCCTCCAACTCGTCGAGCGTGATCGCCCCGTCCAGCGGACCGTCGACGCAGATCACGCTCTCGATCTGGGTCTGCTCGACGGCCGGCAGCAGCCGGTCCGCGAACTGCCGCTCGCAGGCGACCACGCGGGCGCCGGAGTTCTTCAGCACGTGCACGATCTGGTCGGTGGCCAACGTGTTGTAGATCGAGAACGCGGTCGCTCCGAGGTGCATCGCCCCGACGTCCACGATGTGCATCTCGGGACGGTTGGTCATCATGATCGCGACGCTGTCGCCGCGCTTGATCCCGCGGGCCGACAGGCCGGATGCGACCGCTTGGACACGCGCGCCATAGGATCGCCAGGAGATCGACTGCGCCCCGCCGGGTGTCCGTAGCGCCACCCGGTCGGGGTGTCGTGCTGCGGTCCGCTGGAACGCCTCGCACAGGGTCTTGACGGGCAAGGTGGCGCTGGTCATCGGAGGGGCTCCTCGGGGTTCGGGTATCCAGGCGGGCGTGGGAGTTCCGAACCTACCATCGGTAGGTCGGTCGGCGGGAACTCTTTGTCCGCACCGCAGGAAACGACCTCGGCTGCGAATCGCTGTTGCAGCGAATCCTGATCGGATTCCTGAGAATCGCTCGCAGTGGAACAGCTCACCGTGAGCCTGGTGCGGTCGGAACGGCGCGGGGTAGCGTGCGCCGATCGGTCGCGAGCGAGCGCGGCGAGGTTCTGTGTCGCTCGCCGTGGCCGACCCTGCGAGGCGGACTGGAGCATGTACGGCAGAGACACCGCGGGCTCCCGATGGGAGCTTTCCACCCATACCGCGGTGTCGTCCGGCGGTGGGTTGGTGGGGGGAGGTGCCGTCGCCGGCGCGCGGTCGCGCACCCAACGCCGCCAGGTGCTCCAAGCGGTGCTCAGCATCGCGTCGATCGGTGGGTACGAGTCGCTCTCCGTGTCGTTGATCCTGCGGACGTCGGGAGTGCCACGCCGGGACTTCAACGCGTGGTTCGCGAGCCCCGAGGACGCGTTCGTGGCGGCGCACGAGCAGTGCATGGGCCAGCTGGTCCGGGTGGTGCGGTCGGCGGTCGATCTCGCCGACGACCCCGAGCAACAGCTGCGCCAAGGCCTCGGAGCGGCGGTCGCCTACCTGGTCGCGGATCCGGCCCGGGCCGACGCCGTCGTGCTCGAGGTCCACGTCGCCGGGCACCGTGCCGTCCGCAGCCAGGAGAGCTCGCTCGACGATCTGGTCGCGGCGGTCCGCTCGGTACTGATCCGGACCGGGATCGAGGAACCGATCGCGCGGCGGGTGGCGCGGTTCGGGGTCGGTGCGCTGCGCGAGGCGATCCGCACGCGGGTGGCCCGGGGCGAGCTGCACACCCTGCCCGGGGTGGTGGGCGAGCTGGCCGCGGCGGCCTTCCCGCTGCGCACGCTCGTGCGCTCGCGACGCGGGCCCGCACCCTGCTCCACGACGTCCCTCACGGTCTGAGGAAAAGCGTACGAATGTGCACGGAGTCACATATACTCGTGCCTCCCGCGTGTCGGGGGTGATGTTGCGTGTCGTCTTCCACGAAATACGCGGTGCTGGGGTTGGTGGCGCGGCGGCCAACCTACGGGTACGCGCTGATGCAGCAGCTCCGACGCTGGTCGATCGACCCCTCCACCGTCCGCAGCTCGTCGGTCTACACCGCCCTGTCGCGGTTGGAGGAGGAGCGGCTGATCGAGGTTCGCGGACCAGCCGCGGCAAAGGGCACCGACCGGCAGCCACGTATGACGTACGGCGCCACGGCCGCCGGTGAGGACCGGCTCGACCAGTGGTTGGCCACGGTGCCCGCCACCTACGACGAGCTGCGGCTGCGGATCGCGCTCGCCCGTCCGGCGGATCTCGACCACCTGATCGCGTACGCGTTGTCCGCGGAGCGGGAGTGCCTGGAGCGGCTGCAGCGCTTCGATCCGGTGAGCTTCGAGGCGCAGGCGGAGACGACATCGTGGGAGACGCTCTGTGGGTCGATCCTCGTCTCGCTCGACACCGTTGAGCTCGCCAGCCGAGCGCGCTGGCTGCAGGACGCCCGGGTCGCGCTCGAATCGCTGCGCGAGCGTGCCGAACGGCGGAGCGGATCGTGACCGCGCTGCTCCAGCTCGACGCGGTCAGCAAGCGTCACTGGCGCGGACACCGCGCGGTCGACGTGCTGGTCGACGGTTCGCTCGAACTCGACGCCGGGCAGCTCGGCGCCGTGTGGGGCGGCCGCGGCGCGGGCAAGACGACGCTGCTCGAGCTGGCGGCCGGACTCCAGGAGCCGGACGCCGGGAGCGTGCTGTTCGACGGGCGCGACATCGCCCAGCTGTCCCGGCGCGAGGCCGGGGCGCTGCTGCACACGGCGATCGGGATCGCGACCCGGGTCGGACCGTCGAGCCGTGAGCTGTCGATGAAGGACTGGACCGCGATGGCGCTGCTCGACCGCGTCAGCTGGCGCGAGGGGCAGCGTCGAGCCCACCGCGTGCTCGAGCGGGTCGGCGCGGCGGAGATCGTCGACGAGGCGTGGGACGACCTCTCCGACGGCGAACGGACCCTGGCGTCGAGCGCCCGGGCGATCGTGCGCGAGCCGCAGCTGCTGCTGGTCGACGACCCGAGCGCGGGCCTCGGGCTGCTCCAGCGAGGCGAGATCATGGGCCTGCTGCGCTCGATCGCCGGCGACGCCGGGGTCGCGGTGCTGATGACCGCGGCGGAAGCGACCGAGATCCAGGGCGCGCAGGCGATCTGGTCGCTGGCGGGCGGCCGGTTGACCGGCGGCACCCCCCGGGTGGCGACAGTGGTGGAGTTCCCGGTTCGCTCCGCCCGTCAGGGCGGTTGACGGTGGCGGCTGCCGCCCTCCCCGACGGCGCACCGGCCGCGGACGTCGTCCCGTCGTCCGGGGAATCCGGTCCGGACCCCGCTCTCGAGCTGCGCGAGCTGGTCAAGCACTACGAGTCCGGCAGCGAGGTCGTCCGGGCGGTCGACGGGGTGTCGTTGCGGATCGCGCCGGGTGAGCTGGTCGCGCTGTTCGGTCCCAGCGGCTCGGGGAAGTCGACGTTGCTGATGATGGCAGCGGCGGTGCTGCGGCCCGACAGCGGCAGCGTGATCGCGGGTGGTCGCGACGTGTCCGCGCTGTCGGAGCGCGACGCCGCCGACTACCGGATGCACGAGCTCGGGTTCGTGCGTCAGTCGGTCGAGCTGATGGGCGGCGCCAGCGCGCTGGACAACGCCGCGATGAAGCTGCTCGGCACGGGAGTCAGCGTGCGCAGAGCGCGGCGCCAGATGGCGCCGCTGCTCGAGGTGCTCGGGCTCGGCCCGCGGCTCGAGCACCGCCCGGACCAGCTGTCGATGGGCGAGCGCCAGCGGGTGATGATCGCCCGGGCGCTGTCGACCGGGCCGAGCGTGCTGCTCGCCGACGAGCCGACCGGCAGCCTCGACAGCCACCGCAAGCACGAGACGCTGGGACTGCTGCGCGACGTCACCAAGCAGCGGGCGATCGGCACCCTGCTGGTGACCCACGACGCGCAGGCCGTGGGCTACGCCGACCGCGTCTTCACGCTGGAGGACGGCGTGCTCCACGACCGGCTCCTGCAGGGCGCGGCGACCCGCCGGTGAAGCGCCGATCCGCAGACCGGCCGCTCCCGGCCCCGGGCCGGCGTTGGCTGCTCAACGTCCTTGTGCTCTACCGGGTGCGGTTGCGGCACCGCTGGTTGCAGGAGCTGCTGGCCGTCGCGGGGATCGCCGCGGGGGTGGCGCTGCTGTACGCGTCGCTCGTCGCGAGCACCAGCCTCTCCGGACCGGTCGAACGGCTCAACGACGGACTCGTCGGCAACAGCCAGCTGCAGCTGGTGGCCCGGACCCCGGCCGGCGTTCCCGACTCGATCGTCCGTCGGATCCAGGCGCTCGACGGGGTACGGATCGCCGCGCCGGTGCTGCAGGTCGAGGTCAACGTGATCGGTCGGCGGGGAGAGCGGCCGGTCTCCGCGTTCGGGGCCGACCCGCGGACCGTGCGGCTGCGCGGCCCGCTGCTGGAGGGCTTCACCCCGGGCGAAGCGGCCGAGCAGGAGACCGTCGGCCTGCCGGCACCGATCGCCCGTGCGATCGGGGTCCGGTTCGGCGACGACGCGCGGATGCAGGTCGCGGGGCGATCGGTCGAGGTGCCGATCGCCGTGATGGGCCAGGACGACCTCGGCGACCTGGAGGACACAGCGATCGCGATCGTTCCCCTCGAGTACATGCAGCGGCTCGCGGGCCTGCCCGATCGGATCACCCGGGTGCTGGTCGAGGCCGACGTCGACGCGGTCGGCACGGTCCGCGAGGGCCTGCGCGCCCTCGCCGGCGATCGGATGGACGTTCGCAGCTCGTCCTACGAGGCCCGCCTGTTTGCGACCGCCGCCGCCCCGACCAACCAGGCGACCACGATCTCCAGCGTGGTCAGCGCGCTGATCGGGTTCCTCTTCGCGTTCTGCGCGATCCTCGTCACCGTGGCCAGTCGGCGGGCGCTCGCCACCGACCTGCGGCTGGACGGATACCGCCCGTCGCAGGTGATCCGGATCCTGCTGTTCGACGCGCTGGTGCTCGGCGTCGTCGCCGTGGCGATCGGTCTGGTGCTCGGCGACCTGCTCTCACGGCGGGGATTCGGCGCGGACGTCAGCTTCCTGGCGGGGGCGTTCCCGATGGGGGATGCGCGGACGGTAACGGCATCGAGCGTGGTGATCGCCGCGGCCGGAGGCCTGCTGGCCGCGGCGCTCGGGGTGCTCGCGCCGCTGCGGAGGGTGATCTTCGACCGCGTCCCGCAGCGCGACGCGACCGCGGCGACGGCCCGTCGTCGCGCGACCCGGATCGCGCAGGGTCTCGGCCTGGTCGCGTTCGCCTTCGCGGTCGTCGTGACCGTCGCGCTGCCCGGGCTCGCGCTGGCCGGCCTGATCGCCCTCGTGCTCGCGCTGGTCCTGCTGCTGCCGACCGCGATCGACGGCGTGGTCGCCGGTCTGGCCTGGCTGAGCGGCCGCCGCGGACGCTCGATCATCGCGGTCGAACTGGCGCTGCCCCAGCTGCGGGCTCAGGAGTGGCGCGCGCGGTCGCTGGCGATCGCGACGACCGGAGCGATCGCGGTCTTCGGTGCGGTCGCGCTCGAGGGCGCCCGCAACAACCTGCAGGCCGGTCTCGACCAGGTCAGCGTCGAGCTCAACGACGCGGCGGATCTGTGGGTCTCGCCGAGTGGGCCGGGTGGCCTGCTCGCGACGACGCCGTTCCCGGGCAGCGAGGCCGAGCAGCTCGAATCCGTCCCCGGTGTGGCGTCGGTTCGCGGGTTCCGATCCGGGTTCCTGGACGTCTCGGGCCTCCGCGTCTGGGTGCTGGCACCGCCCGACGGGCCACAGGTGCCGGTGCCGGCGTCGCAGATCGTCGAGGGGGACGTGCAGGAGACGACCGCGCGGCTGCGCTCCGGCGGATGGGCGACCGTGTCGCAAGCGGTCAGCGACGAGCTCGGCGTCGGGGTCGGCGATCGCTTCAGGCTGCCCGCGTCGCAGCCGATCGCCTTGCGGGTTGCGGCGATCACCACCAACCTCGGCTGGTCCGGTGGGGCGATCGCGCTGGCGCCGTCCGACTACCGGCGCGCGTGGCGGACCGACGAGATCAGTGCCTACAACCTGCGGACCGACCCCGGTGTGGACCCGGCTCACGCCGCCGTCGCCGTTCGCGCGGCGCTCGGGCCGGACTCCGCGCTGCTCGTCGAGACGGCCGCCGAACGGGCCGAACGTCAGCAGGTCTCGGCGCGGTCGGGTCTGTCGCGGCTGTCGCAGATCTCGTCGCTGACCCTGATCGTGGCGGTCTTCGCGATGGCCGCAGCGATGGCGGCGCTGCTCTGGCAGCGGCGGGCGTCGGTGGCACGGCAGAAGCTCGACGGCCATCCGACCGGCGTGATGTGGCGGTCACTCGCGGTCGAGAGCGGCACGCTGTTCATCGGCGGTTGCCTGGCCGGCGCCATCTTCGCGCTGCTCGGGCAGGTGCTGTTCAGCCGCGGCCTCGAGACGATCAGCGGGTTTCCGGTGATCGCCCATGTCCAGGGCCAGGTCGCCCTGGTGAGCTTCTCGCTCGTGGTCGCGGCCGCGCTGCTGGTAGTTGCCGTTCCGGGGTACCTGGTTGCCCGTGTCCGACCTTCGTTGCGGATCAGTGACTAGGACCGTGCGCGTGCCCGTGGCGCGCCCGGTGCGCCTGCCCGCCGACCCGGCGCCCTGGTCGGCGCGTCAGCTGACGGCGCTCGGCGTCGCGGTCGGACAGCAGCTCGGCTGGGGATTGCGCGGGGTCAGCGGGGACGTCTCCCGCTGGCAGCGGCGAGCCGCACGGATCCCGGACCCGGTGCTCCGTCAGGACGCGCTGACGTCGCTGCGCGAGAAGCGCACCTACGTCAACGGCGCGGCGCTGTTCGCGACGATCGCCGCGAGCGACGACCGGCGAACGGTCCAGCGGTTGCTGGTGACGTTCCAGATCATGGCCAACTACCTCGACACCGTGAGCGAGCGGACGGTCGTCGCGGACGGTGCGGACGGCGGGCGGCTGATGCGGGCGTTCGTCGACGCGGTGGATCCGGCGGCACCGGCGAGCGACTCGTACTACGCCGGGCTCGCGCACCGCGACGACGGCGGCTACCTGGCCGAGCTGGTGGACGACTGCCGGCGCGACTGCGCGGCGCTGCCGGGCTATCCGGCGGCCCGCGAGCTGCTGGTCCAGGAGGCGGAGCGCGCTCGTGCGCTCGAGATCGCTCACGACCCCGACGCAGCGCGCCGAGACGCCCGGCTGCGGGCCTTCGCCCGCGACGAGTACCGCGCCAGCGACGAACTGGAGTGGTTCGAGCACGCGGCCGGCGCAGCCTCGGCGATGACGGTGATCGTGCTGCTGGCGTTGGCCGGGCATCGGCTCGACGCGGCTGCGCGCATCGGCGACCTGCAACGTGACCTGGCCACCGCCGCCGCGGCGTACCGCTGGACGGCCGCGCTCTCGACGATCCTCGACAGCTACGTCGACCGGGCCGAGGACCTCGCGTCCGGCGACTGGAGCATGATCGGCTACTACCCCACGACCGCGGTCGGGCGAGTCCGGATCTCGGCGGTGATCGAGCGGAGCATGCGCGAGGTCCGAGAGCTTCGCGACGGCGAGCGGCATGCGGTGATCGTCAGCTCGATGGTCGCGATGTTCCTGTCCCGAGACAGCGCCCGCGACCGCGAGCTGCGGGCGTGCAGCCGGCAGCTGGCCCGGTCGGGTGGGACGCTCACCCGGGCGCTGGTGCCGGTCCTACGGACCTGGCGCACGGTGCACCGCCTGCGTGCCCTGTAGGCCGCCTTCGTGGCGTTCCGACACGCGGTGTACGGTGCCATCATCGGGGAGCGATAGATACGCAGCTTGGACGGTTGCGGGGTCCCCGCACGCGTCGAATCGCTCGTGTGGCAGGGGGAACGCCCCGCGCTCGACGCGAATGCTTCCGGTATATGGGAGCGGTAGAGGATCTGAGAGAAAACTCACAGTACTCATGTGCGTTTGGTAGCGTTTGCGCCGATCTGCGGAGTGGAGTGAGATGTCCCCGAGGACCGGTTCAGACAAGGGTGAATCGCCTGCGGCCACCGGGCTCTCGGGCGTATCGGGACGACCCGCGAAAATACGTCGGGGCCGCTACGGATTGTCCCGGGCCGAACTCGAGGTGTACCACCGAGACCGGATCCTGGATGCAACGCTGAACATCGTCGGCGTTGCTGGGTACTCCGAACTGTCGGTGTCCTCGATCACCGAGTTGGCCGGGGTCACGAGGCAGGCGTTCTACGCCCTGTACGAGTCCCCCGAGGCCTCGTTCCTCGACACCTACCGCGAGGCGCTCGGCGGTCTGCTCGACACCGTCGCCGCGACGCACGATCCCGACGACGAGCCGGAGGTCGCGCTGTTCCGCGGGACCGAGGTGGCGGTCGAGTACCTCGTCGCCGAGCCGGTCCGCGCGGCGCTGTTGCTGGTGGAGGTGCACGCGGCCGGTGCCGCCGCGGTCGAACTGCAGCAGCGTGCGCTGGACTCGGTGGTGGCGGGCGTCGCGGGCGTGCTCGAGCGTTCCGGCGTCCCGCCGATCGACGCCGAGCTCGGGGCGCGGTTCGGGGTCGGGGCGGTCAACGAGGCGCTCCGCGCGCGGATCACTCGCGGCGATCTGCAGGATCTGACGGGGATCGTCCCCGATCTCTGTGCGACGGCGTTCCGGATGGCTTCGGATGCGGCCAAGGCGTCGGCGTCCGCCGAGTGAGCGGCGCCGGGTTCCCGCCGACGCGACCGCGACGCGGACCGCGTGACGAGCGAGGGGCCCCCGGAGCTCAGAGGCCGACGACGCGCGGCAGCGTGAAGGTCGGGCGCAAACGCGACGAGCGGGCCGTCGCCGGGACCCTTGTCCGCGCGCGGTAGACGACGGCGGCCGGGCCGGTCGGCGCCGGGATGCGGACGCTGAACCGGCCGCTCCGGTTGGGTGTCGTCCGGGCCACCGGGCGGAACTTCCCGCAGCCGCTCCGCTGCTCGACGACCACCGGGGTGGGGCGCGCGAGGCGCGGAGCCGTGACCTGGCCGGTCAGCCCCACGGCTCGGTCACGGGCGGTCAAGCTGGTGACGAGCATCCGACGGGAGAACTTCAGCGCGCTGGTGCGGTGCCCGCCGACGACCGCGTAGTAGCGCGCCCGATTGGTCGTGCGGATCGACCTCGGCGGCAGCGGAACGGTGGTCGTGAACAGGCCGGTGTCGCCGATCCGCACTCGTCCGACGCGCGTGTTGCCCGCGGCGAGCACGATCGTCGCGGTCTGCCCCGCGAAGCGCTGCTCGGTCGCGCCGTGGATCCGGGTCCGTCCGTCGCTGCCGTAGACGTCGATCAACATCGCGGGCACGCGCAGGCAGCTGAGCAGCGCCTCCGCCTCGGGCGACCCGTACCGTTCGTCGGAGACCGGCGGAGCGGGCGGGGTCGGCGGGGAGAGGATCGGCGGCGTCACGGGCGGGAGCGTCGGGGGGACGACCGGTGGGTTGACGGGCGGATCGACCGGTGGGTCGACGGGCGGATCGACCGGCGGATCGACCGGTGGGGCGCAGACGACGCTGCCGGACGACACCCGTGCCTGGGCGAGCGTCCCGTCGAGGACGGGCCGGCCCAGCGCGGAAACCGTGAGCCCGAGGGTCTGCTGGGTGATCGTGCCGGCGCTCGAGGTGACGGTCTCGGGGGTGACCGTGGCCCGAACCAGCCCCGGCGGCAGCTCGACCTCGATGCTGTCGAGCAGCGGCTGGAGCCCGCTCGTGACGCGAGCGAGGATCGTGCCGAGGCTTTGACCGGGCAGCAGCACCGAGACCAGCTGGTTGACCGCCCCGACCAGGCCACCCTGCGCGTGGAGCAGCTCCCAGACCGTGGTCGTGGTCGACCCGAACGCCAGCAGGAACGCCGGACCGAGCACCAGTCCGGTGGCTTCGACCCGGAGGCTGCGTAGCAGCGCCTCGGGACCGATCAGCTGCCCGAGGGTGAGCTTGGCGGTGTCGAGCGAGACCAGGCGGTCCGCTGCTCCGCGGGCGTCGATCGTGGTGCCGAGCAGCTCGAGGCCGGCGATCTGCGAGCTGCCCGTCGGCTGCGCGGCGCCACCGACGGGGCAGGTCGCCCGGGCCTGGGCCTCGACCACGTCGGCCGTCAGGACGTCGGGCACCACGGCGGTCAGCGCGGTCGGCAGGCGGTCTCCCAACGACCCGAGCAGGCCGTCGGTGCTGACCGGCAGCAGGGTGATGCTGCCGACCAGCGGCACCGACCCGAGCAGGCCGGTCAGCAGTCCGCCGGGACCGGCGAGGCCGTCCAACACCGGCCCGGCGATCAGCCTGTCGACGTGTCCGACGATGCTGGTCGGCCCGGTCAGCAGCGGTCCGGTCGCCGCGCCGAGCAGGCCCGTGATCTCGGCTTCGGCTCCGATCCGAAGGCCCGTGACGCGGGCGGCTGCGGTCGCGCTCGCCTGGGGAACGACGCGGGTCCGGGCCTCGGCGGTCTGGACGTCGATCGGCGACAGCGGGAGGTTGAGCAGGGTGCCGTCGGAGTCGCTGCAGGGGACGGCTCCGCCGTCGGCGTGGATCGGGGTCAGGGGCGCGCCGCCGAGAACCGAGAGCCGCAGCGCGCTGGCGTCGCAGGCGGTGGGGGCGGCGGTCGCGGCGGTCGGCACGAGGCCCACGGCAACCACCCCCGCCGCAGTGGCGAGGGCGATGCCGATCGGTAGCTGGCACCGAGGTGCGCGCGACATCTGGGGGATCCTTGCTGGGACGACAGGGCAGTCCGGGCACCGGAGCTTCCGTGTGCCCTGTCCCCTGCCATCGGCAGATCCGCCGCGAACCTTGAGCGTCGCCGTTCGACGACGGGCGACCGGGCGGACCCGGCCGCGGCCGGCGCTAGACCCGGACGGCGCTGCTCGCGACGTCGCGAGCGTAGGCCTCGTAGTGCGGGACGTAGCCCTCGTCGCGCCCGCCGAGCACGAACAGCGGGTCGCTGACCTCGTCGGTCGAGTACGCCTCGTTGCGCAGCTCGACCTTGCGGCTCTTGAAGGTCGACGTCTGCTCGACCTCGTCGATCAGTCGCACGAACAGCGGCACCGCATACGACGGGAGCGTGTCGAGCACGTGCTGGGCGACGTCCTGGCCGTCGAACTCGGCGTCGGCTCGCAGCTTCAGCGCGACCATGCCGGCGCGGCCGTCGGTGTCCGGGATCTCGACGCCGAACGCGACCGCGTCCTCGACCGCCGGATGTCGCAGCAGCGCCGCCTCGACCTCGGTGGTCGCGACGTTCTCGCCCTTCCAGCGGAACGTGTCACCGAGCCGATCGGCGAACGCGATGTGCTTGAACCCCTGGTTCAGCACCAGGTCGCCGGTGTTGAACCACTGGTCGCCGGTCTTGAGCAGATCGCGGAGGATCTTCGACTCGGTCGCCTTCGGGTCGGTGTAGCCGTCGAACGGCGCGCGGCTGGTGATCTTGTTGACGAGCATGCCGACCTCGCCCGGCGCCACGCGGCGCGCGAATCCGTCCTCCCCGCGCAGCGGCAGCTCGGTCGCCGGGTCGACGGCGAGCACCGCGAACGGCAGCGGGCAGACGCCGGCGGTGCGCTTCAGGTTGAACGCGTTGAAGAACACGAGGTTGCCCTCGCTGGCGCCGTAGAACTCGCCGATCCGGGGGATCCGGAAGCGCTGCTGGAAGTCGTCCCAGATCTCGGGACGGAGGCCGTTGCCGACGATCACGCGCAGGCGGTGGTCGGTGTCCTTCGGCGACGGCGGCTGGTTGAGCAGGAACCGACAGAGCTCGCCGATGTAGCAGAAGGCGGTGGCGTCGTTCTCGCGGATCTGGTCCCAGAACCGGGACACCGAGAACTTGCGGCCGATCGCGATCGTCGCGCCGGCCGTGACCACGGACGCCAGCGAGACCGTGACCGCGTTGTTGTGGTAGAGCGGCAGGCAGCAGTAGAGCGTGTCGGCCGGCTTGAGGCGCACGTTGACGTCGCCCAGCGTGGCGCCCGCCTTGAGCCAGCGCATGTGGCTCATCTTGCTGGCCTTCGGCATGCCGGTGGTGCCCGACGTGAAGACGTAGAACGCGGTGCTCTCGGCGACCACGCCCTCGACGCTCGCCGGGTCGGTCGTGCTCGCCCGGTTGGCGAGCGCATCGAGATCCTCGAGGCCTTCCGCGGCGCGGCCGCCCTCCGGCAGGCCGAGGATCGTCGGTGCCGGGGTCTCGTCGACCGTGTCGAGCGCGTCGGCGCACTCGGCGCCGACGACGATCGCCGCCGCGTCGAGCAGACCGAAGCTGTGCTCGAGCACCGAGCCACGCTGGTTGTGGTTCATCAGCCCGGCCACCGCGCCGAGCTTGACGATCGCCAGCGCCACCAGCAGGGTCTCCGGGCGGTTCGTCGAGAGCACGCCGACGACCGACCCGGTCGTCACACCCCGCTCGGCGAGCACCGCCGCGTACTGGTTGACCCGGGCGTTAGCATCGCCGTAGGAGATGTCCCGGCCCTCGAAGCGGATGAAGATCCGCTCCGGGTGCTTGGTCGCCTGCTGCTGGAACGCCAGGCCGATCGACTTCGTCGACGACGGCTTCAGCGTGGCGAACTGCTTGCCGCCGCGCAGCAGCGACGGCAGGTCGCGGACCACGGTCGGCAGGGCGCGGAGGATGTCTCTCCCGCGCACCGGTGTTCGAGCGTCGGCAGCTTCGTTGCGCGCTTGGGAGCCGCGATCCTGGCGGTGCATACCTGTGGACTCTCTCATAGTGGTGGTTGGAGGCTACCCGCGGTAGGTCCGCTGTACGCGGCGGCGCCTACGCGGCCTGGAGGCTCGGGACGTAGCTGGCGAGCCAGCGCTCCATCTCGGCGTAGACGGTGGCCCGCACCGGCGGTGGCGAGAGCACCAGGTCGTGCATGCCGTGGTGGACCCGCACGACGGTGACGTGGGGGCCGACGGCCGGCGCCCAGCGGGCGATCCGGTGGGCGTCGAGCACGCTGTCGGACCGGTGCAGGACGTCGTCCCAGCTCTTCGGTGCGCTGCTCGCCGTCGAGCTCATCACCAGCGTCGGAACGGCCACGTCGAGTCCGGCGTGCAGTCGGCGCTGGCCGCGCACGACGGCGTGCAGCCATGCGGCGCGGACCGGTACGCCAGCGAGCGGCTTCAGCGTCAGGTCGAACTCCCACTCGCCGCGGTGGTCGCGGTGGATGCTCTGGGCGTAGAGGTCCGAGAGGCCGCGCGGGATCACCTGATACGGCCGTCGCGGGCCGAGCACCGCGAGCAGCGCGCCGGCCACGGGGCGGGTCGGCCCCGGGAGATCGAGGTCGAAGAACGGGCTGTTGAGGATCAGGGCGTCGGGGCCGCCGCTGCGCCGGCGGTCGTGGGCCCAGAGGACCGACGTCAGCCCGCCGGTCGAGTGCCCGTTGACGATCACCCGCCGGTGACCTGCCTCGCGGATCGTGGCGATCGCGTGGTCGAGCTCGGCGTAGTACTCCGTCAGGTCGCGGACGAAGTAGGGCGTCTGGTGCGGACGCAGCGAACGTCCGGACTTGCGCAGGTCGAGCGCGTAGAAGGCGATTCCGCGCTCGCGGTAGAACGCCGCAAGCTCGCGCTGGAAGAAGTAGTCGACGTAGCCGTGCACGTAGAGCACGGCGGTCTGCTCGTCGCCGGTCGGCTCGGCGCGGACCAGCGTCGCGACGTTCGGACCCTCGGCGTCGGCGACGAGCGGGATCTCGCTGACGGAGAATCCGTCGCCGAGCAGTGGGTCGGTCTGCGCCATGGGTGAAGTTTGACGTTCTCGGCCGCGAGGGTCCAGTGGGAACCTGGAGCAGCTCGGCTCAGCTCAGCTCCGGCCCGGGTCGCGGTGGCGTCCCGACGCCGCGGCCTGGCGCTCGGCCTCGATCCGGGCCTCGTCCTCGGCCCGTTGGCGGATCTCCTCGACCGCTTCGACCGAGGCGTCCTGCTCGGCGGTGAGCAGCGCCTCGCGGCTCTCGGGGTCCCCTCCGCCCGCCGCGTGGAGCTCGTAGTAGTTGCCGCCGACGATCTCGCGGGCGCGCTCGACGATCCGGGTGATCCGCCGGTGCGGACCGAACCGCTGCTCGGCCTTCGCCTGCCGCTTCGGGTCGCGGGTGCCGTAGCGCCAGCGGGCCCACGGTGACCCCGGCTTGGCCAGGCGGATCAGCGCCCAGAACCCGAGCGGGGGGAAGACCAGGGTCGCGAACCCGTGGAGGAACCGCGACTTCGCGAAGCAGACGGCGCTGATCGCGATCACGCCGAGGCTGTAGCCGATCGACGCGAGCGTGGCGAGCACGTCGTCGCCGGTGAACTGGAGCGGGTTGACGCCGAGGAAGACCAGGCCCATGAACGCGGCGGTGATCGCGACGGCGTCGATCGAGGTGCGGCCCTCGCGGGCCCAGTAGACGTCGCGGAGGTAGATCCACAGCGCGAACTCGTCGAAGGTCAGCCCGACGCCGATCCCGAACAGCACCGCGGCGACGCCGAACCACGGCATCTGGCCGCCGAGCGCGAACCCGATCGTCCCACCGGCCATCATCAGCACGATGCCCCAGACCAGGTGGTGCAGGTGGACCCCCGAGTCGGTCACCACGCTGCCCGGCCACCAGGGGAACCGCTCGCTGCGGGACATCCGCGCGCTGGTCCGGATGAAGACGAACGACCCGAGGAACGCGGAGAGGACGAGGAAGACCCCTTCGCGACCCGGCTCCTGCACGTAGTCGCGCCACAGATCCTGGGGAAGGGCGGCGATCACCGTCACCCCCGCAAGGTACCGCGTGCCGCCGGACCGTCGGCGACCTGCGGGGGCACGCTCAGCCGTCGGCGCTCGGCCGGCGACGGTCCCGCTTGACCTGGCTGCGCTTGCCCTTGGCCTCCAACCGGCGTCGCTTGGACCCCTTGGTCGGGCGGGTGGCCTGCCGGGACTTCGGCACGTGGAGCCCCTCGCCGATCCGGTCGGCCAGCCGCTGGAGCGCCAGCTCGCGGTTGCGGGTCTGGCTGCGCGCGTCCTGGGCGACGGCGCGCACCACCGAGCCGCAGCGGCCGAGCAGCAGGGTGCGCTGCTCGGGGCTGAGCGCCTGGCTGGCGCGCACGTCGAAGCTGACCTCGATCCGCGACGAGGTCATGTTCGCGTGCTGCCCGCCCGGCCCGGACGAACGGCTGGCCCGGATCACGATCTCCGCGAGCGGGATCCGCAGGGCCGGACCGCGGGTGGTCTCGATGCGGAGGTCTGCTTCCATCGACCCCTGCAGCGTGGCAGGATGTAGGTATGAGCGACCTTCAGCGCCGTTCCGGCTCCCGCATGACCCGCAAGCAGCGTGAGGACCGCGCCTACAAGCTGACCCTCGCGACCGGGGGCTTCGGCGTCGTCGGCGCCATCCTGCTGGTCCTCGGCGTCGTCGGCATCGGCAGCGCCGGCTGGGGCATCGTCCTGCTGCTCCTGGCCGGCGCGTCCGGCTTCATGCTCAAGAACACGCTGGGCCGCTAGTCCGCGCAAGGTCGGGCGGCCTGCCGCCCGACCGGTCGAGGTCGGCCCGCCTCGCGGAGTCGACCTCGAAGGCGTGCCTCGGTGGTGGCGAGCCTTCGGACCCGCCACCGAGGGTCGCGGTCTACCGCACCTTGACCGTGGCGCCCATCGGCGTCCGGTCGTAGAGGTCGATCACGTCCTTGGGCAGCATCCGGATGCAGCCCTTCGACGCGCGCGATCCGATCGATCCGGACTCGCCGGTGCCGTGGATCCCGATCGC
>JBQGEK010000012.1:0-4742 GCA_052039575.1 Patulibacter sp. | reverse complement strand
GTCGCCTGCGCGCTGCGCATGACGGATCCGCAGTCGACGGCGTCGCCGAGCGAGCAGGCGGGGACGTAGAACGGGTTGTCGAGCAGCCGCTGCTTCTCGATCGCGAGCGCGGCGGCGGCGACCAGGCCGACGAGCCCGGCGACCAGCAGCAGGATCCCGAGCCACCGCTCGCCCGACGGGAGCCCGCCGGACCGCGGTTCGGTCATGCGCCGATCGCGTCCAGCGGTCGGGGCTCGCCGCCCGGACCGTCGGGGGCGGGGGCCGGGCCGGGATCGGGGAGCGGCTGGCCGGCGAGCGCGGCGTCGAGCAGGCTCCGCATGTGGTCGGCGGACTGCGGCGTCACCGGCTGCTCGTTGACGAAGAAGGTCGGGGTTCCCGGGATCCGCAGCGCCTCACCGGCATCGAAGTCGCGCTCGACCCGCTTGCGGGTCGCTGGGTCCTTGACGTCACGGGCGTAGGCGGTCATGTCGAGGCCGATCTCACGGGCGAAGCCACGGAACAGGCTGGCCTGGGACCGCTCTTCGCCGGCCCACTCGCGCTGGGTCTGGAACAGCTTCGCGTACATCGGCTCCAGCTTGCCCTGGCGGAACGCGGCCTCGGCGGCCAGCGCGGCGGGCATCGCGTTGCGGTGCCCGGGGATCGGGAAGTAGCGGATGTTGAAGGTCACGCGGCCCTCGTACTCCTGCCGCAGCTGCTCGACCAGCGGGTAGGCGGCGCCGCAGGCCGGGCACTCGAAGTCGAGGAACTCGGTCAGGGTCACGCGACCGTCGCCGGGACGGCCGAGCGTGCGCGGGTCCGGGGCCACCACGGCCGTCGCGCCCTGACTGGGCTTCTGCGACTCGGTGGTGCCCGTGGGCGGCGGCGTCGACTCGGTCGTCGGCGGCGTCGCTTCGGTGCTCCCGGGTGCGGCCTGCGTCGTGGTTGCGGCCGCGCGCGAGTCCTCGCTGTCGTCCCCGGTGTTGGCGGTGACGATGATCCCGGCGATCAACAGGGCGAACAGGCCGACGAGAACCGCCGAGATCTTGACGTTGCGACTCATGCGTTTCCTCAGCGGTTCCCGGCGGACTCGAGCGACGGTGCGGCCGTCGCCATCGGGGCATAGTAGTGCGGGGAGCTAAGGGGCTGATGTGCAACGACGGCCCGGACCGAACCCCGGTCCGAATCAGCCGAGGGGTTGGCCTGCGACTATCGATCGACCCGCCGGTAGACCACGTGGAAGTCGAGCTGCCAGGTCTCGCCGTCCGGCGACGTCTCCCACCGCCCCTCGATCCGGTCGTCGCTGACGAGCTCGGCCGTCCAGCGCTGGTGGAAGCTCAGCGGCGTGAAGTCCGGCTCGTGCCGCTCCAGCGTCCAGCGGCGACCGTCGAAGGCCATCGCGTAGACGCGCGTGACGCCGCGGGAGTCGAAGTAGTGCTGGGTGTAGCTGCCGTCGTCGTTCGCGGCGATCAGGCAGAGCCCGTCGGGCGCCTCGGGGACGGGAACGCTCGAGCGCTGCTCCAGGTAGGCCCCGCCCAGCGTCCATTCGACCGTCATCCGCGCCTGATCCGCCAGCTCCGGTGGCAGCGGCGGAAAGTCCGGGATCTCGATCGCCCACGTGCCGACGAGCGGCTGCAGGCGGCGGAGGGCTTCGGGGTGGTCGGTGGTGGTCATGCGGTCTCCTCTCGCCGGTAGGCGGATCCCTCGCGTCCAGGACGAGCGCGTCTCGTACGGCAGGGACCGGCACCGTCGACGGATCTCATCGGTGGGGCCCGTGTCGCTCGTGGCGGCGAGGTCTGGTCTACCGGTGCCCGCAGACCGCCGCGTACTCCGTGGGTCGCATCCCGATCGCCGCGCGGAAGTCGTTGGCGAAGTGCGCCTGATCGGCATAGCCGAGCTCGTGCGCCAGGCCGATCAGGTCGCCCGCGCCCTCGGCGCCGAGTCGCTCGGCCGCCGTGTGCAGCCGGTAACGCCGGAGCACCCACTTCGGACCGACGCCGACGTACGTGCGGAAGATCCGCTGGAGCGTCCGTTCCGAGACGCCGTGGTCCCGGGCGATGGTGGCCACTCGGGCCTCGGGCGCTCGCCGCAACATGTCGCGAGTGATCGCCTGGACCAGTTCGAATCCCGGGTCGTCGTCCGGCATCCGGGCCGCCAGGAACCGTTCGACCGCGCCGATCGTCCGCGCCACGGCGCCAGCGTCGGGATCACCGTCGCCGGCGATCGTCCGGAGCTCGCCCTCGAGGACCGCGCCGTCGGCACCGAACACCTCGGCCAGCGGTAGCGCCGCCCCACGCAGCGCCAGCATCGGAACGCGGCTGAAGCCGGCGAACGCCCCCGGCCGGAACTTCGTACCGACGGCGGCGCCACGATCGGTCAGCCGGCGGACGTCCCGATGCATCGGAATCCCGTATATCCCGACCGTCCCGTGATGGACCACGAGGTTGACGCAGGGGTGGGGCAGCACCTCCTGGACGTGCGCGGTCCCGGGCGGAAGCTCCCAGCGGGTGCTCCAGTGCCGCTCGACGTGGGAGGACAGCGGCGCGGCCGGAGCGAACCGCTCGAGCGTGAACGGCAGGGCGGTGGGTCCGGCGCCGAGGACCCCTCGCGTGCTGGTCGTCGGGTCGGGCAGGCCGTCGGTGCCGCGAGCGGTCGGATCAGACGGCGAACTGGCGGGTTTCTCCAAGACGGACGGGTGACCGTGCGGCACGCTGTGGAGCATGACGACCGTCGGACGCCACGTCGAGTTCACCGCGCAGCCCGGGAAGGGGGACGAGCTGGCCGCGCTGCTGGGCGAGGTCGCCGACGCGATGCACGGAGTCGCCGGATGCGAGCAGTACGTCGTCGGCCGGGTCGACGACCGGCCTGACGTGGTCGCGGTGATCGAGCGCTGGCGGACCGCCGAGCTGCGCGACGCCGCGGCCGCCGGCGCGACCGAGGACCCCCGCTTCCCGAAGATCATGGCGCTGCTCGATCCGAGCGCGACCCCGCGCGTCACCGACATGACGCTGACCGGCGGCGTCGGACTGCTGCCGCCGGCCCGCGAGGGGTTCACGCACGGCAACCTGCTCGACTTCGACGATCTGGCCCCGGGCTTCGGGATCACCGGTGGCAGCCAGGCGCGCTTCCCCACCGACGACCTCGGGCTGGAGCGGGTCGGGCTGGGCCACCACCGCCTGCCGGCCGGGGCGCGGATCCCCTTCGGCCACCGCCACGTCGAGGCCGAGGAGCTGTACGTGGTGCTGGCCGGCAGCGGCCGTGCGCGGATCGACGACGAGTACGTCGAGCTCCGTCCGTTCGACGCGCTGCGGATCGCCCCAGGCGCCGTGCGCGGATTCGAGGGCGGCCCCGAGGGCATGGACGTCCTGGCCGTCGGTGCCCGTCACCCGAAGGACGGCGAGCTGTTGCACGACTGGTGGCAGGACTGACCGGGCGCGGAGCACTCGAAGGACCGTCTTCGCGCGAGCGACAGCCCCGGCCTCCGCTTTCCCGCGGGGCGAGCGCTGGGCGGAAACGTTACCCGGACCGCCAGCAGGCGATGCCGAGGGTGCCCGCACGGTGCCGGGCGGCGTGGGCGTCGATGCCCATCTCACCGACCGGGGCGGACCGTGCCGGACCTGTCGATCAACGCTGCTCGCTCCGAGCGGGCTGCCGGTGTGGTCGATCGCTCCGTCGACGCCGTCGGGAGCGTGGGTCAGCGACTCGGCGATGGCCGGGATCGCGATCACACCGGACGGTTCCGCCGTCTATGCCGTAGCTTCTGGGCTCAACCGGCTGCACGTGGTCGACGTCGCGACCGATATCGAGCTGCCGTGGATCTCGGCCGGGTTCCAGCCGCACAGCGTGGCGATCACCCCGGACCGCGGAACCGCGCTCGTGAGCCGGTTCTCGGGCTGCGCCCCTCAGCTCGCACTCGTCAGCGGCGGCGCAGCCACTCGGCGAGCAGTGGGTCGAGCAGGCGCACCTTCGCGTCCACGTCCTTCACGAGGTGCTGGCCGTCGTCGACCAGGCGGGCGGTCGCGGTCTGCAACGTCGAGCGGGCGATCCCGTGCTCCGTCGCTGCGGTCGTCGAGTAGGGGGACAGGCCGTCCGCGATGGCCGTCAAGACGGCGCGTTCGCTGCGATCGAGGCCGCCCCAGGTGGCTTGGCAGACGTCGGCGACCTCTGCGAGAGACCGGCTGAGGGCTTCCTCGGCGGGGTCGCCGGAGTCGTGGCCCCGCTCCAGCAGGTCGTACAGGTGATGAGCCAGCAGCATCGTCCGTTGCGGATGACCTGATCCGGCAACGGCGATCCGCGCTGTCGCCTCGGCCGTGCCCGCTGCTCCGGTCGGCATCAGGGCGAGGAGTTCGCGGATGGTCTCTTCGAGTGGCAGCGGGGGGAGGTCCAGCGGTCTCGCCTGGCCGAAGAACGGCCGCTCCCGATCAGCGAACAGGCTCCGCATAAGTGACGGGGAGCTTCCGGCGAAGAGGTACGCCACCCGGTTGGCCTGGTGTTGGATCACCGAACGCAGCACGCCGTCGAGGTGGTCGTCGGCCGTCAGGAGGTCCTGGAACTCGTCCATCGCGACAACGACCAGCTCTCCGCGGTCCGCGAGCTCTGCGGGGACCGCCAATAGGTCTCGGATCGCCGCCCGTGCCTCGTCGGGGCCCGGTACGGAGCGAGAGGAACGCGGGGCGAGCTGGAGCTGCACGCCCGCGGGCCCGACGCTGAGACCGAGTCGTGCGAGTCGCCCCTCCAATACGCCCGGGCCGACTCCGGGCAGCTGC
>JBQGEK010000011.1:0-6221 GCA_052039575.1 Patulibacter sp. | reverse complement strand
TCTCGACCGGAGCGTCGTCCGCCGGGGCGCCCGGTCCGGGCGCAGGTGCCTCGGCCTCGGCCGCTTCGGCGGCCTTCTGGGGCGCCGTCTTGCGGGTCCGCTTGCGCACCGGCTTCTCGGCCGGCGGGTCCTCGGTGCTCGGCGCATCGGTCGCCGGCGTCCCGCCCGCATCCTCGGTGGTCACCGCGCCGTCGGTCGCCTCGGCGTTGGCCTTCTGACCGCGCACGCGGCGCCGACGGGTCGGCGGGGCCTCGACCTCGTCGCCGTTCGGGCGCGCCGTCTCGGTGGATTCGGTGGCCTCGCCGTTCTCGGCGGTCGGCTCCGTGGTGACCTCGGGGTTCTGCGCCCCGCCGCGGTTGCGGCGTCGTCCGCCGCGAGAACGACCGCGCCGCGAGCGGCCGCCACCGGCTTGGCCGTTCCCGCCCTGACCGTTGCCGTTCTGCCCGTTGTCGCCGTTGTCGGCGTGCTCCCCGGTCCCGTGATCCCCGGCCTCGCCGTTGGTCACGGCTGAGGCTCCCTCGTTGTTGGCGGCCTGGCCGCCGCGACGCTTGCGGGTGCGCTTCTTGCGGCGCTTGCCGTTGGGGAAGTCCTTCAGCAGATCGCGGCTGAGGGCCCCGGGCTTGCGGGCCAGACGCGTCCGGGCCTCACGCAGGACCTCTTCTGCCTCCGGCGAGTGGGCGACGGCGGCGGCGAGCAGCGCAGCCTGCAGACGACGGTCGTGCTGGCGAGCCCCGTGGACCAGCCGCCGCGCGTTGCGAGCGTGGGCGGCACCGGACGAATTGACCAGCAGCCCGAGCAGGTGCTTGGTCGCGGGCCAACGCTGCGCGGCGTACTCCTCGTGCACGTCGCGCGTGTACTCGGCCAGGCGCCAGATCCAGGCCGTGGCCTGGTCGCGACGGCCGATCCGGCGGTCGGCCATCGCCTGCAGCATCGTCCTCGAGGCCTCGCGGCGCTCGTCGCGCGGCCACTGGCCGATGAAGTCGCTCGCGGTGTCGAACGGCTCGGCCTCGCGCAGCAGCGCGATCTCCTGGATCGCCCGCATCCGCAGCGGCTGGCTGCGGTTGCGCTCCAGCGCGGTGATCAGGAACTGCCGACGCAGCTCACCGGAGCGGTCGAAGTTGAGCATCGCGCGGCCGCGACGCCAGTTCGACGGCGACGCCTTGGCGCCGGCCAGTGCGGCCCAGACCCGCTGCTCGCCCCAGTCCAGCTGCTCGACGGCGATCCGCCACAGCTCGCGCTCGAAGACCTGACGGCGACGCTCAATGTTCGGCGTCACCGGCAGCACGCGGCGCTCGACCTTGACCCGCCGTCCACGGCCCCGCCGGACCGGGCCGACGACGATCGCGCCGCCGCGGTAGACGTCACGGTCGAGCAGCGAGTGCAGCGTGACGACCGGGTCGTCGTTCGGCGTCGCCGGGTGGACGAAGTCGATCACCACGCCGGCTTCCTTGCCGGGGTGCCGACGGGTCACGCGGCCGACCCGCTGCTGGTAGATCCGCTTCGACGCCGTCGGCGCCAGGTGCATGCAGATCGTCGCCCGCGGCGAGTTCCAGCCCTCGGCCAGCAGCTGCGCGTTGATCAGGACGTCGATGTTGCCGGCGTCGTACTCGGCGAGGATCGTTGCCAGCTCGCGCTTGGGCGTCTCGCCCGAGTCCGCCTGGGCCTTCAGCCCGAGCGCGCGGAAGCTCTCGGCGACGTTGTAGGCGTGCTGGACGCCCGCGGTGTAGACGACGCCGGGGGTATTGCGGAAGCGCGTCTTGTAGAGGTCGGCGATCGCCAGGTTGAACGGCGCCTGGTCGAGCAGCTTGGCCAGTTCGTCCTGGTCGAACTCCATGTCGACCTCGCCCTTGCGCAACGGCACCTTGGCGATCGTGCGGACGCCGGGTCCGGGCGGGATCCGCAGGCAGCGCAGCGGGGCGATCACGCCACGACGGGCGGCCTGCGCCAGGTCGAAGCGCGACGTCTGGGTTGGGAAGAGGTCGGCGACGTGACGGGCGATCAGCGCGCCGGTCGCGGTCATGCCGATGAAGATCGGGCCGGTCCACGCGCGGATCGCGCCCGACGTCTTGTCGCCGAGCGCGGTGTGGGCCTCGTCGCAGATCACGACGGTGTAGGCGCCCGAGATCCGACCCGCGTTGCGGACGAACCACTGGTACGTCTCGATCGTGACCGGCCCGAGGACGTCGGGGTTCGGATCGCGACCGTCGTCGTCGGTCAGCAGCGGCTTGCTCAGCCGCTCGCCGTAGCCCCGGGTCCGCAGCTCGTCCTGGAACTGGTCGACCAGGTTGCGGCGGTGGGTGAGGATCAGGATGCCGCCGGTCCGGCAGGCCTCGACGAAGCCCATCGCGGCGACGGTCTTGCCGGCGCCGGTCGCGTGCTCGAACCAGAACCGCTTGTGCGCGTTCGGGTCCTCGAGCGCGATCCGGTCGATGTCCTCGTCGACGTCCTCGTCGGCGACGTCGTCGTAGAGCGCGAACTCCGACTCCGGCTCGGCCTCGGGCAGCTCTTCGAGCTCCGGGTCGAACGCCTCGAGCTCGTCGTCCTCGTCGTCGCCCGTCGCGCCCTCGCGGTCGTCCTCGTCGTCCGGGGACGGACCCTCGTCGTCGTCCTCGTCCGCCGTGACCTGGGCCGGTGGCTCGTCGTGCTCGGTCGGGTCCTCGTCCTCGAACGACAGCAGCAGGGCGTCGCCGTCGCTGCCGCTGCCGCCGGACGCGCGCCGCTGCGCGTCGGCCAGCAGTGCGGCGTAGGTGCCCGAGAGCGCGTCGATCTGGTGCGGGTTGAGCGTCGTGCCGTCGGCCAGCACCGGAGTCGCGGCGTTCAGCGTCCGGTCCAGGCCGAGCAGCAGAGACCAGCGGCGGCGCCACTTCTGCGACGGGGCGGTGGCCCCGGCGTCGAGCTCCGAGCGGGCGAACTCGAAGGCATGACGGCGGATCGACCCGGGGGCGAGGACCGCGGCCGGATCTTCGCCCTCGGTGACGAAGGGCTCGCGCACGAAGTCCGCCACGCGAGCGATCTCGGTGGGATCCGGAACGGAGGTGACCTCTGCGGTCACGGCGGACGGCCGTTGCGCCATACAGGCAAGTGTGCGGAGAGTGAAACATCGACCCGGGCGCGCTCGTGTCGTGAGCGCGTGCGTCGAAGATCCCTGCGCCGGTCAGATCAGGGAAGACGCGATGCGTCCCGCCCGTGCAGGTTGGTGAGCACGATACCTCACGGCTGGGGATCGCGCGGCGGGCCTTCCGCGTTCCTCTGTCAGGCTACGGGGGATGCCGCAGTCGACCCCGCGACGCCGCAGGATCGCGATCCTCGTCAGTGCTCTGGTGATCGTCATCGTGGCGGGGGTCGGACTGATCCAGGCGGGGAGCTCCGGCGACGAGACGGGGGCGTTGCCGACCGTGGCCGAGGCCCGCGCCGCGGTGCAGGACGCGCCGCCCCCGCTGCGGGCGCTCTACGACCGGGGCGGTGGCCTGGTCGACGTTCCGGCGGACGAGGTCGGAGGCGTTCTCGGCTCGCTGCGCGGCTACCCCGCGGTGGTCAACGTCTGGGCCGAGTGGTGCGGACCGTGCCGCGAGGAGTTCCCGCTGCTGCGCGCTGCCGCCGCCCGGTACGGGACGGAGGTCGCCTTCCTGGCGGTCAACATCGACGCTGCGTCGGACCGGGCGCTGGCCGAGCGGTTCCTGCGTGAGCAGCCGACGATCTACCCGAGCCTGGTCGACCCCGACGGCGAGATCGCTCGGCGGCTGGAAGCCACGTCGGTCCAGCCGTCGACGGTCTTCCTCGACGGTGACGGTGAGATCGTCACCGTCCGCCAGGGCGCGTACGCCAACCTCGAGCAGGTGGAACGGGACCTGCGGTTGTACGCTGGGTTGGAGGGGAAACCGGCACCGGGGACCACCGGGGGCCGGCAACGCGACGGAGATCGATGAGCGACGGCAGCGACAGCCACGAGGCGGACGACGTCACCCTGCTCTGGGTCGACCGCGCCGAGCAGCTGCGGGCGGCCCAAGCGCTGCGCGTCCGCGTCTTCTGCGAGGAGCAGGGCGTGCCGCTCGAAGTCGAGCTCGACGCGGGCGACGACGTCGCGCGCCATGCGATCGCCGTGGCGCCGGACGGCTCGGTCGTCGGCACGATGCGACTGCTCGTCCGCGACGACGTCGTCAAGATCGGCCGGGTGGCGGTCGACCGCGAGTGGCGCGGGCTCGGGATCGCGTCGCGACTGCTCGAGCGCGCCGAGGAGTACGCCCAGCGGCAGCGCGCCGGTGCGCTCCGGCTGGCGGCCCAGACGCACGCGCAGAGGCTCTACGTGAAGGCCGGGTTCCGCCCGGTCGGCGATCCGTTCGACGAAGCGGGCATCCAGCACGTCTGGATGGTGCGGGAAGTCGTCCCGCTGCGGCCGACGCGGCGCCACCAGCCCTCGTGAGCCTGTTCGTGCTCGTCGCCGCGATGGCGGCGGCGGTGGTGGTCGGCGTCTTCTCGGAGCGACGCTGGCGCGGGCGGGCGGAGCACGCCACCCGCTCCTCGATGACGGTGATGTTGACCTGGGTCCTGCCCCCGGTCTACTTCGTGCTGGTCTCGCGGATCCACCCGGACCTGCGGCTGATCAGCGGCCTGATCACGGCCTACGTCGTGATCGCGATCGTCGGCGTGATCGCCTGGTGGGTCGCCGACCGGGTGTTGAAGCTGCCGCGTCCGACGGTCGGCGCCGTGATCCTGGCCGTGATCCTCGCCAACACCGGGTACTTCGGCCTGCCACTGACCCGGGTGGTGCTCGGCCCCGACGAGCTCGGGTCCGCCGTCGCGTGGGACAGCCTGGTCTCGGGCCCGATGTTCTTCCTGGTCGGGTTCGCCGTCGGCGCCGCGTTCGCACCACCGGGGCTGCTCGGCGCGGAGAGCGGTGGACGGCCGGAGCGTCGCCTGGTCGCATTCCTGAAGAACCCGTTGCTGTGGGCGGCGATCGCCGGGTTGGCGCTGCCGGTCGACGCGCCGGCCTGGTCGGCCGAGATCGCGCAGTGGGTGATCTACGCGATGCTGCCGCTCGGATTCGTCGTCGTCGGCGTCCAGCTGTCGGCGGAGCGGAGGAGTCAGCGGGCGGAGCCACGGACGGTGGTTGGCGATCTCGGGTCGGCCGAGGACGAGAGATCGACCCCGACGATCGCTGCGGGCACGCCGCGACGCCTGATCCGCCGGATCATCAGCCCCGAAGTCGCCCTCGCGATCGGCCTGCGCCTGGTCGTCGCCCCGGCCTTGGTGATCGGGGTTTCGTGGCTCGCGCTCGACCTGCCCGAGGGGATGCTGCTCCAGGCGGTCGCACCAACGGGCCTCAACGGCTTGCTGGTCGCCCACCGGTTCAACCTGACGCTGCAACCGATCGCGAGCTCGATCGTCTGGACCACGTCGCTGGTGACCCTCGGCGCGGTCGTGGTGGCGATCGTCGGGTAGTCGGCTGCTCAGGGTGCGCGGCAGTCTTTCGCCCGGTGGGGGCCGGCAAACGACTGCCGGCTGTGTGCCCGCGCCGCCGAGAGCCCGCGCCATCGTTCGCGCGCCCGCCGTAGACTCCGGTGCCGATGCCCGAGATCGAGCACTTCTTGCCGCGCTACGCTGCCGAGCCGCCGCAGGAGACGGCGCCGTACGGCCGGTGGGCCGACCGCCTCGGCGCGGCGTTCGCGACCGCCCTCGGCGAGCTGGAGCCGGATCCCGAGGAGCCGACCGAGGCGGACGGGATCGGTGAGGCCGGTGAGCTGACCTGGTACCCCGACCGCACGTGGCACGGCCGCACGTTCGTGCCGGTCAGCACCCGCACCAGCACCGGCCTGGAGGCCTACGGCTACGTCCGTTACGTCCCGGCCGACGAGGAGGCCGGCTCGGAGCCGCGCGCGCTCGAGGGCGACGCCCAGGTCACCGGCGAGCTGGCCGAGAACAACCCCGACTGGAAGATCGACCTCTGCGAGTCGGTCGTCGGGTCGTGGCGCGGGGACGGCGACGTGGCCGCGATGACCCTGGTCTGGGGTCGCCCGATGGTCTCGGGTGCCGCCCACGCGATCGCCGAGCTCGACGGGATCGTCGTCGACCGCTGCCCGATCCGCGAGGGCCGCTTCACGCTGCTCGCCCCGGACGACTTCCACGGCGACACGCTCGAGGTCGCGGTGCTCGCGGCGAACGGCGAGGAGCTGGCGCGCGAGTCGCTGTACGAGGACGACGAAGACCCCGAGACGTGATCCGTG
>JBQGEK010000010.1:0-11264 GCA_052039575.1 Patulibacter sp. | reverse complement strand
CGCGTTCTGCGGGTCGAACTCCTCGCGCATCAGCTTGGCCCAGAGCAGGCGGCCGGCCCGCATCTTGGCGATCTCCATGAAGAAGTTCATGCCGGTCGCCCAGAAGAACGACAGCCGCGGCGCGAACCGGTCGACGTCCATCCCGGCGGCGATCCCGGCCCGCACGTACTCGATGCCGTCCGCGAGGGTGTATCCGAGCTCCAGGTCCGCGCTCGCCCCGGCCTCCTGCATGTGGTAGCCGGAGATCGAGATCGAGTTGAACTTCGGCATCTCCTGCGACGTGAACGCGAAGATGTCGGAGATGATCCGCATCGACGGCGCCGGCGGGTAGATGTAGGTGTTGCGGACCATGAACTCCTTCAGAATGTCGTTCTGAATCGTTCCGGCCAGCTTGGCGGCGGGCACGCCCTGCTCCTCGCCCGCGATGATGAACAGCGCCAGGATCGGCAGCACCGCGCCGTTCATGGTCATCGACACCGACATCTTGTCCAGCGGGATCCCGTCGAACAGGGTCCGCATGTCGAGGATCGAGTCGATCGCGACGCCTGCCATGCCGACGTCGCCTGCCACGCGCGGGTTGTCCGAGTCGTAGCCGCGGTGGGTCGCCAGGTCGAAGGCGACCGACAGGCCCTTCTGACCCGCGGCGAGGTTGCGGCGGTAGAAGGCGTTGGACTCCTCGGCCGTCGAGAAGCCCGCGTACTGACGGACCGTCCACGGCTGGTTGACGTACATCGTCGGGTACGGCCCACGGACGTTCGGGGCGAAGCCCGGCTTGGTGTCGAGGAAGTCGAGCCCGTCGACGTCCTGCGATCCGTAGCCGGCCTGCAGCTCGATTCCCTCGGGTGCGGAGAACCGCAGCTGCTCGACGGGGCGGCCGGTGGCCTCGGTGGCGGCGGTGTCGATCGCGTCGCGGGTGGTCGGCTCGCGGACGACGTCGCCGAGCTCGGCGGTGGCGAGGTTCGGGACGTTGTTCATCGGGCGATCTCCTGGCCGGTACCTGCGGCTCGGAGCGCATCGCCGAGCACCTCGATCATGTCGACGCCGTCCTTCACGGTGGCGTCCGCGCCGCTGCCGGCGACCTGCTCGTCGCTGCCCAGAACCAGGTACACGGTCCGGGCCCCGGCATCGCGCAGCGAGGCGACGGCCGCGGCCAGCGTGCTCTCCTCGGTCTCGCGAGCGAAGCAGACGGCGGCGATCGTCGTGCCGTCGGCGGTCACGGCGTTGCCGGCGCTGGCGGGATCGTCGATCGGGGCCGACTGGACGGCGACCAAGCCGCCGACGCCGAAGAAGTTCTGCGCCCACGTCGCGGCCGAGGCGTGGCCGGCGAGCGGCCCGAGGCAGGCCAGGGTCACGCGCGGAATGCTGGCCGGCAGCTCGGCGCCCTGGACCGCGCCGGGGCCCGAGCCGGCGTCGCGGCGCAGCGCCTCGAACGGTGCGGCATCGCGGCGAACCGGGAGCGCGGCGTCGGGATCGGCCGTGACGGGGCCGGTGCCGGCGAGCACGGCCAGCTCGTCGATCCGCGCTCCAGCCTCGGCCGCCCCGATCAGCGTCGCCAGGTCGGTCGCGCTCGACGGCAGCTCGACGCTCGGACGCTCGGCCAGACGCGCGGCGTCGACGGAGGCCAGCGCGGACCGATCGACGGGGTCCGGATGCACCTTGTCGTCACCGAGCAGCGGGAAGACGTTGACGCCGGTCATCTCGCGTCGACGGCGGGCGAGGGTGTCGGCGCGGTGCTCGGCCAGGGCAGCGATGTCGGCGGCCCAGCGTCCCTCGCGGAGGGCGACCACGGCCCCGCCGTCGGCTTCGATCGCCTGGATCTGCTCCCAGGCGGCGCGGGCGAACGCGTCCGTCAGCGACTCGACGTACCACGAGCCACCCGCCGGGTCGGCGACCCGGCGCAGGCCCGATTCCTCTTGGAGGACCAGCTGCGTGTTGCGGGCGATCCGGTGGCCGAGGCCGCTCGGCGCGGCGGCTCCGAGCGTATCGACGACCTGCGCGTCGAACGGGGTGACGGTCAGTCCGTCGGCCCCGCCGACCGCGGCCGCGAAGCCGGCGGTGGTGGCCCGCAGCATGTTCGACCACGGGTCGATCGCGGCCAGCATCCGGTCGCTCGTGCGGGCGACCAGCGGTGAGTGCCGGTCGGCCGCTGCGACGCCGCTGAGCTCGAGCACGCGTGCCCACAGGCGGCGGAACGCGCGCAGCTTGGCGATCTCCTGGAACTGGTCCGCGCCGACTGCGAGCGTGAACTCGCTCCGCGGGGCGGCGTCGCTCGGCGCGAGGCCCGCGTCGTCGGCGGCGCGCAGGTAGACGGCACCGGTGGTGATCGCGATCGCGAGCTCGCGGACCGCCGTCGCGCCCGCGCCGACGTAGGCGCGGGTGTCGACGGTCAGCGGACGGATCTGCGGATGGCTCTCGGCGACCTCGGCGGCGATCCGGCCGGCGGCGGCGACCGCGTCGTCGAGCGTCCCGGCGATCGCGCCGCTCTCGGCGACCACGCCGAGCGGATCGATCCGCAGCGAGCCGCGAGCATCGGCGTCGGCGATTCCCCGGCGACGGAGCAGCGCCAGCTGCAACGCGGCGGCCGGCACGGCCTGGGCGCCGGCGTTGATCGCCAGCGGCGCGAGGTCCAGGTGCACGCCGTCGAGGGTTGCGTCCAGGTCGTCGACGGTCGAGATCATCACGCCGTCGCGGCCGCGGGTCTCGGCGAACGCGTCGGACGACGGGCCGTGGCCCTCGCGCGCAGCGCGGTCGAGGCGCAGCTCGACCTGGGTGACGCCGCCTTCGAGGTCTTCGATGATCGCCTCGCGCGCGGCCCCCCGCTCGGGGTGGCGCTGCTCCTGACGGATCTCCCACGGAACGTCGGCGGTACCGCTACCGGTTCCCCGCACGAACGGGGCTTGGCCGGGCACTCCTCCGGGGTCGGCGGCGAGCGCGTCGTCGGCGGTGTAGAGCCAGTTGACACGGATCCCGTCGTCGGTGACCGAGGCCGCGTCGCCCCCGGGCTTCCCCTTGAGTGCCGCGTCGAGCCACTCGTCGTTGGTGACGGCCGAGAAGTTCTGGGCCAGCGGTTCAGGCATCTGGGTGCTCCATTGAGGGACACGGTCGGGCGGAAGGCCGAGTGCCGTCGCGCCGCAACGGGCCATGGACCCGCGCGGCACCCCGCCGCAGGCGCCGGATCATAGCTCGACGGCCGTGGGCTCGAAGAACTAGGTGGACGTCAGCCTATTGCAGATGGCAAGTATGGCCGGGCTGGCCAGCGAAGAAATTCGTTCTAAAGGTTTCGCGAGTCGCTGCCGATTGAGCTGTGGGCTCACTGCGTAGCGCTGGTCACACAACGCCGCAGGAGCGACAACGTCCAATCGAGCAGGAACGAGTTCCCCCCTCATGCCAGCCAGTACCTCGAAGTCGGTCCGCCGGGCCGCCCTAGCCGTCACCCTCGGCGCCGGAGCCTTCGCGGCGCTTCCGACCGCGGCCTCGGCCGCCGGCACGAACGCGTGCGACGCCAGCGCGCTGCAGCTCTCGATCCTCGGTGGGGAGGTGCTCAACCCGATCCACGCGAATCCGGCGTACACGCCGTGCCTGAACGGCGACGGCGCGCTGGTCAGCATCCCGTCGCTGCTCAACCTGGTCAGCGTCGACGCGGTGACCGCTTCGACCCGCAACGTCCCCAACGCGGTCGCATCGGCCGAGACCGAGGTCGTCGGGGCGAAGGTCGGGTCCGTCGGCCCGGTGATCGACTCGCTGACCGGTCCGCTGCTCAGCGGGCCGAACAGCATCACCGGGACGGTGGACGGCGCACTCACCGGTCTGCTCGGCCCGCTCACCGCCCCGGGCGGCCTGCTCAACGGTCTGCTCGGCAACGTGCCGCTCGTCGGCGGGATTGTGATCGGCGGCATCAACAGCAGCAACCTCGTCGGGGGCCTGGCCGGGAGCCTGCCCACCGCGCTTCAGGCGGCGCTGCCGAGCGTGCTCGAGACCGGAGTGATCTCGTCGTCGGCTCGCGTGACGTGCGTGAACGGCAACCCGCAGCTGTCGGGCGCGTCGAGGATCGCCGATCTGAAGGTGCTCGGAGTCGGGGTCGATGCGAACTCCGCCGCCGAGCAGGTGCTGTCGATCGACACCGCCAGCCTCAATCTGGGTCAGCTCATCAGCCCGACCCAGCTGCTGCAGAACATCCAGGTCACGATCGAGCCCGGCTTGGTGAGCAGCCTGCTGATCACCGCTCTCGGCGGCAACCCGCTGGCGCCGTTCAACACGAACGTGCACGACCTGCTCTACGCCAACAGTGGAGTGGTGGGCCTGGTGAACGACGTGCTGGCTGGTCTTACCGGGCAGACCGTCGGGTCGATCGTGATCGGCTTGACGAACGGTCTGCAGCCGCTCTTGGACAGCGTGCAGATCAATCTCCCGCCGGGTCTGCTCCGGGCGCAGGTCACGCCGAACTCCCAGTCGGTGGTCGGGGATCAGCTGACCCAACGCACCCTGCACCTGGCGATCAGTGCTCTGGAGCAGCCGATCCTCTCCGGCACCCTCGCCCAGTCCCGCGTCGGAGCCGGCGCGCCGAACTGCCAGCCGGTGACGCCCCCGCCGCCGCCGACCCCGCCGACCCCGCCGACGCCGCCCGGGGTGCAGAACCCGGACCGGTTCTCGTCGCCTGAGGCCGAGGCGTTCCTGCAGTGCTCGCGGCGTCCCGTCGATCTGATCGACGTCTACGGCACCGGTGGCCGGACCTTCATCCAGGGCGTCACCGAGCGCAAGTACGTCGGCAAGACCGCCACGATCTTCCTGGCCGAGGGCCGGAAGCGCGTGGGCACCGTGAAGGTCGGTGCGGACGGCCTCTTCACCACCCGCGTGGCGCTGCCGCCGTCCAAGATCCGCCGGACCAACAAGGCTCGCTACTACGCGGTCGTGG
Source organism: Patulibacter sp. (assembly GCA_052039575.1). Taxonomy (GTDB): domain Bacteria; phylum Actinomycetota; class Thermoleophilia; order Solirubrobacterales; family Solirubrobacteraceae; genus Patulibacter. The sequence continues at coordinate 6,352 of JBQGEK010000010.1, read as the reverse complement.
ACGGTAAGCGGACGCGGGCTCTGAAGTTCCACCGCCGGATGGAGACCCGTGGCCTGACGGCGACGACGAAGACAGTGACCTTCCGCGGCCGGGTCGTCGGTCCGCTGCAGCGGCGCCAGCAGCCGATCACGATCAAGCAGCGGGTCGGTTGCAAGTCGTTCAAGACGGTCGCCACCGTGCGTCCGGACTCGAAGGGCCGGTTCACGGTCAAGGTTGACGCCCCCGAGGGCGAGAGCGCCGTGATCTACCGGGCGCAGACCCGCGTCGGCTTCCGCCGCAACGCGAGCCGCCTGTCGCCGACGTTCACGCTGCCGCGGGTGATCGGCCTGCGGTAGGCGGGAGCCGCTGGGCGCTCGGCGCCCCGCAGTCAGTGCGCGGCCTGCCGGAAGGAACCCGGCGGGTCGGCACGGATGGGACGAGGGCCCCGACCAGAATCTGGTCGGGGCCCTCGTTGTTCGCGGCGTCGGCTCCGAGGCGCATCCTCGCTCGCCGTAGGCCCGCCGGGTCCCCGCGATCGGAGATCCGTCGGGGGCGTCGTCGCGCTCGCGGCGGTAACGGCGTGCCTGGGAGGCCCCGGCGGCCCCCGGGCGGCGAGGCGTCCCTACGGAGGGTCTTTGCGATCGAGAATCACGGTTGGTGCGGATATTTGCGATGGGGCGGTCAGCCGTACCCCCGGAAACCGCACACCGTCTGGTCGCGCCGGACCGATCGACTACGGAGAGGTCACGGTCATTTCCGCAGTGTCAGACTGGGGTTTCGCCCTAGTTGACACCTGTAGTCCGGGCCCTCTAACGTGGCGCATCACGGTTCGCAAACGGCGTCGGACATTCAGTGTGTGTGAGCGACGCGACCGTCGGTATCAAGGGAGAGAACGTGGAGAGAACACCAGGCACCTGGCGTGGCCTCACGGCTGCGCGTGCGTCACGGCGGAATCGCCGCCGATCCGGCCGAACCGCCTCCGGCGTGATCGGCGCGACGCTGTTCGCGCTCGCGCTACCGGCCACCGCCGCCGCGGCCCACTGCCCCGACAGTCCGCTGCGGCCGACGGTCGAGGGCAACTACCCGGCCGGCTGCTACGTCTACGAGATGGTCTCGCCGCCGGACAAGGGCAACGGCGAGGCCGGCGGTGGCCTGCCGGTCGGGACGGTGACCTCCGACGACGGGAGCCGGATCCTCTGGGGTGCCGACGGCCTCTTCGTCAGCGCGCCGACGTTGTTCCAGATCAACCCCTACTCGTCGACCCGGACCTCGGCGGGATGGTCGACGTCGTCCCCGACGTCGATCCTCCCGTCCTTCGTCCCGAACCTGGTCGACGAAGACCTGAGCGGAAGCGATGGTCCGTCCAACGTCTTCCCGAACGGCCTGTCGGCCGACGGACGGTTCACCGTGATGGGCAGCGACCGGGACCCAGCTACCGGCGCCAAGCAACCGTCCGGGCTGTACCGGATCGACATGGAGACGGGCACCTCGCAGCGCATCACGCCTGCCCCCGTGGCGGGGAATCCGCGCGTAGCCTCCGACGTCGGGAACCAGGCTGGAGTGACCGGGAACGCCGACTTCAGCGAGATCCTCTTCTCGAGTCCCGGCCAGCTCACGCCGGCCTCGACCAGCGTGCCCGCATTCGAGGAGAAGCTCTACCGCTGGGCGAACGGGACGACCGAGCTGATCAGCTACACGCCGAGCGGGGCACCGCAGCCGGGTGTCCTTGCGTCTGCGATCAACGACGACCACCACAGCTCCCGCTACCTGACGCGCAACAGCCTGAGTGCGGACGGTCGGACGTTCTGGTTCGGAGCCTCGTCGTCGTGGCAGTACGGCCACCGGCTGTTCCGCGGCGAGGTGGGATCGACCGCGTCGACCGAGATCGCGTCGAGCGAGAATCCGGCGCAGCCGGGTCCGGGCCGAGGCGGCATCATGGGCGCATCGGCCGACGGGCAGCGCGCGATCTTCTGGAGCCGGTCCGCGTTGCTCCCGGGGTTGACCGCATCGAACTCGGGGATCGGCCAGATCTTCCTGTACACCCATAGCGCCGACCCCGACGGCGACGACAACCTGACGCTGATCTCGGCGGACAGCGAGCCGGCGGATGGGACGGGGGACACGCAGGCGCTTCTCGGCGTCAGCGACGACGCCCGTACGGTCTACTTCGCCAGCGCGAACCAGCTGGTGTCCGGGGAGACGACAGCGCCGGGCAGCAAGCTCTACCGCTGGCACGATGGGACCCTCCGGTTCATCGGATTGTCGCCGGAGGCGGTGACGCCCAACGGCGACTTCCAGGTGTCGAGCGACGGCCGGTTCCTACTGTACGTTCCGGTGCCCGAGTGGACGGGCACCGGTCAGGCGTACCGCTATGACGCGGAGACCGACCAGCTCGACTGCGTGTCGTGTCCGACCTCCGGATCGCCCGTCGGACGCACGGAGATCGACTTCAGCCCGACCGCGTTCTGGTCGACGCGTCGTCCGCTTCGCGCCCTCGCGGACGACGGTCGTGTGGTCTTCGCGACCGCGACCCCGTTGCTCGCGGCCGATACGAACGGCATGCCCGACGTCTACACGTGGAAGGACGGCGCGACCTCGTTGATCTCGACGGGACGCAGTCCGAGTCTCTCGCGGATCGGTGGCATGAGCACCGACGGGACGTCGATCTTCTTCTATACGCGAGATGCCCTGAGCGGCTGGGATAACGACACCCGCCAGGACCTGTATGTCGCGCGCCTCGACGGCGGGGTACCGGAGCCGAACCCGCGTCCGGCCGAGAACTGCACCGGTGATGCATGCCAGGGCTCGCGGACGCCAGCACCGCCGGCCCCGATCGTCGGGTCGGTGACGTTCGCCGGTACCGGCGACGTCGTGACGCCACCGTGGGTCTCGGCTTCACCCCGGGTGTCGCGGGTGCAGGCGGTTCGGAGTCGTCAGGCGACGCTGCGGATCTCGGTTCCCGGTGAGGGACGGATCCGGGTGTCGGGGAACCGGCTGCAGCGGGTGAACCGCTCGTCGTCGAAGGCGCAGCGTCTGAACGTGCGAGTGCGGTTGTCGAACCTGGGTGAGCGGACGCGTCAGCGTCGTGGTCAGGTGCGGGTGAACGTGGCGGTGCGGTTCACGCCGTCGGAGGGTCGCGTGCGGACGGTGCGGGTCCCGGTGACGTTCCGGGCGGACCGGGCGTCGTCGAGTCGGAGCTCGTCGACGCGGTCCGCGAAGTCGAAGTCAACGGCGAGCGCGAAGTCGAGCGCCAACTCGAACGCGAAGGGCGGTCGCTGATGCGGTACGGAATCAACCTGCGTGGCGTGCGCCGCTCTGCGATCGCGGCAATGACCGCGTTGATCGTGGGCGGCGTGGCCTCCACCCTGCCGGCCACGGCGAGCGCCCAGCTCGTTCTCGATGGGTTCTCAGCGCCGATGCTCGACCGCACCGGCAACGAGGAGACGCGAGCCGGCGCTCGCGCGTTCGTGGTCGAGAACCACATCAGCGTGCAGCGCGCAACCCCGTACGACATCAGCGCATCGCTGCGGGACGTGATCGTCGACATGCCGGTCGGCTTCGTCGGCGATCCAAGTCGGATCCCCACGTGCCCGATGCGAACGGTCTCCCTCCAGGACTGCCCGCGTGAGTCTCAGATCGGCACCTTCGAGCTGACCACGTTCATGACCTTCGTCGACCCGGTCTTCAATATGGAGGTCCCGGAGGGGCAGCCGGCCCGCTTCGGGACACCCACGGTCTGGGGCGCCGCGAACGTCTTCTTCGACGCCTCGGTGCGTCCGGAGGATGACGGGATCACCGTGACGAGCTCGGACACCACCCACCTGTATCCGGTGGGGGAGACGAAGCTGCGCCTCTGGGGTGTGCCCGCGGATCCGGCGCACGATGCGGAGCGTGGCGGTCCAGTCGGGTCCGATCCGGTGCCGTTCCTGACGTTGCCGACCCGATGCACGGGCGAGCCGATGGTGACCCGGGTGCGCGCCAACAGCTGGCAGAACGGCGATCAGTGGGTCTCGGCGGAGTACGTTGCGCCGCCCGTCACCGGTTGCGAGCAGCTCGACTTCGGGCCCAGCGTCAAGGTGCAGCCCGATCACACGATCGCCGACACGCCGGCCGGCTACACGGTCGAGCTGACGCAGCGACTCGGGCAGTCCGCCACGGGACGCTCCACCGCCCACCTCAAGGACGCGATCGTCTCGCTCCCCGAGGGCGTGACGATCAATCCGGCCGCGGCCGACGGTTTGTCGTCGTGCACCGAGGCCCAGGTGGGTTTGAAGAAGGAAGGCGCCGCACAGTGCCCGCAGTCGTCGAAGATCGGCGAGGTCACGATCGACACGCCGGTGCTCGACCAGCCGTTGACGGGCAACGTGTACCAGGCCGCGCAGAGCGCGAACCCGTTCGGGTCGACGCTGGCGATCTACATGGTTCCGGAGAACGAGCGGTACGGCGTGCGGATGAAGCTGGCCGGCGAGGTCAAGACCGATCCGTTGACCGGGCGCGTGACCACGACGTTCCTCGACAATCCGGAGCAGCCGTTCTCGAAGCTGACCCTGAAGCTGAAGGGTGGCGACCGAGCGGTTCTGACGAACCCGGCGACCTGCGGCACGAAGACGACCGCGTGGGAGATGCGCTCGTGGGCGCGGCCGGACACCGGGGTGACCGGGACCGACTCGTTCGCGATCGACCGCGCGCCGGCCGGCGGGACGTGCGACAACACGCTCTTCGCCCCGACCTTCACGGCCGGGACGGTGGAGCCGCTCGCCGGGAAGAGCTCGACGTTCAACATGTCGTTCGCTCGCGGTGACGGGCAGCAGAACCTGAGCTCGATCGACGTCAAGCTGCCGGAAGGCCTGTTGGCGAACGTCGGATCGGTGCCGCTGTGCCCCGAGGCGGAGGCGAACTTCGGTGCGTGCACCGAGGCGTCGCGGATCGGTTTGGTCCACGCGGCGGTCGGCGCGGGCTCCAACCCGCTCGTCGTCCCGCAGGCGGGCAAGGCACCGACGCAGGCCTTCCTCTCCGGGCCCTACGGTGGCGCGCCGTACTCGCTGAGCCTGCAGGTGCCGGCCCAGGCCGGTCCGCTGAACCTGGGGACCGTCGTGGCCCGGGTCGGGCTACACGTCGACCAGCTCGACGCGAGCGTGACGGCGAAGTTCATCGAATCGCGGGTCTTCGACCAACACGGCACGATGACCCAGATGGTGCCCGGGGCGATGCCGCAGTGGGTCGACGGGATCCCGATGCGGTACCGCACGATCACGGTCGAGATCAATCGCGAGGGCTTCATGCTCAACCCGACGTCGTGCGCGCCGAAGGCGATCGCGACGACGATCGGCTCGGCCAACGGGGCGACGGCGACCCGTGACACGCGGTTCCAGGTCGGCGAGTGCGCCGCGCTGGATCTGAAGCCGGAGATGGACCTGCGGTTCACGGGCTCCAGCAACCGGGGTGGTCATCCGGGTCTCGAGGTCGAGATGAAGCAGGCTCCAGGCGAGTCGGGGCTGAAGCAGGTCGAGGTCGCGCTGCCGCTGTCGGTGGCGCTCGATCCGGAGAACGCGCGGGCGCTCTGCACCCCGCAGCAGGCCGCGTCGCGGACCTGCCCGGAGGCGTCGATCGTCGGCAACGCGACGGCGGTGACACCGATCCTCGACCAGCCGCTGAGCGGCCCGGTCTACTTCGTCGAGGGCGTGCGGATCTCGGCCACGGGCCGTGAGGTCAAGACGCTGCCGAAGCTGCTGATCACGCTGCGGGGCGCGGTTGCCCTGGACCTGATGGCGGACTCGGACGTCGAGGACGACAAGCTGGTGACGACCTTCCCGTCGATCCCCGACGCGCCGATCTCGTCGTTCAAGCTGATGATCAACGGCGGCTCGAACGGCATCCTGCGGAATACCGGTACCAACGGGACGACGCTCTGCCACAGCGACCAGGTGATGGAGACGCGGTTCGAGGGACAGAACGGCAAGCGGGCGACGCCGGACTTCCGGATCGCGACCCCGTGCAACATGCGGGTCGTCCAGCGCTCGGTCTCGCGCTCGACGCTGACCGTCCGAGCCGGTGGCCTGGAGCGCGGCCGGCTGAGGGTCAGCGGGTCGCACGTCCGCAACACCTCGCGCACGATCAACGCGGCCCAGGTCGCGACGATCAAGCCGCGGCTGTCGGCGGCTGGCCAGCGCGCGGTCCGCGCGGGCCGCCAGGTCTCGGCGCGGGTGACGTTTACCCCCGCCGCGAAGGACAAGCGGACGATCAACCGCACCGTCCGGGTGCGGATGGCACGCCGCTGACCGGGGCTCGGGGCGGCGGGGGCGTCCCCCCCCCCCACCACGGTGCGGAATGGGGTTAATGTTACCGGGGGACCCGAAAACGGCAAAGCCGGGGT
>JBQGEK010000009.1:0-2146 GCA_052039575.1 Patulibacter sp. | reverse complement strand
GCGCGCACTCGCCGCGATCGAGTCCGGCCGCTGGACCGTCGAGCCCGGCACCGTCGTGCTCGTCACCACGTTCAACCGCGGCCCCGGGCCCGAGGACGCGCACGCGCTCGGGACCGAGCTGCACGTCCGCGACTGGGTCGACGTCGACGGCGAGCTGACCTTCACCGGCGAGCTCGCGCTGGCGCGCTGGGCGCGGGCCCACGAGACCGCGGCCGAGTCCGACGCGGCCGACGCCGCCTAGCCGCACCGGCGGATCGCCCGCGCGGCCGGACGCCGCGCGGGTTCACGGGTCCGGTCCTCAGACCCGTTCGAGGACGACGACCGGGATCTCGCGGTCGGTCTTCTGCTGGTACTCCTCGTAGGCCGGCCAGGCCGCGACCATCTTCTTCCAGAGCTCGGGCTTCTCGTCGTCGCCGGCGACGCGGGCGCGAGCGCGGAACCGGTCGGCCTTGATCTGCACGTCGACCTCGGGGTGCTCCTCCAGGTTGAGGAACCAGGCCGGCGGATGGTCGTCGCCGCCCTTGGAAGCCACGATCGCGTAGCTCCCGTCCCCGGCCGGCTGGTAGATCAGCGGCGTGCTGCGCTCGTCCCCGGACTTGCGACCGGTGGTGGTCAGGATCAGGACGACCGTCCCCTGCCAATCGTGACCGACCTCGCCGTCGGTCTCGCGGTACTTCTCGACGTGCTCCTGCCCGAACAACATGGCTGCTCCTTGCGGTTGGCGGCGCCCGGACGGCACCGCTTCGAACGTGCTCGACCTCTCTCTACCCGGGCCGGGGCCTCGCCAACGGCCGGTTCACGCCTCACGGTCGGTTGCGCCCGTGCTGGTCGTGCGCCTCGACCCACTCCCCCGCGGCCACCGCCGAGGCCAGCGAGATCTCGCCACAGAGCACCGTCGCGGCGACGATCTCGGCGAGCTTCCGGACCTTGCCCGTGCCGTAGCAGCCGAGCAGCTCCAGGCACTCGCGCTGGGTCGGCAGCCCGGTGCCGCCCCCGTAGGTCGCGACGATCAGCGACGGGATCGTGATCGAGAAGTAGTAGTCGTCGTTCTCGCGCAGCTCGGTGTAGACCAGCGCCGTCGAGGACTCCGCGACGTTCGCCGCGTCCTGACCGCAGGCGATGAACAGCGCGGTGATCCCGTTGGCCGAGTGCGAGCCGTTGTTGATCGACCCGGACATCAGACCCGCGTGGGTGGCGAGCTGGCGCGAGCGGTACATCTGCCGCGTCGTCGCCCGGGTCATCCGCTCGATCAGCTCGTTCGGGATCGTCGCCTCGGCCACGACCCGTTTGCCACGCGTCTTCAGCGTGTTGATCTGCGACGCCTTCTTGTCGGTGGCGAAGTTCGCCTCGAGCACGTGGAACCGGACCTGCGGGTGCTGCTCGAGGATCCAGCGGCAGGCCGCCTCGGTCGCCTTGCCGGTCAGGTTCTGACCCGCCGCGTCACCGGTCGTGTAGTCGAAGCGGCAGAAGACGGTCGGTCCGGACTGGTACTGCTCGATCTCGATCAGCCGGCCGCTGCGGGTGGTGGCCTCGGCGACCTCGCGGATCCGCTGCTCGTGCTCGCGCAGCCAGCGCCCGAAATCACGGGCGTCGCGCGCGTTCTCGAACTGGAACGCCGGCGCCCGCTGCATCCGGTCGTCGATCACCGTGGTGGTGACGCCGCCGGCCTCGTGAAGGATCCGCATTCCCCGGCCGTAGCTGGCGGCCAACGTTCCCTCGGTGGTCGCGAGCGGCACGTAGAAGTCGCCCTGCGCGTGCTCACCGTTGACCCGCAGCGGCCCGACGACGCCGATCGGCACCTGCGCGACCCCGGTGAACGACTCGATGTTGCCCGGCAGCACCGCCGGGTCGATCGAGTGGTGCGCGATGTGTGTCAGCGACGACCCGGCGTGCGTGCGCAGGAATGCCCGCCGCGCCGCGATCGCGGCGGCGCTGTAGTCGTTGGCGCGGTCACGCGGGACAGCCTGTCGGTGCATGCTCATGCACCGCGCAGCCTAGCCCGGTGTGGCGTGCATCGCAGGGGATTTCTGCCCGGTCGACGCGGAAGGCACTGCCGCGAGCGGCGGCCGCGGGAGGCCGGACGGGCCGGAAGCGGAGGCACTGGTGTGCAGTTGACCCGGTATGAGCGGGGCAACTGCGCACCAGT
>JBQGEK010000008.1:0-3535 GCA_052039575.1 Patulibacter sp. | reverse complement strand
AGCGACAGCCGGCGGCGGTCGTCGTCGATCTCGAGGATCTTGACCTTGACGTCGTCACCGGGGTGCACGACCTCGCGCGGGCTCTCGACGTGGTGCGCCGCGAGCTCGGAGATGTGCACCAGGCCCTCGACGCCCTCCATGATCTCGACGAACGCGCCGAAGGTCACGACCTTCGTCACGGTGCCCTCGAGCTCGTCGCCCACGTTGTACGTGTCGACGACGCGCTGCCACGGGTCCTCCTGGGTCTGCTTGAGACCCAGCGAGATCCGCTGGCGATCGCGGTCGATGTCGAGCACCTTGACCTGGACCGTGTCGCCGATCGTGACGACCTCGGTCGGGTGGTTGACGTGCGTCCACGACAGCTCGCTGATGTGGATCAGGCCGTCGATGCCGTTGAGGTCGACGAACGCGCCGAAGTCGACGATGTTCGAGATCTGACCCTCGACCACGACGCCGGGCTGCAGGACGTCCAGGATCGCCTGGCGCTGCTCCTTGCGCTCCTCCTCGAGCACGGCACGGCGCGACAGCACGACGTTGTTGCGCTGGCGGTTGAGCTCGATGACCTTGCACTCGATGATCGTGTGCAGGTACTCGTCGAGGTTCGGGACGCGACGGATGTCGACCAGCGACGCCGGCAGGAAGCCGCGCACGCCCAGGTCGATGATGAGTCCGCCCTTGACGACCTCGATGACGGTGCCCTCGACCGGCTCGCCGGTCTCCTGCGCCGCTTCGATCCGCTTCCACGCACGCTCGTAGCGCGCCTGCTTGCGGCTGACCTTGAGGCGACCTTCGTCGTCCTCCTTGATCATGACGAGGACTTCGACTTCCTCGCCCAGCTCGACCTCGTCGTACGGGTCGGCGTTCCTGCGGATCGACAGCTCCTGCTGCGGGATCACGCCTTCGGACTTGTAGCCGACGTCGACCCAGACCTCGTCCGGGTCGATGCGCACTACCGTGCCGGTGATTACGTCGCCTTCACCGAATCCGGGGAAGGTCGCGTCATAGTTGGGGACAATGTTCCCGTCGACGTTGAGCAGAAGGCCGTCAGAGCCTTCGACTACCGTCGCGGGGATCTCGGTGGTTGACATGAACCGCGAACTCTAGCGCGATCGCGCGGAGAACGAGCCCCGCCCCACCCCCACCTTCACCCCGCTCCGGAGGGGGATTCCGCCCGCGCTTCGGGGTGGTTCTCCGTCGCGAGGATCGTCGCCTTCCGGCGGTTCCTCCGGGCCGTCGCGTCGGTGGTCGCTCGGGCCGGCAGGCGGTGCCGGCCGACACCCGAAGGGCGCCCCGACTCGGCCTCCCGGCGCCCCGGATCGTCTCCCCGACGGGTCCGCCGCCACGGCGAGTCGATTCGGGGTGCTGGACGCCTCTCTCGTGGTACCGATGGCCCGTCCGCGGTTGATGAGTCGATTCGGAACCGCCGACCGCAGGCCTCCCGCGGTCCCGGCTACTCGCGGCGTCCCCTCGCTCGTCCGGCGGCGTGCAACCGCTCCTCGAGGCCCACGTCCCGGTCGGCGAGGGCGAGCACCGCGGCGAGCCGCGCCACCACCACCTCCGGCTGCCGGGTCAGCATCCGCCAGGTCACCCGCAGGACCCGGTAGCCGGAAGCGTGCAGGTCACCGTCCTTGGCCCGGTCGTCTTCGAAGCGCTTCGCCGTGCGGTGGAACGCCTGACCATCGACCTCCAGCACCACCCGCTCCCGGCCCCAGACCAGATCGAGCTCTCGCCCCTTCGTCCCCGCGTTGCGACCGCTCGGAGCCGGCAGTCGCGCCGCGCGGATCACCCGCAGCGCGACGCGCTCCGCCTCGGAACGAGAGAATCCGGGCACCAGCTCGTCGTCGAGCAGCGCCCGCACGATCGCGACGCCCGGGCGTCGGCCGGCATCGTCCACTGCCCGGCGCAGCTCGCCGTTCCGCAGCAGGCCGGCGATCCGGGCACGATCGACGATGCTCTCCAGCGCGTGGCTCGAGAGCGTCGGCGCGAGGTCGATCACGGTCCGGGCCGGCGTTGTCAGCGGCAGCCCGCGATGCCATCGCCACGACCCCGCGTCGATCGCCACGACCCGATGACCGCGAATCCCCGGACGGCGTGGGGCGCGGGGCCCGATCACGGTGACGTCCACCGGGCCCGATCGCTCGTCCTCCATCCCCCAGACCACCGCAGCCGACCGGTGGCTGAGCAGCGCGTGAAGCCGGCCGCACGCCAGCAGAGCCGCGCGTTCACGAGCGAGCGGAGGCTCGACCGCGTGCCCGACCAGGTACACGCCGCGGACCGGCGGCCGCAGGTCGTGCAGCCGCCCGTGTCGACGGCGGTGCCGGATCATCTGGGGCGTGAGCCCCGCGGCGAGCAGCTGCGCACGCGACACCACTCCCTGCTGACGGCCAGCAAGATCGGCGATGACGTGGTCGGGGTCGTCGACGCGCGGCCTCGCGCGACTGATTTCCGGACGCGGGACGGGACGGTCCGTGGCGCTCCGCGGCCCCGCGCCACCTGCCTCACGGCTCATCGCTCCCCGCCTTCGACGGGCGACCGGGCGTCGGCAACGGCACGGATCGACTCGTCGACCGGCGTCGACGGACGCCGAGTCGATCCGGGGTTCCAGGCATCGCGTCCGCGGTACGGGTCCCGCCCTCGGAGTCGAGGAGTCGATCGAGTCGTGCGGGCGTGACAGCAGCGGTCCATCCGCCGAGGATCGCGGTCGTCGGTCGGGCCGAACAGACGCTGCACGCTGTTGGCCCGATTTCGGCGGCGGTTCGTCACCCACTCGCCGGTGCGACGGGCGAACGCCCGCCCGATCCTCACCGTCGACCGGCTCGGAAGCACGCCGTTCGCCCGTTCCTCCCCTGCCGACGATCCCGCCGTGGTAGACCACCCGCATGACCGCCGACGTCACGAACGCTCCCGACCGTAAGCGCTACGAGATCACGCAGGACGGGCGGCTCGCCGGGTTCGCCGAGTACCAGCTCGTCCGCGGCGACCGGATCATCTTCACGCACACCGAGATCGACCCGGAGTTCGGCGGCAACGGCTTGGGCAGCATCCTGGTCGCGGGTGCCCTGGCCGACGCGCGCGAGAAGGAGCTCCAGATCGTCCCGATCTGCCCGTTCGTCGCCAAGTACGTCCACGAGCACCCCGAGTACCTGCCGCACCTCGACGAACGGATCCGGAAGGCCTTCGCATGACGCCGAGCAGCGACCCCGGCGACGCGCCGACGCCCGACCCGCCCGCCCCGCCCGACCTGCGGCGGTACGCGCGCGCCGGCGGCGCGGTGACCTTCGAGGCCACGCTCTGCCAGCACGCCGCCGAATGCGTGCGCGGCCTGCCGACCGTCTTCGACACCGCCAAGCGGCCGTGGATCCAGCCGGAGAACGCGCCGCTCGACGAGGTCGAGGCCGTCGTCCGCCGCTGCCCGAGCCTGGCACTCAAGTTCGAGCGCCGCCCGCTCGACGACTGAGGCTCAGCCGTCGAGCGACGGTCAGCCGCCCACCTGCACCGCGCGAGCGGCGGCGACGGCCCGCGTCCGCGCCTCGTC
>JBQGEK010000007.1:0-2128 GCA_052039575.1 Patulibacter sp. | reverse complement strand
CGTCGACGATCCCCGGCGCGCGGCAGCGATCGCGGCGATGGGCGTCACCGGGATCACCACGAACGACCCGCGCCTGCTGCGCTGGTGACCCGCGGCCCCCGGCGCGCAGGGGCATCACGGCCGATTCTGTGACGGCACGGCATCTACGCCGTAGGTTGTCCATGAGCGAGACCGCGATGGCCGCGCCGCCACCGACCATGACCCGCTCCACGCCCCTGGACGTCGAAGCGCTCTGGCGGCAGGCGGCGGACGACCTCTTCGCTTACGCGTGCACCGTGCTGCGCGACCCGGCGGCGGCGGAGGAGATCGTGGCGGTCACCTTCGAACGGGCGCTGCGACGGCGCAGCCGCTACGACCGCCGGCGCGGCGATGCCCGGGCGTGGCTGTTCGGCATCGCCCGCAACGCGGCGATCGACGAGCTCCGCCGTCGCCGACGCGGTGCGACCCTGGTCCACGACCCACCGGACCTGGCGGTGCCCGACGCGGTCGACGACGTGGTTGCCCGTGACGTGGCCGCGCGCCGGGGGGCCGCGGTCGCCGAGGCCGTCGCGGCGCTCCCTGGCAGCGACCGCGAGCTGGTTGCGTTGAAGTTCCACTCGGGCCTGTCGAACGCCGAGATCGCCGACGTGCTCGGGATCTCCGTCAGCAACGTCGGCAGCCGCCTGCACCGTGTTCTCTGCCGCCTCCGGGAGGTCTGCCGTGAAGCCGTTTGATCGCCGCCTCGATGCGGACGTGCAGGACGACCTGGACCGTCTCGACGCCGCGCTGCGGGGAGACGAGCACGACGATCCGACGATCCGCGTCCTGGTCGAGGACGTGCAGGCGGTGCGTCCGGCGCTTGACCCCGACGCGCGGGCCCGGCTCGAGGATCGGGTGCGGGAGGCGACCGCGGCCGCATCGACGCGGGCAGGAAGGCCGCGGGCGGACGAGATCGCGCGCGGTCGGCGTCGGAGGGGACTGGTGGTCGCGCTCGCCGTCGCGGCGGTGGCGGTCCCGGTGGCAGGGGTGATGATCAGCCAACAGCCGGGCGGGATCGCGCTGTTCGGTGGCGGCGACGTCGTGGTGTCGGAGTCGCTGTCCTCCGGGGTGGTCGAAGAGCACGCCTCCGGGGGGACGGCAGACTCGGGGGTGAGCACGTCGAACCTGTCCGCACGGGCGTCCCGCGACGGCAGCCGCCAGGTGGTCAGCAATGCCTCCCAGACGGTGCAGGTCGACCCCGACGACGTCGCACGGGCGATCTCGCAGGTGTCGGAGATCGTCGCGGGCGAGGGCGGCCACGTCGATCGCTCGTACGTCCACGACGAACGGGGTCGATCGGGCGGCGAGTTCGACCTGGTGGTCCCGTCCGGGCGGCTCGAGACCACGATCACCGCGCTCGGCCGGCTCGGTCGGACCGTTGCGCTCGAGCGTCGGACGGAGGACGCGACCGAGCGTACGGCGTCGCTCCGCGACCGGCTGGCGGACCAACGCGCGACCCGGGCGGCGGCGCGGAGCCGCCTGGCGCAGGCGACGGATGCGGATGAGCGGGCCGCGGCGCAGCGGAACCTGCGGCGGGTCTCGTCACGGATCGAGCGGCTCGAGGCCGAGCAGCGCGACCTGCGCTCGTTCACGTCGACCGACCGGCTGGCGCTGCAGCTGACGACCGGCGACGGCGCGAGCGCCGACGACGAACAGGGCTGGGGGCTGGCGGAGGCGTGGGACGACGCGGTCGCGATCCTCCAGGTCGTCGCGGGCGTGTTGCTGGTCGTCGCCGTGATCGTGGTCCCGCTGGGACTGGTCGCCGGAGGGATCGTCTTCGGGGCCGGTCGGCTGCGTGCGGTGCGCAAGAATCGGACCATCGACGACGGTTGAGCCACGGAAACGCCGCAAACCCGCAGGTTTTCCGTCGAGGTTCCCCCCGACGATGCGGCGGGTGTGGTATTCCACCAGGGTGGCTTTCTCGGACCAGGTGAACGATGCTGATCCGACGCTGGAGCTGCTCGGCCGCGTGCCGGTGTTCGAGACGTTGGGCCCGGAAGACCTCGCCCGGGTCGCCGAAGTCGCCGTGCCACGGGGGTTTGCGCCGCAGCAGGTGATCTTCCGCGAGGGCGACCGCTCGGACACCTGCTACATCGTCAAGGACGGGCAC
>JBQGEK010000006.1:0-5818 GCA_052039575.1 Patulibacter sp. | reverse complement strand
CTGATCGCGTCTTCCGGCGGGATCCACCGGATCGGCCGCGCGATCGGACAGGGCGTGGCCCGCGACCTGCTGCTGACGGGCCGACGCGTGACCGGCGAGCAGGCGATCGCGATCGGCCTGGCCAGCCGGCTGGTCGACGACGGCGCCGCCGACGACGCCGCCCGCGCGATCGCTCGCGCGATCGCCGAGGGTCCGACCGAGGCGATCCAAACGACCAAGCGGCTGGCCGTCGAGGCCCTCGAGCACGATCTCGACGAGGGCCTGGCCCGCGAGCGTGCCGCGTGGGGCCCGGTCCGCCGATCCGCCGGCAGCCAGGCCGCGCTCGAGGCGTTCGGCCGGCGGCGGCGTTGAGCGGGGCGCCGGGACCGCGGCCCCGGCGCCCGCGGGCGGACGGTCAGGCCCCGGCGGTCCCACCCGCCGAGCTCGCCGCGGCCGGCGCGGCGCGCCGCCGTCCGCGCAGGTGCGCCAGCAGGGCCGGCGTGCCGATCGCCAGCAGCAGCACCACGCCGTAGAAGACCGGCTGGACCCAGGCCTCGACGCCGAGCAGGGTCAGTCCCGAGAATCCCGTCGCCACCAGCAGGACGCCGATCAACGTGCCGACCGGGTTGAACCGGCCGATCCGGATCACCGACGCACCGAGGAACGCCGACGCGAACGCGGGCAGCAGGAAGCCCGCGCCGATGTCCGGCTGGGCCGAGCCGAGCTTGGCCGCCTGGACCACGCCGGCGAGCGCCGCCAGCGCACCCGCCACCACGAACGCGCCCACGGTCAGCGAGGACGTGGAGACGCCGGACAGGCGGGCCGCGTTGGGGTTGCTGCCGGACGCGTACATCTGCCGGCCGATCGGGGTGTGCTCCAGCAGGTACCAGAGCCCGATCACGAGCGCCAGCGCCAGGAAGACCGGGTAGACGAACCCCAGCAGCGATCCCTGGCCCGCCGTCTTGAAGCCCGCGTCGACCTGTCCGAACAGCACCTGTCCGCCCGTGTACCACGTGGCGAAGCCGATCAGGATCGTCGAGGTCGCCAGCGTCACGACGAACGAGTTGAGCCCGCCGCGCGCGACGATCAGGCCGTTCACCAGACCCACGACCAGGCCCAGCACGAGGCAGAGCACCACCACCAGCGGCCACGCCATCCCGCTGTTCGTCTGCAGACCGATCGCGAGCGCAGACGACAGGCTGAGGGTGGACGGCAGCGACAGGTCGAACCCGCCGACGATCAGCGTGATCATCGCGCCGAGCGCCAGGATCACCAGCACCGGCTGGTTGTTGACGATCGTCTGGAAGTTGTCCGATGTGGCGAACGTCTCCGGGCGAAGCAACGCGAAGATGACGATCATCGCAGCGAAGATCACCAGCATCCCGTAGGACTGCAGAATCCGGTTGACGGCTTTCATCGCTTCTCCTTGCCGGGGCGTCGACGGTGGCGTCGCGGACCCGTTCGAACGGTCAGGGGGTGACGCCGGGCGCGGTGGCGCGGGCGCGGTCGATCCGCTCATCCCTCCACCGCTCCCAGCAGGCTGTGGCGGCCGATCCGCTCCGGCGTCGCGTCGCTCGCGGCCAGTTCCGACTCGAGCCGGCCGTTGACGAACACGCAGACGCGGTCGCCGATCGTGCTGGCCTCCTCGAAGTCCGACGTGATCCAGAGCACCGCCAGGCCCGCCGCCGCCGCGGCACGCAGCCGCTGGTAGATGTCCTGGCGGGTGGCGATGTCGATGCCCTGGGTCGGTTCGTCGGCAACCAGCAGGCGCGGGTCGATTCGCAAACACTTGGCGAGCATCGCCGTCTTCTTGTTGCCGCCGCTGAGCGCACCGAGCTCCTGCTCGCGCAGACGAGGTCGCACGTCGTACTCCTCGATCAGCGCGTCGACGTCTGCGTTGGTGCGCCGCCACGGGATCCGGCCGCCGGCCGGCACGCCGGTGAAGCCGCTCGCGAGGATGTTCTCGCCGACGGTGAGCTTCGGCATCGACGACTCGCCGGGGCGATCCGCCGGCAGGTAGGCGATCCCGCGACGCATCGCGTCGCGGGGGCCCTGGCCGGGCTCGTACGGATCGCCGTCGATCGTCCAGCGTCCGCCGAGCGTCGGGCTGATCCCGTAGATCGCGCGACCGACGTCCGCCGCGCCGCAGCCGACCGCCCCGGTCAGCACGACGACCTCGCCGGGTCGCACGTCCAGGTCGACCGGGTGCAACACCGGCGTGGTCACGCCGTCCAGCCGCAGCCGCGACGGCTCGTCGCCGGTGGCCGCGGCCGAGGCCTGGAGGGCCGGGGGCAGCGGGGCGACATCGCCGTGCATCTCGACGACCAGGTCCTCGCGACTGATCCGGTCGGTGGTCAGCGCCGCCGCGACGCGGCCGTCGCGGAGCACCGTGATCCGGTCGGTCAGGTCCATCAGCTCCGGGAGCCGGTGCGAGATGTAGATCATCGCGGTGCCGTCGTCGGCCAGCCGCCGCAGCGCCGCGAACAGCCCGTCGACTTCCTGCTGCGGCAACGCGGCCGTCGGCTCGTCCAGCACCAACAGCGCTTCGTGGTCGAATTCGCCGAGCGCCCGTGCGATCGCCAGCAGCGTGCGCTGAGCGGAGGCGAGCTGCTCGACCGGTGTGGTGGGGTCGATCTCCAGGCCGACCCGCGCGAACGCCGCGCGAGCCCGCTCCCGGTGGGCCTTCCAGCGGATCCGGCCGCCGCGTCCGCGAACGAAGCCCGCCGCGCTGAACGCCAGGTTGTCCTCGGCCGAGCACTCGCCCACCAGGCCCAGGTCCTGATGGACGAAGCCCACGCCGGCCGCGCGAACGTCGCTCAGGCCGAAGCCGGCGGGCAGCGGCCGACCGCCGACGATCACGTCCGGCGGCCCGTCGGGGCGGTGGTACCCGGCCAGCAGCTTGACGAGCGTCGACTTGCCCGACCCGTTCGGACCGATCAGGCCGTGGATCTCGCCGCGGTCGACGTCCAGGTCGACGCCGTGCAGCACGGTCACGCCCGCGAACGACTTGCGGAGCCCCCGGATCGAAAGCGCACTACCGCGCGCAGGGGCTGGGGCGCCGTCGGGCGCGGTCTGGTGGTCATTCGGCATGGTTCTCTCCCTGGACGGCGGACGAACCGCTCCGGTCAGCACGAACGTAGCCCTCGGCCGGCAACCGCGGCTACGCGCGAAACCGCTAGTCACCGACGGTCGCCGCAACCAGCGGGTCGACCGTCGACTGCTGCTCGATCGCGCTCAGCGCCGCCGCAACCGCGTCGAGCGCCGAACGTCCGCCGCGGATCTCCGGGGCCAGCGTCTCAGCCGCGATCGCGAGCGTCGTGTTCCAATCCCAGCTGTAGGTCGCGTCGTCCGGGCGGACCTCGCGCGTGAGCGTGGCGCCATCGCGGACGTCGACCTCGACCCGCGCGCCGAGCGTCGGCAGGCTCGGGTCTGCCGTAACCGTCGTCCGGTCGATCAGGTTCAGCATCGTCGGGTCGTCGAAGGCCCGCAGGCTCGCCAGCCGCACCGTGCGGTCCTTGAGCGCCGCCGCCACGCAGAAGGCCGCGCTCATCAGCGACGCCCCGACGTCACGGAACGGCCCGGCGTTGAGCGTGCCGGGGTACGCGCGCTCCGCCGGGGTGAGGAAGCAACGGACCGCCACGACGTCGTCGGGGTCGAGCGACGCCTCCTCCGCGAGTGCGATCGCGGCGGCGACCGGGCTCTGGGTGATGTTGCAGACCGGGTACGGCTTGTAGATCACGTCCCGCACCCGCCACCGCACGCCCAGCTCCAGGTCGTCCGGCGGGCACCAGCCCTCGAGGTCCGCGAACGCGCGCGCGAACCCCGCCGCACCCTCGAACGCCCACGGCGCTCCGCGCTCACCGGCCGCCGCCAGGTCGGCCGCCAGCACGCCGTTGCGCGCCGCCATCCCCAGCTCCCAGCGCCACTCGCTGGAGCCGTCGATCCACGGCTGGCCGAGCCCGCCGGCGAAGCTCGTCGCGATCGCGATCGCGTCGGCGGTCGCGTCGGCGTCGAGCCGCAGCAGCGACGCGACCGCCGCGGCCGCACCGAGCGTGCCGTAGAGCATCGATCCGCGGAAGCCGCGAGCCGTGGTCCGGTCGGTCAGCAGCTCGCCGACCGTCGCCCCGACCTCGTACGCGGCGACCAACCCGCGCAGCAGGTCGTCCCCGCTCGCGCCCTCCCGCTGGGCGACCGCCAGCGCGGCCGGCGTCGCCGCCGACCCGAGGTGCGCCTTCGCGGCGAAGTGCGTGTCGTCCTGCGCGCGGCCGTGCATCACGACCGCGTTGGCGAACGCCGCCTCCTCCACACGGACCGAGGAGCCGTCGGCGAGCAGGCCGGCCGGCCCGGCGCCGGCGGCCCGCGCCCGCGCCCAGACCGCGCCGGCCGTCTCGTGCGCCGCCATCGTGCACGCCAGGTTGTGCAGCAGGTTGACCCGCACCTTCTCGCCCACCGCGGCCGGCGGCGGGACGTCGCGGAGGCCCGCGACGAACCGGCCGAGGGTCGTGGTCAACGGCGTCCGTTCGGTCATCGCGTGGCCTCCGGCGCGCCGCTAGGCGAGCGCCAGTCCCTCGCTGCCGAAGCGCTCGATCGCCTCGCTGACCGGGATCGACTGCTCCAACCGCTCGTCACGGATTCGCTGTCGCCGCTCGGCGGTCGCGGCCGCGTCGAGCTGGCTGTCGGCGTCGATCACGACCCCGTAGACCGCGCGCGCCTCGTCCGCCGAGCAGATCCGCTCCCGAACGTCCCGGACGACCGCCTCCGGCGCACGCCGCAGCGGGTCACCGTAGCCGGGCCCGCCCTCGTTGCGCATCAGCAGCATGTCGCCGGGCGCCAGGGTCGTCCGTGCCTTCGCCAGCTGGAAGTCGGCGCTGGCGTAGGAGACCTGTTCCTCGCGGACCACCAGCTCGCCGCTCGCCAGCTGCTCGCGGACGCCGGTGTCGCGCAGCAGCACGTTGGTGTTGAGCGCCGACGGGTAGCCGCCGTAGAGCCCGGGAGCCCCCGGCATCGCCACACCGTGCGTGGTGATCACGACGTCGAGCGCCTCGTCGATGTCGTGGCTGACGATCCCGACCTCGATCCCGGTTCCGCCGCGGAAGCGGCCGTGGCCGTAGGTGCCCGCCTTGCGGCGGAACAGCTCGAGCACCGGGAAGACCTTCTCGTTCGACTCGACGTTCGGACAGACGCAGGAGACCGACTCGAAGTAGCCGCCGCAGTCGACCCCGTCGCGCCGCGAGCGGGCTCCCCCGCCGCCGGCCGCGTTGTCGAACAACAGGTGGGCGAGCGGCCCGCCGTACTGGTCCTTGCCCCCGAGGATCACGATGTTGAAGTACGGGTACCAGACCGCCATCGACTCCTGGTGGAGGGCCTCGCTGGTGCCCAGCATCTTGCCCATCGCGGTCCCGGCCAGGTTCTCCGTCGCCTCGGTGCCGCAGACGCTGCCGCCGCTGCACGCCGCCGGGTAGGCGCAGTTGTTGACCGTACCCTCCTCGGTGATGATCTCGACGATGTTCTTGAGGCCGCCGGTCGACCACGGCATCTCGTAGCAGAGCGTCACCAGCACGGCGGTCATCACGCCGCCCTGCAGACCCGAGATCGTGCAGTTGATCATCCCCGGTGCCTGCGCGGCGGTCCCGGTGAAGTCGAAGATCAGCTTCTCGTTGCGCTTCTCCAGACGCAGCTTGACCTCGTACAGCTCGTTGTCGTTGCCGTCGTGGTCCAGGTAGACGTGCTCGTACCACTCGCCGTCGGGGATCTCCGCCAGGCGCGCCTTGACGCTCTGCTCGACCTCGGCCTGGATCTGCGCCGTGACGGCCTTGAAGGTGTCCGTGCCGTAGCGCTC
>JBQGEK010000005.1:0-5302 GCA_052039575.1 Patulibacter sp. | reverse complement strand
CGGCCTCGTCGGAGCCCTCGGGCGAGCCGTCGGACTCGTCCTCGTCGGTGTCGGCCGGGGCGGCTGCGCCCTCGTCCGCACGCGACGCGTCGTCCGCGGTGGCGTCGCCGGACGGCTCGTCGCCGCCCACCACGATGCCGGCCTCGTCCTCGGCCCGCTGATCCTCGGCGATCTGCTCCTCGGTCTGCTCGACCTTCGGCGTCCCGGTCCCGTTGAGGACCTCCTTGGACGGGCTGAGCATCATGGTCATGTTGCGACCCTCGAGCGAGGGACGCTGATCGACCTGGCAGATGTCGTCGAGATCCTCGACCAGGCGCTCCAGCAGATCGCGACCGCGCTCGGGGTGCGTGACCTCACGACCCCGGAACATGATCGTCACCTTGACCTTGTCCTTGCCCTTGAGGAACCGGATGACGTGCCCCTTCTTGGTGGCGTAGTCATGGTCGGCGATCTTCGGGCGGAACTTGATCTCGCGGGTGACGACCTGCGTCTGGTGCTTCTTCGCGGTCTTCTTCTTCTGGGCCTGCTCGTACTTGTATTTCGAGTAGTCCAGAACGCGACAGACCGGCGGGCGGGCGTTCGCCGCGACCTCGACCAGGTCGAGATCGCGGGACTGCGCGTAGCGCAGCGCGTCCGCGGTCTGCATGACGCCGGCCTGGTTCCCGTCCTCGTCGATCACGCGCACCTCGGGAACGCGGATCCGGTCGTTCACACGGGTGGTGTCCCGTTCGGGCGGGCGCCTGTCGAACCTACGCGGAACCGGCACTAGTGAGAGCTATTCGCGCGCCGCGGCCGCGGGCACGAGTCATTGCGAGCAAACAAGGGTCGGACACTAGCGGAATGCGAACCGGAACACCACCCCGCACCCCGCCAACCACCCGCAAATGGTGACGTCGGACGCCCCGTCCCACCCACTGATCTACAGCCGCTCGTGTGCGCGGATCTTCGCCGAGAGTCGGTCACCGAGGTCCGCGACCGTCGCCGGCTCGTCCTCCGCGCCGCCGTGGTGGCGCAGCGTCAGCACCCGGTCACTCGCCTCGCGATCCCCGATCACCGCCATCAGCGGTTGCTTGTCCAGCTCGGTCTCTCGGATCTTGCGCGGTACCGACTCGTTGCGATCGTCGACCACCACGCGCAGACCCGCGCTCCGCAGCTGCGCGGCGATCTCGTGGGCCGCGTCGGCGTGCCGCTCGGCGACGGTCAGCAGGGTCAGGTGCGCGGGCTGCAGCCAGAACGGCAGCTCCCCGCCCGTGTGCTCGAGCAGGATCCCGATGAACCGCTCGTACGAGCCGAGCAGCGCGCGGTGGATGATCACCGGACGGTGCTCGGCGTTGTCGGCCCCGGTGTAGCTGAGGTCGAACTGGTCGCCGTTGAGGTAGTCGATCTGGACGGTGCCGAGCTGCCACGAGCGGTTCAGCGAGTCGCGGAACTGGATGTCGATCTTCGGCCCGTAGAACGCACCGTCGCCCTCGTGGACCACGTACGGCAGGTCGTTCGCCTCGAGGGCCCGCTGCAGGTCGCCCTCGGCCTTGTCCCAGATCTCGTCGGACCCGAGCCGGTTGTCCGGCCGCGTCGACAGCTCGTAGGTGAAGTCCTCGGCGGCGAACCCGAAGAGATCATAGGTGTCACGCGCGAACTTCAGGCAGGCCGTGACCTCGTCCTGGATCTGGTCCTCCATCACGAACAGGTGCGCATCGTCCTGGCAGAAGTGCCGGACGCGCATCAGCCCGTGCAGAGCCCCCGAGAGCTCGTTTCGGTGCAGCAGTCCGGGCTCGCTGAACCGCACCGGCATGTCGCGCCAGCTCCAGCGCTGCTGCCGGAACAGCTCGTAGTGCCCCGGGCAGTTCATCGGCTTGAAGCCCATCTGCCGCTCGTCACCGGTCTCGGTGAGGAACATGTCGTCGCGGTACTTCTGCCAGTGACCGGAGGTCTTCCAGAGCGAGGCGTCGAACAGCAGCGGGGTCTTGACCTCGGTGTACCCGCGAGCGTCCCCCATCTCGCGGCTGAGCGCGACCAGCTCGTTGAAGATCCGCGTGCCGCGGGCGGTCCAGAACGCGGACCCGGGCGCGGCCTCGGTGAAGTGGAACAGCCCGAGCTCGCGCCCGAGCTTGCGGTGGTCGCGCTCGCGTGCCAGCTCCAGCAGCTCGAGGTGCTTGTTCAGGTCCTTCTTCTTGAAGAACGCGGTGCCGTAGATCCGCACCAGCTGCTGCCGGTCGGAATCGCCGCGCCAGTAGGCGCCTGCCAGCGACTGCAGCTTGAACGCGCCGATCCGCTTGGTCCCCGGACCGTGGGGGCCGCGGCAGAGGTCGGTGAACGGACCGTTGGTGTAGAGCGTGACCGTCTCGACCGGCGCGTCGTCCGGCGCGTTGCGGACGAGGTCCTCGATCAACTCGACCTTGTAGGGCTGGCCTTCGGCACGGAACCGCTCGAGCGCGGCATCGACCGACACGACCTCGCGCTCGAACGTCTCGTCGGCCGCGACGTGCTCCTGCATCTTCGCCTCGATCGCGGCGAAGTCCCCGTCGTTCAGGACGACGCCCTCGGGGAACTCGAAGTCGTAGTAGAAGCCGTTCTCGATCGGCGGGCCGATCGCGATCCGGGTGCCCGGGTAGAGATCGAGGATCGCCGCGGCGAGCACGTGCGCCGTGTCGTGGCGCAGCAGCTCGAGCGCTTCCTCCGAGCGGTCGGTGATGATCCCGATCTCGGCACCGTCCGGCAGCGGACGGGCGAGGTCACGCTGCTCCCCGTCGACGGTGATCGCCAGCGCCGCGCGCGCCAGTCCTGGACCGATCGCGGCAGCGGCGTCCGTGCCCGTCGCCCCGTCGGAGAGCTCGAGCACCTTGCCGTCGGGAAGCGTCACCTGCATGCTCCCAAGACTAGGCGAGCGCGGGCGGTTTCGCGGGGCGGTCGGACCCGGTCAGACGATCCGTCGGGCACCGCGGATGGCGATCCATATGCTCGTCGCATGCTCGCCCTCCAGCTGCGCGCCGAATACCCGGTCTTCGACGACCTGGCCTACCTCAACGCGGGCACCTGCGGCCCGACGCCGCGGGCCGCCACCGCCGCCGTCGCGAGCCTCAACAACCAGGCCGAGCGCCACGGACGCACGATCGACCATTTCGTGTCGATGTCGCACCTGCAGTCCGCCCAACGCGATCGTTACGCCCGGTTGCTCGGCGCGCAACCGTCCGACGTCGCCCTGACGACGTCGACCAGCGAGGGGATCGTCCGCGTGCTGCAGGGGCTGGAGTGGCACCGCGGCGACCAGATCCTGATCGCCGAGCAGGAGCACCCGGGACTGCTCGGTCCGCTCGCCGCGCTCGTCCGCCGCTACGGCGTGGTGATCCGTGCCGTCCCGCTGGAGCGGATCGTCGAGGCGGTCGAAACGGACACCAAGCTCGTCGCCTGCTCGCACGTGCGCTGGACCGACGGCGCGGTCGCGCCCGCCGGGCTGCGCGAGCTGCGGGGCCAGGTCCCCGTGCTGATCGACGGTGCCCAGTCCGCCGGCGCCATCCCGATCGACCTCGACGCGCTCGGCTGCGCGTTCTACGCCGCGCCCGGCCAGAAGTGGCTGTGCGGCCCGATCGGCACCGGAATGCTCTGGATCGATCCGAAGTGGCAGCCGCACGTGTTCGCGGTCGGCCCGACCTACGAGAACCTGGCGGTCCCCGCCGAAGGGCTCGACGCGGAGCCGTGGCCCGACGCCCGCGCGCACGACACCTCCGCGTTGTCGGCCGAGGCGTCGGCGGCCGCCGTGGCGGCGTTCGACGTGCTCGACGACGCCGGCTGGCCCGCCGTCCACGAGCGCGCGACCTCGCTGGCCGTCGAGCTGGGCGGCCGCCTGGCCGACGCGGGGCGTCGGGTCGCCACCCGCGGCCACAGCACCCTGGTCTCGTGGAGCGAGGCCGACCCGAGCGCCACCCGCGAGCGGCTGGCCGACGCCGGGGTGATCGTCCGCGACCTGCCCGGAACCGACTACCTGCGAGCGTCGGTCGGCGCATGGAGCACCGAAGCCGACATCGAGCGGCTGATCGCCGTGCTGCCCTAGCGGCGGTCGTGATCCCCGCGCTTGAGCACCTGGTCGACCGACGGCGAGAACGCGGCGCCGAGCACGCAGAGCACCGCGGCGAGCGCGAAGACCACGCCGACCGCCGCATGGTCCTCGACCGCGGCAAGGAAGGTGAAGACGATCGCGAAGGCGGCCAGGAAGAACGGCCGGGTGTTCTCGATCAGCTTGGTCGTGTTGCGCGCGATCTCGCTGACATCGGTCTCACGCAGCGCCTGGGCCGTCGCGCTCGCCGCCTGCGATACCCGGTCGGCGGCGACCTTGGCTCCCTCCCCGGCACGGCCGCGGCGCTTCGCCGCAGGTTCGCCGGCCGGCGGCGCGCCGTCCGCGGGCGGCCTGGTGCCGCCGGCCTGACGCTCGTCCGCCGTCGCATCCGATTGGGCCGCCACGTCGTCCACGTACGGGTCGAAGTCGGTGTCGCGAACCGTCGAACCGGGTGGCGCCGTGTCGCCCGGCGCGGGCGGCGTGGTGTGCGAGGCCCGCGGCGAGTCGGGCCAGAGCGGTGCATCGCTGACCACGTCCTCCGGCGCGTCGGAGGTCCTGTCGGCGGCCGGACCGGCTGCGCCGTCGCGCGGTCCGTCGACGGATTCGCGGGCCGCCGGGGTGACCTCCGTCGGCTCGTCGTCGGGGATGCGCGGAGGTTCCGGAGCCATCTGCTCACGGTAGCGCGTCGGTCGGTGCTCTCCGTCCGGATCCGCCGACGAGCGGAGTGCCGATGCCGGTCGACCGCGTATCGTCTCCGCGGTGCCGCGGCTCCGATCCGTCTCCCGACTCGCGTGGCTCGCGCTCGCCGTCATCCTGCTGATCGGCGGCGGGATCCGGTACCACCAATCGACCCATCCGGTCGAACGGATCTCGGCCGACGCCCAGTCGTACACCAACATCGCCCAGAACCTGGCGCGCCACGGCACCTACACCGGGATCTCGACGCGCGGTCCGGTGTCCGAGCGTGCGTGGGAGCGTGGCCGGGTCCAGGCGCTGCACTGGCCACCCGCGACGCCCTACGCCTTCGCGCTGGCCTACAAGGTCACGCCGGGCGCCGACCCGAACGACCGCGAGGACGTCCAGGTCCTGCACACCACCCAGTTCGTGATCTCCACCGCGACGATCCTCGTGGCGTTCCTGCTCGGCTGGGTGCTGGCGGGCGGTTGGGCCGGGGTGGTGACCGCTGCGATCGTCGCGCTCTATCCACCGTTGGCCTGGGGCCCCAGCACGCTGCTCTCCGAACCGCTCGGA
>JBQGEK010000004.1:0-7679 GCA_052039575.1 Patulibacter sp. | reverse complement strand
GTGGTGGGGCGGGCGGGGGGGCGGGCGGCGCCTGCCTAGGAGCCCCTCGGCCAGCTCGCACCGGACCGCGCGGGGGCCGACCGCGCGCGGCGGCCGCGCCCGGTCGATCAGCCGGATCAGCCGTTCGGCGCTCAGCAGCGCCTGGCGGGCGAGCGCGTCGGGCAGCGATGCCCCGACACCGACGACGACCAGCCAGCGGCGCGTGCCGACGCGGTCGCTGATCGGCGCAGTCACGTAGCGACGGCCGCGGACGTGGTGGAGGCCGACTCCCTTGCCGCCCCGGAGCGGGCCCCAGAGCTCGTCCGGCACGGCGCTGTCGGGAGCGCCGGCGACAGTACCCGCCTCGTCGGCGATCAGCGCGGTGCCGGTCAACAGCGACCCGAGCCGCCGCAGCACCTCGGCCTCCGGCTCCGACGCCGAAAGCGCTTCCATCAGGTGGCTCTGGACGGACAGCGCTCGCTGGGCGACCTGCAGCTCGTGGGGCACGGCCTGTTCTGCGACCGCGGCGACGACCAGCCGGAACGGCGTCGCGGCGGGGATCGCCACCAACGGCACCCCGAGCTGCTCGCTGGCCTCGACGATGCCGCGCGGCACGTCGTGGTGCACGAGCCCGACGGCGAAGCCGATCGCGGCCACGCGGGCCTCGAACGCCCGCTCGACCAGCAGCCGCTGGACGTGGGCGCCCGGCCCGATCGCGACGCCGGTCGTGAGCAGCATCGACGCATCGTCCAGCCACGCCCGCGGATCGGGCAGGTCGCAGATCTCGGCGCTCTCGATCCGGATCGAGTCGGCGTCGTCGGTCGCCGTCAGCAGGCGAAGCCCGAGGTCGCGGCGGGCGAGGAGATCGTGGAGCGTGATCACGGGGACGGTGAAACGCACGAAGCGTTCGTCGGTTCTACCACGGGTGCCGGGCAGAGACTGACCCTGACCGGGCGGAGCCCTACGGTCGCCCCGACGAGAAGAGGCTGCATGAATCCTGAACGAGACGCCCGCACCGTCGTCGCCGTCGATGTCGGCGGGACCTTCACCGACGTCTGCGTGCTCGACCAGACCAGCGGCCAGCTGGAGGTCGCCAAGGTGCCGTCGACCGCCAACCCGATCGACGGCGTGCTCGCCGGCGTCACGCACGCCGGAGTCGACCTGAACGGCGTCGCGCTGTTCTGCCACGGCACCACCGTCGCGACCAACGCGCTGATCACCCGTCGTCTGCCGCGCACCGCGATGGTCACGACGCGCGGCTTCCGCGACGTGCTGGAGATCCGTCGCGGGACGCGCGACGATCTCTGGGACGCCTACAAGGACAACGCCTCGCCGTACGTCCGGCGGCGCGACCGGCTCGAGGTCACGGAGCGGATCGACTGCGAGGGCCGCGTCGTCGAGGAGCTCGACGAGGACGAGGCCCGCGACGTCGCCCGGATCCTCGCCCGGCGTGGGGTCGAGGCGGTTGCGGTCTGCTTCATCAGCGCCTACGCCAATCCGGAGCACGAGAACCGGATGGCCGAGATCCTCCGTGAGGCGCTGCCCGGCGTGGCGATCTCGACCTCGAGCGGCGTGCTGCCGGAGATCTTCGAGCACGAGCGGTTCTCGACCACCGTCGCCAACGCGGCCCTCTCGCCGCTGGTCTCCGGCTACGTCGACCAGCTCGGCCAGCGGCTCGAGCACGACGGCTACGACGGCGACCTGCTGATCCTGCACTCCGGCGGTGGCGTGATGACGCCGGCCGCGGTCCAGAAGCTCTCGGTCCGGCTGGCCGCATCCGGCATCGCCGCCGGTGCGGTCGCCTGTCAGCACACGGCCAGCCTCTGTGGCTATCCGAACGCGATCGGGCTCGACATGGGCGGGACCAGCACCGACATCTCGCTCGTCCACGACGGCCAGCTGCGGACCACCAACGAGTGGTTCGTCGAGTACGGCTACCCGATCTGCTTTCCCTCGATCGAGGTGCTGACGATCGGCGCCGGTGGCGGCTCGCTGGGCACGATCGACGCGGCGGGCTCGCTCCGCAACGGTCCCCAGTCGGCAGGCTCGGTGCCCGGCCCGGCCGCCTACGGCACGGGTGGCGTGGAGCCGACCAACACCGACGCCAACGTCGTCCTCGGACGGCTCGGCACCGAGCTCGCCGGGGGCGAGATGACCCTTGCCTACGAGCCCGCCGAGCAGGCGATCCGGACGCGAATCGCCGAGCCGCTCGGGCTCTCGGTGGAGGCCGCCGCCGATGCGATGCTGCAGGTCGCCAACGCGAACATGGCCGACGCGGTCCGGCTGATGTCGCTCCAGCGCGGCTACGATCCGCGCGAGTTCGCGCTCGTCGTCTTCGGCGGCGCCGGCGCCCTCCACGGCGCGGCGCTGGCCAAGGAGCTGTCGATCCCGACCGTCGTCGTCCCGCCGCGGCCGGGCGCGTGGTCGGCGCTGGGCTGCCTGATGGTCGACATCAAGCACGACCTCTCGACGATGTTCCTGTCGTCGGTCGACGACGCCGATCCGGACGAGATCGAAGCCGCCTTCGCGAAGCTGGAGGACGAGGGCCGCGCGTTGTTGGAGGACGAGGACGTGCCGGCCGACAAGGTGCGGCTCGAGCGCTCGATCGCGATGCGCTACCTCGGCCAGTGGCGCTCGATGGACGTCGAGGTCGACCGTCCCCTGGCCGACCTCGACGCCGCGGTCGGGCGCTTCCACACCGAGCACGAACGCGAGTTCTCCTACCGCCGCGACGACGCACCGGTCGAGCTGTACCGGTTGCAGCTGACCGCGATCGGCGAGACCGAGCGCGTCCAGCTGCCGCGCGAGGACGAGCGCGGCGACGCGACCCTGCCGGAACCGGTCGTCGAGCGCGACGTCTGGTTCGACGGCGAGCAGAAGCCGCGCCGAGCGCCGGTCTTCGGCCGCGACAGCCTTCCCGCCGGTCTGCAGTTCGTGGGCCCGGCGGTCATCGACCAACTGGACAGCACGACCCTCGTTCCCCCCGGCGTCCTCGTCGAGATCGACGAGTGGCGCAACATCCGGATGCACATCACCGAGGTGAGCTGAGATGCCCGAGACACCGACCCCTCCCGCCGCCCATGCCGCCACGGACGGCGAGTCGGCGCTCGACCCGGTCACCTTCGAGGTCCTCAAGAACTCGTTCGTGACCCTCGTCGACGAGATGGCCGAGCAGATCCTGCGGACCTGCCACTCGTTCGTGATCTACGCGCGGGACTTCTCGTGTGCGCTCTGCGACGCCGAGGGCAACACGATCATGCAGGGCAGTCAGGACATCGCCGTCCACGTCGGCACCCTCCACCTCAAGGCCAAGGCGGTCCTGGAGGACTTCGGCGAGGACATCCACGAGGGCGACGTCTTCGCCGTCAACGATCCCTACCGCGGCGGTACGCACTTCAGCGACGTCTCGGTGATCCGGCCGATATTCGCCGACGGCGTGCTCGTCGCGATGGCCCAGGCCAACGGTCACTGGGCCGATATGGGCGGCTCGGTTCCGGGATCCTTCGACATCAGCGCGACCGACCACTTCGGCGAGGGCGTGCGGATCCCGCCGGTCCGGATCGTGGACCGTGGCGTGATCCGTCACGACGTGATCGGGCTCGTCGCCCACAACACCCGTGCGCCCGGCGACATCGTCGGCGACTGCCACGCGCAGGTCGAGGCGACCCGCGTCGCCGAGCAGGAGGTCTTCCGGCTGATCGACAAGTACGGCAGTCGCACCGTGACCGCCGGGTTCGGCGCCGTCCAGGACTACGTCGAACGTCTGACCCGTGCCCGGATCGCCGAGCTGCCCGACGGCGTCTGGGAGACCGAGGACCACCTCGACTTCGATCCCGCCGGCGAGGAAGGCCTGGTCGCGGTCCGTCTGAAGATGACGATCGAGGGCGACGAGATCACCTACGACCTGTCCGGCTCGGATCCCGCGATCGGCAGCTTCCTCAACTCCGGTGCGGGTGTCGCGTTCTCCGGGGCGATCGCGTCGGCGAAGACGTTCCTGCCCGACATCCCGCTCAACTCCGGCTTCTACCGCGCGATCTCGGTCGACGTCGGGCCCGAGGGGACCGTCGTCAACGCCGGATGGCCCATCGCGGTCACCGGCTGCGTCTCCGGCGCCTACGAGAAGATCATGAGCGCCGGCTTCGAGCTCTGGTCGCAGCTGCTGCCCGAGCGGGCTCTCGCCTGCTGCTTCAACCTCGAGTACCTGCTGGTCGGCGGACGCGATGCGCGTCGCGAGGATCGGCCGTTCTTCATGTGGTACGACTGGATGGCCGGTGGCTGGGGCGGCCGTCAGGGCAAGGACGGACAGAACGCGACGTCGCCGGTCTTCGGCGTCGGCCTCGCCGTCCAGCCGCTCGAGGGTCAGGAGCGGCTGACGCCGGTCCTGACCTCGGTCCACGAGATCATCACCGACTCCGGTGGCCCGGGCCGGCACCGCGGGGGCTGCGGCGTCCGCAAGGGCGGGACCTTGACCGAGGTCGAGCACAGCGTGATGAGCTACTGCTGCGACCGTGGCCGCTCGGTCACCTGGGGGATCGGCGGCGGCCTGCCGTCGCTGCCGCACGGGGTCTGGCTCAACCGCGGGACGGACCGCGAGCGGTACCTCGGCGCGAACTTCTCGAATGTCGTGGTCGAGCGCGGGGACCGCTTCGAGCGGCCTTCGGCTGGCGGTGGCGGGCTCGGTGATCCGCTGACCCGCGATCCGGCCGAGGTCGTCGAGGACGTCGTCGATGGCTACGTCAGCGTCCACCGCGCCGAGCGCGACTACGGCGTCGTCGTTCGCACGATCGACGAGGAGCTGGCCGAGTACGAGATCGACCACGAGGCGACCGAGCGCACCCGTGCGGAGCACGCCGCCGCCCGCGTCGGCTGGCTCGAGCAGGACCCGGAGGAGGTCGCCACCCGCTACCGCAACGGCGAGCTCGACGCGCTCGACCTGGTCCGCCGCCACGGCGTGGTTCTCGACTGGGGCAGCGGCGAGCTGCTGCCCCGCACCACCGAGCAGTTCCGCGGTCTGCTCCAGCGGCGCAGCGCGGCCCACTGGGCGGACGTGAGCGGCGCGTAGACGGGCTCGCCGCGGATCTCGATTCGGGGCGGGGTCGCGGGTGGAGCAGAGGACCTGCCCTGGGTGAGCAGCGTTCGCGCTCGGTCGGCCTCGAAACGACTCCTCGACCGGACACGCGAGCCGCGGAGTCGATCGGGGGTCCCAGGGCCAGCGTTTGCGGTCTCCGTCACCCTCGCTCGGTCTCTGAGTCATTCGTGGGGGGTGAGAGCGCGGACCGCGGTCACCGTCCACTGTCGCGAGCTGATCGGGACGCTGGCCGGTCGGACCCGCGCCGCGCAGCGGGCGCTCGATGCCACCAAGGGTTCGTACCACGCGACGGTCGACGACGCCTATCGCCCGCAGCTGCGGGAACAGAAGACAGAGGAATCGGCGCGCCGCGGCAGGCGCAGGGCCACCTGTAGTCGGGCGGTTAGTCGGCTTCGCCTGTGGCACCCGGTCAGGCTCTGGCAGGTTGTTGGGACATGAGGCACTCGTACCTCATGAAGTCTCAGAGCCGCCGCCGATCCGCGTCGATCGACTGCCCCAGCAAACGCAGAAGGCCCGCGTCAGCGGGCCTTCCAGGTACTGCTTCCTAGGTGGAGCTAGCCGGGCTCGAACCGGCGACCTCCTGGGTGCGATGCGGGAGCTCTGCAATCGGGAAGCTGCCGATTTGCAGGTAACTCTTGGTGCGGACGCGGGGTGCAAAGGCCGCAGATGCGCGCAAATAGCCGGCGATTCCAGACGTTCCAGGCAGTCGACGCGGCGAGTGCCTGGGCGTCGGTGGGCAGCCGGGCCGAGACGTCCCGGGCGACACCAGTTATAGGTTGGCCGCGCCCGCCGAGCGCGCGGCGTCCAGCGCGGCTGCGAGGACGTCGGCTCGGCGCTCGTTGCAACGGGCGACCGGTGCCGAGAAGGTGTAGGCCGCGATCACGGTTCCGCGCGCGATCACCGGGGTCGAGACGCAGGCGACCCCTTCCGTGAGCTCTTCCTCGTCGGTGGCGTAGCCGAGATCGACGGTGCGTCGCAGCGCTTCGCGTAGCGCCGTTTCGTCGCAGATGGTGTTCGCGGTCAGCCGCTTGAGCGGATGGCGGGCCAGGTACGCGTCGACCAGCGCCTCCGGAGCGTGTGCGAGCAGCACCTTGCCCGATGCACGTGCGTGCGCGTGGCCCTGGGTGCCGGGCTCGACGCCGGCCACGCGCACGGCGCGGCTTCCCTCCTCGGTGGCGACGACCTCGATCTCTCCCCCTCGCCACGCGCTGAGATACGCGGTCTCGCCGGTCGTCGTCGCGAGCGCCACGAGCGGGGCGCGTAGGTACTCAGCGGGTTCGCTCTGGCTGATGTAGGCGTTGCAGAGCGCGCCGATGCCGGGTCCCAGGCGGTAGCGGCGGTGGGTGTCCTTGGTCAGCGCGAGCTCGTCCAGCAGGGTGTTCAGCAGGTGGTACGCGGTCGGCACGGGGATGCCGAGTGCCGCGGCGGTCTCGGTGGCGGTCGCTCCGTCGGGGTGCGCGGCGACGAAGTCGAGAATGGCGAACGCCTTCGAAACGGACGCGATTCGGGTTCCGGATTTTTTCACGATCTCCAAGGTCACTCCACGATGTCGTCGTCGGTGGCGACGCCTGGCTCATCGTCCGCCCGACAGGAACATACATCGTCCGATACCGCCGACAGGCAGCGAGCCGTCGCGCGTGCGCATTTCAACTGGCGCGTGCGAAGCGCCCGGCGGCGCTGAAGGGTCGCCAAGTCGACGAATCGTCGTAGGGGTTGACAGCGCGCCTACGCTTCGGCTAGTTTTCACCAAGTCGTAGAACCCTTCAAATGGTAAAAGAATGAGATTCGCAATCGACACCGGCGGGACCTTCACGGACCTCGTCGTGCATCACGACGACGGTGCCCTGGGCCTCTACAAGTCGCCGACGACTCCCGACGACCCCGTCAACGGCGTCCTCGACGTGTTGCGGGTGGCGGCAGACGACTTCGGGATGTCCCTCCGCAGCCTGCTGTCGAGCGGGGACCTGCATTTCGCCACCACCCGCTCGATCAACGCGCTGCTGACCGGCAACGCAGCGAAGACCGCCCTGCTGGTGACCAAGGGTCACCGTGACGTTCTCGTTCTGCGCGAAGGCGGGCGGCCGCGGCCCTTCGACCACCGTCTGGAGTACCCGGAGCCGTTCGTTCCGCGGTCGCTGACGTTCGAGGTCGACGAGCGGGTCGGCGCGCGCGGCGAGGTCGTGCAGGCGCTGGACGAGGCCCGGGCGGCGGAGGTCTGCGCGCAGCTGCGCGACGCGGGCGTCGAAGCCGTCGGCGTCTGCCTGCTGTGGTCCGTCGCCAATCCCGAGCACGAGCTGGCCCTCGGTCGGATGCTGGAGCGCCTCCTCCCCGGCGTGCCGTTCACGCTGTCGCACCAGATCAACCCGGTCGTGCGTGAGTTCCGTCGGGCGTCGGCAACGGTGATCGACGCCTCGCTCAAGCCGGTCATGAGCGAGCATCTCGAGCGACTCGAGAGCGCCCTGCGCGCCGAGGGCTTCGCCGGAAACCTCTGGATGGTCACCTCCAGTGGCGGTTCGATGGACGCCGCGCGAGTCGCCGACCGCCCGATCCACTCGATCAACTCCGGGCCGTCGATGGCTCCTGTCGCGGGTCGCCGCTGGGGCGGGCGCGC
>JBQGEK010000003.1:0-20665 GCA_052039575.1 Patulibacter sp. | reverse complement strand
CGGCGAGCTGCCGTACGCGTCCGAGCGGATCGGCACGGTGATCGGCAGCGGTATCGGTGGGTTCATCACGCTCACCGAGAACCACGCCGCGATGCTCGCGGGCAAGCCGGTGTCGCCGCTGGCGATCCCGCTGCTGATGGCCAACGGGCCGACCGGTCAGGTCGCCCTGCGGCACGGCTTCCGCGGGCCGAGCTACGGCGTGGTCAGCGCTTGCGCCGCGGGCGCGGACGCGATCGCCGCGGGCCTGCGCGACCTGCGCTCCGGCGCGGTCGACGCGGTCGTGGTCGGCGGCACCGAGGCCGCGATGGTCGACCTGGCGCGCGCCGGGTTCGGCGCGATGGACGCGCTCTCGACCACCGGGCAGTCGCGGCCGTTCCACACCGAGCGCGACGGCTTCGTGCTCGCCGAGGGTGCAGCGGTGCTGATCCTCGAGCGCGAGGACCGGGCCCGCGAGCGCGGGGCGGAGATCCTCGGGTTCGTGCGCGGCAGCGGCTCGTCGCAGGACGCGCACCACCTGACGGCACCGACGCCGGACGGGTCCGGCGCGTCGCGCGCGGTGATCGCCGCCCTGGAGAACGCCGGGGTCGCGGCCGAGGACGTCGACTACATCAACGCCCACGGTACCGGCACCCCGCTCAACGACAGGGCGGAGACGGGCGCGATGCAGATCGCGCTCGGCTCGCACCTCCAGCAGACCCCGATCTCGAGCCTCAAGTCGGCGCTCGGGCACAGCCTCGGAGCGTCCGGGGCCGTCGAGGCGGTCGCCACGGTGCTCGCACTGCGTCAGCGGGTCGCCCCGCCGACCCTCAATCTCGATCAGCCCGACCCGGAGCTGGACCTGCTGCACGTGATCGGCGAGCCGATGCCGCTGCGGGACACCAACGGGCGGGCGCCGGTCGCGCTGTCGACGTCGTTCGGCTTCGGCGGCCACAACACCTGCATCGTCCTCGGAGGCAACTGATGAGCGGACGCACTGGGACCCCGACCATCGTCGCGGAGCGGATCGCTCCGACGACGGACCACGATCGCCGCGACAACGGTGACGAGGCCCTGACGCCGCTGCAGCGGCTGGAGTCCCTGTGCGATCCCGGCTCGCTGCGCCTGCTGCGGACCGCCGTGACGTCCCCCGCGCTCGGTGCGCGGGCGGTTGCCGGCGACGGCATCGTCGCCGGCCTCGGCACGATCGGCGGCCGTCCGGTCGCCTGCTATTCCGAGGACCAGACCCTGCTCGGCGGCAGCCTCGGGGCCCGTCACGCCGAGACGATCGTCCGACTGCTGCAGATGGCCGGCGAGTCGCGGATCCCGGTCGTCGGGTTCCTGGCGTCGGCGGGTGCCCGCCTGCAGGAGGGCCTCGAGGCCCTCGCCGGCTACGGCAGGATCTTCGCCGAGCTGACGCGGCTTTCCGGGCAGGTGCCGCTGATCTCCGTCGTCTCCGGCACCTGTGCCGGGGGTGGCGCCTACACTCCCGCGCTGACCGACGTCACGATCATGACCCGCGACGCGGCCATGTTCCTGACCGGCCCCGGCGTCGTCCGTGAGGTCACCGGCGAGGACGTCTCCGCGACCGATCTCGGCGGTCCCGAGGTCCAGAGCCAGAACGGCGTCTGTCAGATGGTGGCCGACGACGATCGTCACGCGATCGATCTGACGCGCGAGCTGCTCGCGCTGCTGCCGCTGCGCTCCGGCGAGGAGCCGCCGCAGGTCCGGCCCGTCCCCGCTCCGGCCTTCGACCCGTCGGTCTTCGTCCCGAACGAGCCGCGCCGTGGCTACGACGTGCGCGACGTCGCCACCGCGATCGTCGACGGCGGCCGGCTGCTCGAGCTGGCGCCCGGCTGGGCGCCGAGCGTGGTCGTCGCACTGGCCCGGATCGACGGCCGCACGGTCGGCATCGTGGCCAACCAGCCGTCGCGGATGGCCGGCACGCTCGACGCCGAGTCGGCGCAGAAGTCGGCGCGCTTCGTCCGCTGGTGCCACCTGTTCGGGGTGCCGCTCGCGGTTCTGGTCGACACGCCGGGGTTCATGCCCGGCAGCGACCAGGAGCAGGGTGCCGTGATCCGGCACGGCGCGAAGCTCGTGCACGCGTTCGCCGAGGCCGACGTCCCGAAGATCACGATCGTCCTGCGCAAGGCGTTCGGTGGGGCGCAGATCGCGATGAACAGCCGCGCGCTGGGCGCGACGATGGTGCTCGCCTGGCCGACCGCCCAGATCGGCGTGATGGGCGCCGAGCAGGCCGTCGGCTTCACCGGCCGTCGCGAGATCGCCGCCGCGGACGATCCGGTTGCCAAGAAGGCCGAGCTGGCCGCCCAGTACGCGGCCGAGCACCTCTCCGCGGACGGGGCCGCCGCGCTCGGTATCGTCGACGAGGTGATCGAGCCCGCGCAGACGCGTGACCGCTTGATCTGGGCCCTCAGCGCCCTGCGCCGCCCGGTGTCGACCGAGCAGCGCGCACGCAACTTCCCGTTGTAGCGCTCGCTCGTCGCCCGCTTTCCGTAGTCCCGAACCCGAGGTACCCGTGACCGTTCCCGTGCCCGCCGGTCTGCTGACCGGCCGTCGTCTGCTGATCACCGGCGTGATCACCAAGGATTCGATCGCGTGGCACGTCGCCGCGCGGGCCCAGGAGGCCGGGGCCGAGGTGCTGCTGACCGGGTTCGGTCGGCCACGGCGGCTGACCGAGCGCGCGGCCAAGCAGCTGCCGCAGCCCGCCGACGTGCTCGAGCTCGACGTCAACAAGCCGGAGGATCTCGCTGCGGTCGCGGCCGAGATCGACTCCCGTTGGGACGGACGGCTCGACGGCGTGCTGCACGCGATCGCCTTCGCTCCGGAGGACGCGCTCGGCGGCAACTTCCTCGAGACCCCGGCCGAGAGCGCGAAAGTCGCGTTCGAGACGAGCGCCTTCTCGCTGAAGGCGCTCGCCGCGGCGTTGCTGCCGGCGCTGTCCAAGTCGGAGCACGGCGGCTCGGTCGTGGGCCTCGACTTCGATGCCCAGGTCGCTTGGCCGATCTACGACTGGATGGGCGTGGCGAAGGCCGCGCTCGAGGCGACCAGCCGGTACCTGGCGCGCTACGCCGGTCCGCAGGGCGTCCGCTCGAATCTCGTCTCGGCGGGCCCGCTCGGCACGATCGCCGCGCGCGGGATCCCCGGCTTCAACCAGCTGAGCGACGGCTGGGACGAGGCCGCTCCGCTCGGCTGGGACCAGGCGGACCCGACGCCGACCGCCGATGCGGCGCTCTTCTTGCTGTCGCCGCTCGCGCGGGCGATCACCGGCGAGGTCATCCACGTCGACGGCGGCGTGCACTCGACCGCGAACGTCGGCGCCGGTCAGCCGGCCGGCTGAGTCGCCGGGGGCGGAGGACGCGTATGCGCGTCCGTCCGTCCCGAATCGCGCCCCCGCGGGCGCTGCCGGCTCGGACCGCGGAGCCCGCTCCGTGTAGCGTGGCCGCGTGGATCTGAACCTGGATTTCACCGGCCTGCTGCTGCACAGCACGCTGGCCCTCGACGTGGTCGGCCTGGCGATCCGCATCGCCGCGATCGCGATCGTGCCGGTCAACCGTCGCCCATCGTCGGCGATGGCCTGGCTGCTGGCGATCTTCCTGATCCCGTACATCGGGGTGATCGCGTTCCTGCTGATCGGCAACCCCAAGCTGCCGGCGCACCGCCGCCGCAAGCAGCGCGAGGTCAACCGCGTGATCCTCGAGCGGACCGAGGGGATGGACCAGTTGCCACCCGACGACCCGGGTCCGCCCTGGCTGGCGTCGGTGGTCCGACTCAACCGCAACCTCGGCGCCATGCCGATGGTCACCGGCAACGCGGCGCGGCTGATCGACGACTACGACGCGTCGCTGCGCGAGATGACCGAGGCGGTCGACGCCGCCCGCGAGTACGTCCACTGCGAGTTCTACATCCTCTCGTCGGACCCGACGACGGCGCCGTTCTTCGCGGCGATGGAACGTGCCGTCGAGCGCGGCGTCACGGTCCGGGTGCTGTTCGACCACATCGGGTCGTACCGCTCGCCCGGCTACCGCCGGACCAAGCAGCATCTGAACCGGATCGGGGTGGAGTGGCGGCCGATGCTGCCCGTCCAGCCGTACCGCGGCAAGTATCAGCGGCCCGACCTGCGCAACCACCGCAAGCTGCTCGTGATCGACGGCGACCTGGCGTTCATGGGCTCGCAGAACCTGATCGACGCGAGCTACAACAAGCGCGGCAACCGGCGGCGCGGGTTGCAGTGGAAGGAGCTGATGGTTCGGCTCGAGGGTCCGATCGTCGGCGGTGTCAACGCGCTCTTCGTGACCGATTGGTACTCGGAGACGGACGAGGCGCTGGAGGGCGAGATCGAGCCGGTCGACATGCGCGTGGCGCTCGACACGCTCGAATGCCAGGTGGTTCCGAGCGGTCCGGGGTTCGAGGACGAGAACAACCTCAAGCTGTTCAACTCGCTGATCTACAACGCCCAGCAGCGGGTCAGCATCACCAGCCCGTACTTCGTCCCGGACGAGTCCCTGCTGCACGCCGTGACGACGGCGGCCGAGCGCGGACTCGCGGTCGAGCTGTTCGTGTCGGAGATCGGCGACCAGCCGCTGGTCTTCCACGCTCAGCGCTCGTACTACGAGGCGCTGCTGCGCGCCGGGGTCCGGATCTACCTCTATCCGGCGCCGTACATCCTCCACGCCAAGCACCTGACGATCGACGACGAGATCGCGGTGATCGGGTCGAGCAACATGGACATGCGCTCGTTCGACCTCAACATGGAGGCCTCGCTGCTGGTCAGCGGTCGCGACTTCACCGAGGAGATGCGGCGGGTCGAGGACGACTACCGCACGCTGAGCCGCGAGCTGACTCTGGAGCAGCACCAGGGACGCAGCTGGCCGGGCAAGATGGTCGACAACCTCGCGCGGCTGACCTCGGCGCTGCAGTGACCTTCGCCGGCGCCGAGCTGATGCGGATTCGGCTCTCGTGGCGACGTCGATCCGCATGGGGTGCGGGACCGGAGTCGCGCCTACCCGCGGTATAGGGTCGTCGGTATGTGCGGGCGCTACACCCTCGGGCTCCGGGGGCCGGGCGAGTTCGACGCGCGCTTCGGCGGGCGCGTCGACATCCGCGCGCTGCGCCGGTACAACGTCGCTCCGACGGAGGCGGTGCCGGTCGTACGCCGGACGACGCAGGACCGCGCGGACTCTACGGAGCGCGAGACGATCAACGCGCACTGGGGCCTGCTGCCGCCGTGGGCGACGTCGCGCAGCGAGCGGCTGAAGCCGATCAACGCGCGGGTCGAGACCCTGCCGCAGAAGAAGCTCTTCGCGCCGCTGGTGGCCGACGCCAAGCACCGCGTGCTGATCCCGGCCGACGGCTGGTACGAGTGGATGCGGCGGGAAGATCCAGGGACGTCGGATCCCGCCCTGGGAGGAGGAGGTCGGGGGCGGCCTGCGCCGTTCCACCACACCGTCGACGGCGGGGAGCCGTTCGCCTTCGCGGGGCTCGCGCGCACGATCCGGCTGCGCGACGAGACTGCGGGGCTCGACCCGGCGGACCGGCCGTACGGCGGCCCCGGCGTCGGCGAGCACTCCCTGGTCACGGTCGCGATCGTGACCTGCGCGGCGAGCCCGGCCGCGGCCCGGCTGCACGACCGGATGCCGGCGGTGCTCGCCGGACCCGAGGAGGAGCAGGCGTGGCTGTCGCCGGACGTCGACGGCCGGGACGCGTTGGCGCTCTGCGCCCCGCTCGAAGACGCGCGCCTGCGGATCGCCCCGGCCAGCCCGCTGGCCAACAGCGTGCGCTCGAAGGACGGGCCGTGGCTGCTCGACCCGGAGGTCTCGACCGCGCCGGGCGAACCCGCAGACGACGATCCCCAGACCCGACTGGATCTGGCGGGCGGCGATGCGTAGCCGACCACGTCGCGCGTTGAGCTGGGTCGCGCGGACGGTCCGCGCCCCGCGCTTCGTCACCCGCTCCGCGATCCTCGCGCTGGTGGTCACGCTGCTGATCGCCAACGTGATCGCCGCCGGGGTGACCCTGGTGCTGGTGGTCTTCGTGGTCCCGGGCGAGTCCGACGCGGTGCTGCGGGACGCGATATCCGGC
Organism: Patulibacter sp.; assembly: GCA_052039575.1. Classification (GTDB taxonomy): domain Bacteria; phylum Actinomycetota; class Thermoleophilia; order Solirubrobacterales; family Solirubrobacteraceae; genus Patulibacter. The sequence continues at coordinate 14,590 of JBQGEK010000003.1, read as the reverse complement.
AACGCCTGGTTCCTGCTCGTCTACCTGGCCGTCGTGATCCCGCTGATCCTCTTCTGGGCATGGCGGGCGACCCGCTCCGTTACGACCTGGATCGGCCGTGACGGGCCACCGGGATCGGATGAGCTCCGCCGGCTGCTGCGGGCCCCGGTGCGCGTCTTCTGGCTGCTCGGCGGGGCGTGGCTGCTGGCCGCGGTCCTGTTCGGCGTCTTCAACCTCGAGCAGTCGTGGGCGCACGCCCGCCGCGTGGTCCTGGTGACCGCGCTGACCGGGGCGACGATGGCGACCTTCGGCTACCTGGTGACGGAGCGGCTGCTGCGCCCGATCGCGGCGATCGCGCTCCAGTCCGGCGGGTTCGACCGCAAGGTGCTGCCCGGGACCGCCAGCCGGCAGCTGCTGGGGTGGGCGACGGTGACCGGTGCCCCGGTGCTCGGCGTGATGCTCGTCGGGGCCTTCGCGCTGTTCGAGCCGGAGGGGGTCACCGCGCAGCGGCTGGCGCTGTCGATGATCGTGCTCGGGGGGGTCGCCCTGACCTTCGGCTTCGCGGTCGAGCTGCTCGCGGCGCGGGCGGTGGCGGACCCAGTCCGGACGGTCCGCCGAGCGATGGACCGGATCGGGCGCGGCGACCTCGACGTTCGCGTCCGCGTCTACGACGCGACCGACCTGGGGCGGCTGCAGGACGGATTCAACCGGATGGCCGAGGGGATCCAGGACCGCGCCCGGATCCGCGACCTGTTCGGTCGGCACGTCGGAGAGGAGGTCGCCCGCTCGGCGCTCAGCGACGAGGTCCGGCTGGGCGGCGAGGTGCGCGAGGTCGCCGCGCTGTTCGTCGACATCGTCGGCTCGACCGAGCTCGCGGTCGCGCACAGCCCCGACCACGTCGTCGGCCTGCTCAATCGGTTCTTCGCCGTGGTGGTGGAGACCGTGGGCGAGCACCACGGCTGGGTCAACAAGTTCCAGGGAGATGCGGCGCTGGTGATCTTCGGCGCGCCGTCTGCGGACGACCACGCCGCTGACCGTGCCCTCGCGGCCGCGCGCGACCTGGGGGAGCGGCTGGCTCGCGACGTTCCGGAGCTGCGCGCCGGGATCGGTGTCAGCGGCGGTCCGGCGGTCGCCGGCTACATCGGCGCCGAGGAGCGACTCGAGTACACCGTGATCGGCGACCCGATCAACGAGGCGGCGCGACTGACCGACGCGGCGAAGGAGTTCCCGGGCGCCGTGGCTGCGTCCGGGCGACTCGTCGATGCGGCCAGCGCGCAGGAGCAGGCGCGGTGGCAGGTGGCGGAGCAGCGAACGTTGCGCGGCCGCAACGAGCCGACGGCCCTGATGCTGCCGGCCGCAGGAGCCGGATCCGGGGACGCGGCCGGGCATGGCCGCCGCACGAGCGGCGGCCGCCGGTGAACACTGCGGGGGGCGCCGGGCGGCTGCGCACGGAATCCGCTACTCTCCCTCGCCGGACCTGCCCTCTGGGCGGGTCTGTCTTGTCCAGTCCCTCGGGGCCGGGCAGGAGAATGTATCCGCACCGCGTACGGGAGCCCACATGGCCCGCGGAGATGTCCGCGTCGCAGCAACCCTCGCCTGTGAGGTTTGCAAGCGCCGCAACTATCAGACCAAGAAGAACAAGCGCAACACGCCCGACCGACTGACCATCAGCAAGTACTGCCGATGGTGCCGGACCCACACCTCCCACAAGGAGACGCGGTAGGCGGCACGACCCGCTTGATCTGCACGAGGACGCCGCATGGCAGCCGAAGAACACGATGACGATCGCCCGCGCCTGAGCGCGGCCCCTGGTGGGGCCGGCGCAGGTAAGGCACCCGCCCGCCAAGAGGCGGAAGTCGCCGCACCTTCGGGTGGGGGCCTCCGCCGCTTCCCCGGATTCCTCCGGGCCTCGTGGGCGGAACTTCGCCGTGTTCGCTGGCCCGACCGTGTCCAGACGGCTCAGGGCGTCGGCGTGGTTCTCGTGTTCGTCGCGATCGCCGGGGCCTTCCTCGGCGCCGTGGACGCGGTCGCGTCCCGGATCGTCGAGCTCATCATCTAGCCGGTCGTCCTCCGCCTCCTGTTATTCCCATGTATCGCTGGTACGTCGTCAACACCTTCTCCGGGCACGAAGCCAAGGTGAAGCAGAAGCTCGAGCATCGCTTGGTGACGCTCGGGCAGCGGCGTGCCGTGCGCCAGATCGTCGTCCCCACGGAGACGGTCACCGAGGTCAAGGACAACCAGAAGGTCACGTCCGAGAAGCGCACGATGCCGGGCTACGTGCTCGTGCAGATGGACCTCAACGACGCCTCGTGGCAGCTCGTCAAGGGCACTCCGGGCGTCACCGGGTTCGTCGGGGCCGGCGATGAGCCGATCCCGCTGACGCAGGAGGAGATCGACCGGCTCCTCAAGCGCGCCCAGCAGCCCACCAAGGCGCAGGCCCGCGCGCAGTTCGCGGTCGGCGAGTCCGTCAAGGTCGTCGCCGGTCCGCTGTCGGACTTCTCGGGCGAGATCGCGGAGGTCTCGCCGGACGCCGGCAAGTTGAAGGTTCTTGTGTCCATCTTCGGCCGGGAGACCCCGGTCGAGGTGGGCTTCGATCAAGTGAAGAAGATCTGAGATGGCGAAAAAGGTTCTGACCCAGATCAAGCTGCAGGCCGTCGGCGGCCAGGCCTCCCCGGCCCCGCCGGTCGGTCCCGCGCTTGGTCAGCACGGGCTCAACATCATGGAGTTCTGCAAGGCGTTCAACGCCGCTACGCAGCAGGACAACGGGACGATCATCCCCGTGGTGATCACGGTGTACGAGGATCGCTCGTTCACCTTCGTCACGAAGAACCCGCCGGCCGCGATCCTGATCAAGCAGGCGATCAACCTGCAGAAGGGGTCCGGCGAGCCGCACGTCAAGAAGGTCGGCAAGCTGACCCAGGACCAGGTGCGGCAGATCGCGGAGAAGAAGCTTCCCGATCTCAACGCCAACGACATCGACGCCGCGGTGAACATCATCGCCGGCACCGCCCGTTCGATGGGCGTGGAGGTTGAAGCCTGATGGCCCGTCACGGACGTAAGTTCCTCGCCGCGCGGACCAAGGTGGACCGCACCCGCGAGTACGCCGCCGAGGAGGGCATCGCCCTCGTCAAGCAGCTCGCGCGCGCCAGCTTCGACGAGTCGGTCGAGGTCCACATCCGCACCGGCCTCAACGTTCGCCACGCCGAAGAGCAGCTGCGCGGCACGATCGCCCTGCCGCACGGCCTGGGCAAGAGCGTGACGATCGCCGTCTTCGCTGCGGGGGACAAGGCCGCCGAGGCCGAGGCCGCCGGCGCGGACTTCGTCGGCACCGACGATCTCGCCAAGAAGATCGAAGAGGGCTTCTCGGACTTCGACGTCGTCATCGCGACGCCCGACCAGATGCCGCTCGTCGGTCGCCTCGGTCGCGTGCTCGGCCCCCAGGGCAAGATGCCGAACCCGAAGGTCGGCACGGTGACCGTCGACGTCGCCAAGGCCGTCGAGGAGTCCAAGGCCGGCAAGGTCGAGTACCGCACCGACCGTACGGCGATCGTCCACCTGACGATCGGCAAGACCTCGTTCCCGCCCGAGCAGCTGGTCGAGAACCTGGCTGCCGTGCTGGAGGAGATCAACCGCGCGAAGCCGTCGGCCGCCAAGGGGCGCTACATCCGTACCGTGACCATCGCCTCGACGATGGGTCCCGGAGTCAAGATCGATCAGTCCAGTGCACGGGCGAGCGCCGAGGAGCGTGTTGCCGCTGCCGCCTAGCGGTCGCGCCACACACTTCACGTCGCCCCCGAAGACCCTCGGCAGGCCGTCACCTGACGGCCGGAAGACCGGGACAGGAGGCTCATGAACCGGGAACAGAAAACCGCGGCGGTCGCTGAGATCGTCGAGAACATCCAGGCGTCCGAAGCGGTCCTGGCCGTCGACTACCGTGGCCTGACCGTCACGCAGGCCGCCGAGCTGCGCTCCGCGCTGCGCGACAACGACGCCACGCTCGCCGTCGCCAAGAACACGCTGACCGGTCGCGCGATCACCGAGGTCGGCGAGTCGGCCGAGGGTCTGCGCGAGTTCCTCGCCGGCCCGACCGCCCTGACGTACGTCAAGGGCGACGTGGCCGCGACCGCCAAGGCGATCACCACGTTCGCCAAGGCCAACGGCGACCTGCCGACCTTCAAGGGCGGCATCCTCGACGGGCAGGCCCTGTCGGTCGACGAGATCCAGGCGATCTCCAAGCTTCCGTCGCGTGACGTCCTGTACGGCCAGCTGGTCGGCATCGTCGCGGCGCCGATCACCGGGCTCGCCCGGAGCCTCAACGGGCTCCTCGGCGGTCTCGCGATCGCGCTGGCCGGCGTGCAGGAGAAGAAGGAATCGGGCGAGATCCCGTCGGGCGATGCCCCGTCGGTTCCCGCCGAAGAGGCTGCGGCGCCCGTCGCCGAGGCTGAGAACGACGCTGACGCGGACGCGTCGGCAGACGAGTCGGGTGCGTCGGCGTAACGCCGCAACCCGCTAGACCCACCCGAATCGCACACAGGAGAAACTGAACATGGCTTCCACCCAGGACTGGATCGAAGAGCTCAAGAGCATTTCCGTGCTCGAGCTGGCCGAGCGCATCAAGGCGCTCTAAGAGTAGTGCGGCGTGTCGGCGAGGGCGGTCGCCTCTGCCGCCCCGTCCGCCGGTGGCGGCGGTGGCGCCGCTGAGGCCGCCGAGGAGCAGAGCTCCTTCGACGTCGTCCTCGAGTCCGCCGGCGACAAGAAGATCGGCGTCATCAAGGTCGTCCGCGCCGCCACCGGCCTCGGCCTGAAGGAGGCCAAGGCGCTGGTCGACGAGGCGCCCGGTGCCGTCAAGGAGGGCGTCGAGAAGGACGAGGCCGAGAAGCTCAAGGGCGAGCTCGAAGAGGCCGGCGCCACCGTCACCCTCAAGTAGTTCCGAGCAGCGCACGCGCTGCTCGCACGTTCGGCAACGGGCCGCCTTCGGGCGGCCCGTCGTCGTTCCGTGGCCCGGGTCGCGCGCGGCATTCCGCGCCCGAGCGGGTGCTACCGGCGGTCGCGTTTCCGAAGCCCGCTTGCAGAACGACCACGGGTGAGGGTACGGTCGGGGAGAGCACCCTCACCCCTCACCCTCACGAGAGGACGTTCCCGTGGAGCTTTCCCAACGCCCCGTCCCGCCTTCCCGGACCCATCTGCTCCGGAGGATCCGCGCCCTCGAGGCGCAGGTCCAGGCGCTGACCGCGGGCGGGCGTCCCGGGGGGTTGCAGGAGGACGATCCCGAGGCGACCGAGGTCCACGAGCTGATCGCCAGCGGCCGCCCGCTGGCCGCCGCCCGCCGCTACCGCGAGATCACCGGCGTCAGCGAGGCAGAGGCGGGCGATGCGATCCGGCGGCTCGGTGGCGACATCGGCGGCGACGCCTAGGATCGTCGCCTCAGGGCCGCGGTCCCGGTGGGCGCCGCTCGCCGGTTCGTGCGGTGTCCGGCCCGTCGGTGAGGCCCCCGGCACGGCGCCGGGCCGGCCGCTACACTGTCCCGGTCGGCCAATAGTCGCAGCCGCCCTCTGATTGGTCTCCGCGCCACATACGCGGGGATCCGGGCGGGGTCCGTGAGAGCCGATCGACCTCGCGCACGGGGGTCTCTGCTTTCGTGTGCTAGTTTTTAGCTGTTCATCGTCGCTCGGTCTCGGTTCCGTCCGACGGCGTTGAATCCTCGCCCGATACACCGACCCTCCGAGGAGTCGCCCGCCTTGTCCACGGTCAATGCCCTGAGGACGCGCCGCACGTTCGCGCGTCTCGACCAGGTCCTCGAAGTCCCCAATCTCATCGACATCCAGCGTCGCTCGTTCGACTGGCTGGTCAACGGTGTCGAGGGCGGACTTCGCGAGACCATCGATGACATCTCCCCGATCGAGGACTACACCGGCAACCTCGCCGTGGAGTTCGGAGATCTGGAGTTCGGCGAGGAGACCCACACCCTCTCCGAGTGCAAGGAGAAGGGGCAGACCTACTCGCGGCCACTCTCGGTCGAAGTCGCGTTCGTCAACCGCGAGACCGGCGAGATCCGCGAGCAGTCCGTCTTCATGGGCGACTTCCCGTGGATGACCGAGCGCGGCACGTTCATCGTCAACGGCACCGAGCGCGTCGTGGTGACGCAGCTCGTCCGTTCGCCGGGCGCGTACCTGATGGAGCCGAAGGACCGCGAGAAGCAGGTCTTCGTCGCGAACCTGATGCCGGCTCGCGGCTCGTGGCTCGAGCTCGAGATCGACAAGAAGGGCAAGGTCTTCGTCCGGATCGACCGCAAGCGGAAGCTGCCGGTCACCGTGCTCCTTCGGGCGATGGAGTACAACCCGGAGCTCGACGCCGACGTCGAGGAGTCCGATGCCGACATCGACGCGCTCGACGCGACGATCCTCGAGCGGTTCGACGGCTCGGCGTACATCCGCAACACCCTGCTGACCGACACCGAGGCGACCCGCGCCAAGCGCGGCGCCCTGGTCGAGCTGTTCAAGAAGCAGCGCCCTGGCGAGCCGCCGACGGTCGACGCCGCGTACGCCCTGCTGCAGACGCTGTTCTTCGACCCCAAGCGCTACGACCTCACGCGGGTCGGTCGCTACAAGCTCAACTCGCGCCTCGGTCTCGACATCGACCTCGAGACGCGCCACCTCACGCCCGAGGACATCTACGCGCTGATCGGCGAGCTGATCCGGCTCCCGCGTGAGCTCGGGATCCCCGAGGACGAGGACGTCGAGATCAAGGACTACGCGGCCGAGGCCGCGTCGATGCCGCGCGAGCCCGTGGCCGACCTGCTCGACGAGTACGAGCACTTCGGCAACCGCCGCCTGCGCACCGTCGGCGAGCTGATCCAGGACGCCTTCCGCGTCGGCCTCTACCGGATGGAGCGCGTCGTCCGCGAGCGCCTCACCACCGAGGACGAGGACACGATCACGCCGCAGTCGATCGTCAACATCCGTCCCGTCTCGGCAGCGCTCAAGGAGTTCTTCGGCTCCTCGCAGCTGTCGCAGTTCATGGACCAGAACAACTCGCTGTCGGGGCTCACGCACCGCCGGCGTCTGTCGGCGCTCGGCGCCGGCGGTCTGACCCGCGAGCGCGCGCCGATCGAGGTCCGCGACGTGCACCCGACCCACTACGGCCGGATGTGCCCGATCGAGACCCCGGAGGGACCGAACATCGGTCTGATGGGCTCGCTCGCGTCCTACGCGCAGGTCTCCGAGCACGGCTTCGTCACGACCCCGTACCGGGTCGTCAAGGACGGCAAGCTGACCGGCGAGGTCGTCCACCTGGACGCCACGCAGGAGGAGAACGAGCTCAGCGCCCAGGCCGACGCGCCGGTCAGCGAGACCGGCGAGCTGCTCGAGGACGAGGTCCTCTGCCGCACCCAGGCCGGCAAGTACGTCGTCGTCCCGAAGAACGACGTCACGCGGATGGACGTCTCGCCGCAGCAGATCTGGTCGGTCGGCACGGCAATGATCCCGTTCCTCGAGCACGACGACGCGAACCGCGCGCTGATGGGCGCGAACATGCAGCGCCAGGCCGTCCCGCTGCTGAAGACGGACGCGCCGCGGATCGGCACCGGCATGGAGGCCCGCGCGGCGCAGGACTCCGGCGACGTGGTGCTGGCGAAGAACGCCGGCACGATCCAGTACGTCGACGCCAAGCGGATCGTGATCGAGCATGCCGAGGGCCGGGACGAGTACCACCTCGAGAAGTTCGAGCGCTCCAACCAGGGCACGCTGATCCACCAGCGCCCGCTCTGCAAGCGCGGCCAGGAGGTCACCGCCGGCCAGGTGCTGGCCGACGGTTCCTCGACGTCGATGGGCGAGATGGCCCTCGGCAAGAACCTGATGGTCGCCTTCATGTCGTGGGAGGGCTACAACTTCGAGGACGCGATCATCCTCAGCCGCCGGCTCGTCAGCGACGACGAGCTGACCTCGGTGCACATCGAGGAGTACGAGATCGACGCGCGCCAGACGAAGCTCGGCGACGAGGAGATCACGCGCGACATCCCGAACCGCGCCGAAGAGTCGCTCCGCAACCTCGACGACCGCGGCATCGTCCGCGTCGGCGCCGAGGTCGGGTCGGGCGACCTGCTGGTCGGCAAGGTGACGCCGAAGGGCGAGACCGAGCTGACCGCCGAGGAGAAGCTGATCCGCGCGATCTTCAAGGAGAAGGCGCGCGAGGTCCGCGACACCTCGCTCAAGGTCCCGCACGGCGAGGGCGGCGTCGTGATCGACGTCAAGACCTTCCACAAGGACGAGGGCGACGACCTGCCGCCCGGCGTCAACGAGCTGGTGCGCGTCTTCGTCGCGAAGAAGCGCAAGATCTCCGAGGGCGACAAGCTCGCCGGTCGTCACGGCAACAAGGGCGTGATCTCGAAGATCGTCGACATCGAGGACATGCCGTTCCTCGAGGACGGCACGCCGGTCGACGTGATCCTCAACCCGCTCGGCGTCCCGTCGCGCATGAACGTCGGCCAGGTGCTCGAGATCCATCTCGGCTGGGCCGCGGCGCAGGGGTGGTACCCGGACGGGACCGAGGCCTGGGACCAGCGCGAGGGCAACAAGGGCGGTGGCGTCTACGTCTCGACCCCGGTCTTCGACGGTGCCACGGTGGCGCAGGTCGACGAGGCCCTGGTCAAGTGGCAGGAGAACCACACCGCCACCGGTGGCCAGATCAACATGGACGTCGACGCGTCCCGCCCCGAGGGCAGCCGGGCGAGCGGCAAGTTCACGCTGTTCAACGGCCGCACCGGTGAGCCGTTCGACGCGCAGATCACCGTCGGCTACATGTACATCCTCAAGCTGCACCACCTCGTGGACGACAAGATCCACGCGCGTGCCACGGGGCCGTACTCGCTGGTCACGCAGCAGCCGCTCGGCGGCAAGGCGCAGTTCGGCGGTCAGCGCTTCGGCGAGATGGAGGTCTGGGCGCTCGAGGCATACGGCGCGGCCTACACGCTGCAGGAGATGCTGACAATCAAGTCCGACGACACCGTCGGGCGCGTCAAGGCCTACGAGGCGATCGTCAAGGGCGAGAACATCGCCGAGCCGAGCGTCCCGGAGTCGTTCAAGGTGCTGCTGAAGGAGATGCAGGCCCTGACGCTCGACGTCCGCGAGATCCACGACGAGGGCGTCGTCAGCGGCGTCGACGACGAGGACGAGCTGCTGCGCGCGGCCGAGGAGCTCGGGATCGACCTGGGCGGCGTGCGTGCCGACCTCGGCGACGAGCCGGCGGCGGACGAAGCGGCCGAGAACACGACAGAAGCGTCCCCCGCCGAGGCTGAAGCCGCGGCGCCGGCGGACGAGGCCGCTCCGGTGGCCGCGGAGGACGAGGCGTAGGACCGACGCCGGCACCCCCGGGTGCCGGCTTCCGCCCCACGCCCCGCCAAGCACACGATCAGGGATCTACACCCCGTGCACGACATCAACACGTTCGACGCCATCGAGATCGGCCTCGCCTCCTCCAAGCAGATCCGTTCCTGGAGCTCCGGAGAGGTCCTGAAGCCGGAGACCATCAACTACCGCACGCTCCGCCCCGAGCGCGACGGCCTCTTCTGCGAGCGCATCTTCGGTCCGACCAAGGACTGGGAGTGCTACTGCGGCAAGTACAAGCGGGTCCGCTACAAGGGCATCATCTGCGAGAAGTGCGGCGTCGAGGTGACGCGCTCCAAGGTCCGCCGTGAGCGGATGGGGCACATCGACCTCGCGGCACCCGTCAGCCACATCTGGTTCTTCAAGGGCGTCCCGAGCCGCATCGGGTACCTGCTCGACATGGCTCCGAAGGAGCTCGAGAAGATCCTCTACTTCGCGGCTTCGATCATCACCTGGGTCGACCAGGAAGCCCGTTGGCGCGATCTCCCCGAGCTCGAGCAGCAGGTCCAGGAGGACCTCGACCAGTCCAGCTCGATGGAGACCGACGAGATCGGCGCGCTCGAGAAGTCGCTGACCGTTCGCACGCAGTACCTCGTCGACGGCAAGCAGGACGACTTCAGCGACGACGACTACCTGTGGGCCGAGTCGCTCGACCTGCAGGTCGGCAAGCTGACGGACGACGAGCGCAAGAAGCACACGACCGACCTCAAGAAGCAGCTGACCGCCGAGATCGACGATCTCCGGTCGCACTACGAGGAGTCGCGGGCTCGCCTGCGCGAGGTCTGGAAGCTGTTCGCGAACAAGCTCGAGCCGAGCGACGACCCGCCGAACGACGGCGAGGACTGGCCGCTGTCGGCGTTCACCGACAAGGCGATCGAGAAGGACGACCTCGTCCCGAAGACCGTGATCGCGGACGAGACCTTCTTCCGCGAGCTGAAGATGCGCTTCGGTTCGGTCTACGGCTACGGCGAGTACTTCGGCGGCGGCATGGGCGCGGAGTTCATCCGTGAGCTGATGACGCTCAAGCCTGAGTACGACCGCGAGGCCCCGCGTCGCGACGTCGATCCGGAGCGGCTCGCCGGCGTCGACGTCGACGTCCGTGACTCGGCGGGCTTCTGCCTCAAGCACGAGCGCGAGGACCTCGAGGACATCGTCAAGAACGGCAAGGGCCAGAAGCAGCAGCGCTCGGTCAAGCGCCTGAAGGTGCTCTCGGCGTTCTACGACCCCGAGAACGCGCCCTTCTACTCGCGGCCGAACAAGCCCGAGATGATGGTGCTCGACGCCGTCCCGGTGATCCCGCCGGACCTGCGTCCGATGGTCCAGCTCGACGGTGGCCGGTTCGCCACGTCGGACCTCAACGACCTGTACCGCCGCGTCATCAACCGCAACAACCGCCTCAAGCGGCTGCTCGATCTCGGTGCTCCGGAGATCATCGTGAACAACGAGAAGCGGATGCTGCAGGAGTCGGTCGACGCGCTGTTCGACAACGGCCGTCGCGGTCGCCCGGTCACGGGCCCCGGCAACCGGCCGCTGAAGTCGCTGTCCGACATGCTCAAGGGCAAGCAGGGCCGGTTCCGCCAGAACCTGCTCGGGAAGCGCGTCGACTACTCCGGCCGCTCCGTGATCGTGTCCGGTCCGTCGCTGCGGCTGCACCAGTGCGGTCTGCCGAAGCTGATGGCGCTCGAGCTGTTCAAGCCGTTCATCATGGCCCAGCTCGTCGAGCGCAAGGACGCGCAGAACATCAAGGCCGCCAAGCGCCTCGTCGACGAGTCGCGGGAAGAGGTCTGGGACGTCCTGGAGCAGGTCATCCAGGAGCACCCGGTGCTGCTCAACCGCGCGCCCACGCTCCACCGCCTCGGCATCCAGGCGTTCGAGCCGAAGCTCGTCGAGGGCAAGGCGATCCAGGTTCACCCGCTCGTCTGCTCGGCGTTCAACGCCGACTTCGACGGCGACCAGATGGCGGTCCACGTGCCGCTGTCGGCCGAGGCCCAGGCCGAGGCCCGCCTGCTGATGCTGTCGTCGAACAACATCCTCTCGCCGGCCAACGGGCAGCCGCTCGCGACGCCGTCGCAGGACATGGTGATCGGCGGCTACTACGTCACGCTTGGACCGGATCCGGTCGAGCTGGCCAAGCAGCACGAGGACCTCTACAACGACCGCTGGCCCGCCGACCAGCCGAAGCCGCGTGTCTTCCGCACCGCGGCCGAGGCGACGCTGGCCGACCAGCACGGCGGCGCCAAGCTCCACGACCTGGTCGAGTTCCGGGCCGACGGTCGCGAGCCGGTCCTGACCACGCTCGGTCGCGTGATCTACAACGACCGGATCGAGCGCGCGCTGATCGAGACCCTGGGCGAGGAGTACGACCCGTCGTCCTACGTCTTCATCAACCAGTCGATGAAGAAGAAGGACACCGGCCGGTTCATCGACCAGCTCGTTCAGATCTACGGTCCGAGCACGATCTCGACCGTGCTCGACGCGTTCAAGGACCTCGGGTTCGAGTTCGCGACCCGGGCCGGCGTCACGATCTCCAAGAACGACGTCGTGATCCCGCCCTCTAAGGGCGAGATCATCAAGCGGTACGAGGACATCGTCGCCGGGATCGAGGAGCAGTACGAGGACGGCCTGATCACCGAGTACGAGCGCCACGAGTTGATCGTCAACAAGTGGAACGAGGCGACGGAGGAAGTCGCCAACGCGATGGAGGAGCACTTCGACTCCCGGAACCCCATCTACATGATGGCCAACTCCGGAGCGCGAGGATCGCTCAAGCAGATCCGCCAGCTGGCCGGTATGCGCGGCCTGATGTCGAACCCGAAGGGCGAGATCATCGAGCGGCCGATCAAGGCCAACTTCATGGAGGGCCTCGACGTCCTCGAGTACTTCATCTCCACCCACGGCGCGCGCAAGGGCCTGGCCGACACCGCGCTCCGTACCGCCGACTCCGGGTACCTGACGCGTCGTCTGGTCGACGTCTCGCAGGACGTGATCATCCGTGAGCACGACTGTGGCAGCGAGGGGTACATCGAGCTGCCGGTCTACGACGAGACCGGGGAGCTCAACCCGAACCTCGCGGGCCGGATCGCGGCGAAGGACATCGTCGTCGGCGGCGAGGTCCTGATCCCGAAGGGGGAGGAGATCGACAACGTTCGCGTGCTCGAGATCCCCGGCGTCGGGACCCCGCAGGAGCGGCCGCAGGTCGCGCTCCGCTCGGTGCACAAGTGCGAGGCCCTGACCGGCATCTGCCAGGCGTGCTACGGCCGCTCGATGGCATCCGGTCAGCTCGCCGAGATCGGCGACGCGGTCGGCATCGTCGCCGCGCAGTCGATCGGTGAGCCGGGGACGCAGCTGACCATGCGCACGTTCCACACCGGCGGCGTCGCCGGCGCGGACATCACGCACGGTCTGCCGCGTGTCGTCGAGCTGTTCGAGGCCCGCAAGCCGAAGGGCCTGGCGAAGATCGCCGAGCACGACGGCGTCGTGGCGATCGAGAGCACCGACAAGGCGCTGACGGTCGTGATCACCGACGCCGCGGGCGACGAGCACCGCTACACGTTCCCGCGCCGGACCCGGCTCTTCGTCGAGGAGGGCCAGAAGGTCAAGACCGGCGAACAGCTCAACGAGGGCTCGCTGTACCCGCACGAGCTGCTGGAGCTGCAGGGCCGCACCGCCACCGAGCAGTACCTGGTGAAGGAGGTCCAGGCGGTCTACAAGTCGCAGGGCGTGGACATCAACGACAAGCACATCGAGCTGATCGTGCGTCAGATGCTCAAGCGCGTCCGGGTCGAGCAGAAGGGCGACAGCGACTTCCTGCCCGGTCAGTTCGTCGACCGCAACGAGTTCTTCCGCGTCAACCAGCAGATCGAGGCGGAGGGCGGCGAGAAGGCGACCTTCGAGGAGGTCATCCTCGGGATCACCAAGGCGTCCCTCAACACGGACTCCTTCCTCTCGGCGGCGTCCTTCCAGGAGACCACCAAGGTGCTGACGGACGCGGCGCTCGAGGGCAAGCGGGATGACCTGCTCGGCCTCAAGGAGAACGTGATCATCGGCAAGCTGATCCCGGCCGCGACCGGTCTCCGGCACTACCGCCGGATCGAGATCGAGCCGACCGAGCCGCTGCCGCACGCGGGCGACGTGGCCCTGCTCGAGAACGACGAGCTGCTGGGCGACCTCGGTCTCGAGGGCGGCCAGCCGTACGGCGACGACCTCTCGCAGGACCTGCGCGACCTCGAGCAGCTCGCGGGCAACCAGGGTGACCTGGCCGACGAGCTGATCGAGCTGGACGTGCCGCCGAGCGACGACCAGTAGTCCGGCGTCGGTTCGCCGACGCCGCCCCGGAGGACCGGAGCCCCGGATCGCACGATCCGGGGCTCCGCGCGTTTTAGCTCCCGCCCCCCGAGATCCTTAGGAACACGCGCTAGCGTCGGTCGCCCGTCCGGATCGCCGCAGCCGCCGCCCAGGCGCCGCGTCCGGGACAGACGCATGCTCGAGCTCGGAATCCTCTTCGCCTGCCTCAGTGCTCTCGCGGCCAACCTCGGCTTCTTCTACAAGCACCGGGGCGCCAACGAGGCTCCGGCGATCGACATTCGCCGACTGGTCAGCACCGGACTGAGCCTCTGGAAGTCGCGCTGGTTCGCGCTCGGCATGCTGATGGGCGCCGTCGGCTGGGTGTTCCACACGGCCGCGCTCGCGGTCGCGCCGCTCTCGGTGGTTCAGGTGGTGCTGGCGGGCGGGATCGTGCTCGTGGCGGTGCTCGCCGACCGGGTCTTCGGGATCCGGGTCGGACGCCGCCAGTGGGCGGGCCTCGCGCTCACCGCGCTTGGCATCGCGCTGCTCGTGATCGCGATGCCCGCGGTCCACACCGCCCACAGCACCTTCCGCGTCGCGGCCCTCGCGCTGTTCGAAGGCGGCCTGATCGGCGTCGGGGTGCTGCTGATCCTCGGCGGCCAGCACCAACGTGGCGCGCACCTTCGCGGCGCGCTGCTCGGTGCCGCCGGCGGAATCCTCTTCGGCGTCTGCAACGTGGCGATCAAGGCCACCACCGGGGTGCTCGCCGCCGGCGGATCGATCGTCACCCCGTGGGTGGCCGTCGCGGTCTGCGCGTCGGTCGCCGCCTACTTCGTCTCGGCGCGCTCGCTCCAGGAGGGGACCGCGGTCGAGGTGGTCGCGATCACCACGACCGCCGCCCACGTCGGCGGGATCCACGGGGGGGGCGGCGTCTTCGGCGATCCGAT
>JBQGEK010000002.1:0-3155 GCA_052039575.1 Patulibacter sp. | reverse complement strand
CCCTTCTACCTGCTGCAGCTGGCGCGGACCGCCGGGGCGTCGCCGGCGGTGCCGGCCGGCGTAGCGGAGGCGATCGCCGAGGAGCTGCGCGCGCTCGAGCCGACGACGCGACGCGTGCTGGAGGCGGTGGCCGTGGTGGGCGACCCCTTCGACCCGGTGCTGGTCGGAGCGGCCGCCGAGACGTCCGCCGCGGAGACCGCCGAGGCGCTCGACGAGCTGGTGCGCCGCGAGCTCGTCCGCGTCGGCGACGAAAGCCACGGGTTCGCGATGCGCCATCCGCTCGTTCGTCGCGGGGTCTACGAGGCGAGCGGTGCGGGGTGGAGGCTGCGGGCCCACGGCCGCGTCGTCGCGGCGTTGCGCGCCCGCGGGGCCGGTCCCGCACTGCTCGCGCACCACGTCGCGCGCTCGGCCGAGCCGGGCGACGGCGAAGCGGTCGAGCTGCTGCGGGCCGGTGCCGCCGCGGTCGCGGAGCGCTCGCCCGCATCGGCCGCGGACTGGTTGGCGAGCGCTCTGCAGCTGCTCGAGGGCGGAGCACCGGAGCCGGAGGAGCGGCTGGCCGTGCTCGTGCCCCTGTCGGCGGCGCTGGCGGCGAGCGGGCAGTTGCCCGACGCGCTCGAGGTCGCTCAGGAGTCGGTTGCCGCCGCGCCTCGGCAACCGGACGAGCGCCGGGCTGCGCTCGTCGCGGCCTGCGCCGCCTTGGAGCATCGGATGGGCCACCACGAAGCGGCGCAGCGTCGTCTGCTCGTCTCGCTCGAGGAGCTGCCGGCGGGACGGCCGTCGGCCCGGCTGTCGCTCCTGATCGAGCTGGCGATCGACGGCTTCTACCGACGCGATCTCGACGCGATGGTGGCGTGGGCAACCGAGGCGCGTGGGCTCGCCGACGCCGAGGGCGACGCGGCCCACGGGCTCGCCGCGACGGCGGCGCTGGCGCTCGCCGCCGCGCTGACCGACCGCGTCGTCGACGCGCAGCGACACTGGGACGCCGCGGCTGCCGCGCTCGACGGCCTGTCCGACGCGGAGCTGGCCCGCCGGCTCGACGGCGTGCACTTCCTGACGCTCGCGGGCATGTACCTCGAGCGCTTCGTGGCGATGAACGACCAGGCGGAGCGGGGGATTCGGGTGGCGCGCGCGACGCGACAGGGAGCGCTGCTGCCGGTGCTCACCCTGTCTCAGGGGTTCGGCCTGGCGATGCTCGGCCGGCTGGAGGACGCGACGGTGCTGCTGGAGGAGGCCGTCGAGGCGGCGCGCGTCGCGGGGTCGCCGTTCTCGCTCGCCTGGGTGCTGATGAACGAAGCGATCGCGTTGCTGTTCTCCGGCTCCCAGGAGCGGGCGACCGCCGCGATGGAGGAGGGCCTCGCGCTGCTCCGGGGGATCGACGAGAACATCACGACCGGTCAGGCCGGGACGATGCTCGCCGACGCCCTGTTCGCGGCCGGCAACGTCGAGCGCGCGGGAGAGGAGCTGCTGCGGGCGGGCGCCGGGCCGGAGATGTCGACCGTCGCTGGCTTCTGGCGTTGCTACTGCTTCGACCAGCTGGTCCAGGTCGAGGTCGCGCGCGGTCGGATCGAGGAGGCCGAGGCAGCGGCCGAGCGGTCGGAGCGGCACGCAGCACGGCTCGGCCTGGCGCTGGCCCGCGGGTGGTCGCTGCGGTCCCGCGCCGCGGTGTGGCTCGCGGGCGGCGAGCCCGGCGCGGCCGCCGACGCCGCGCTGACCGCCGCGGCTCTGATGCAGGAGCAGGCGGCGCCGGTCGAGGAAGCCCGGACGCGGACGCTCGCGGGCCGGGCGTTGGCCTCGGCGGGGCGACGCGCCGACGCGATCGAGCAGCTCGAAGCCGCTGTCGCGACCTGCGAGCGCTGTGGGGCACAGGGGTACCGCGACCTCGCGGCCCGCGAGCTGCGCAAGCTCGGACGACGCCCCGTGCGCGGGACGCTCGGGGCCACCGGCCTGGAATCGCTGTCCGGGCGTGAGCGCGAGGTCGCCGATCTGGTGGCCGACGGCTGCACCAACGGCGAGGTCGCCGCAGCGCTGTACCTGAGCCCGAAGACGGTCGAGACCCACCTGCGCAACGTGTTCGCCAAGCTGCGGGTGTCGTCGCGGCTGGAGGTTGCGCGGATGATCGATCGCGAGCGCCAGGGGCGCGAGACGACCAGCACCTGACCGTCTCGCGCGAATCCGACCGCCGCGGATCACGCCCCGGTGGGCGCGAGATCCGTAGCGGCCCGGATCACTCCATCTCCTGCAGCTGGTCGCGAGCGTTCTCGAGCTGCTGCTTCGCCGCGTCCGGTACGTGGTCGAGGTTCTCGGCGTCCTCGATCGCTTGGTCCGCCGCGTCGACGGCCTGCTTCTGCAGGTCCTTGGTCGCCGCGTCGACCTGCTCGCGGGCCTCGTCCGGGGAGATCTCGCCCTTCCGGAGCTGCTCGGCGGTCTCCTCGGCCTTCTTGCGGGCGTCGTCCGCGGTCGTCTGGAGCGGTTCGACTCGTTCCTGCTGCTGCTCGACTGCCTGCTTGGCGTCGTCGTCTCCGCCGCAGGCGGCCAGTCCGCCGGCCGCGAGGGTCGCGGCGACGAGGGCGGTGATGGTCCGGCGGTGTGCGTGCATCGGTACTCCTTGGTGGTGGGTGGGAACGGAGGAGTCGTGGTCTCGGGGGACGGCGGGGGCTGCGGATCTCGCCCCGTGGACGGAGATATCCGCAGCCGCTCGGCGGGCGTTCGGTGCCCAGCGCGTCCGGGGCTCAGCGCGCGCGGCGCACGGTCAGCGTGCGGTGAGCGGGGGCGGAGGTCCGTCCGGCGGCGTCGGTCGCGGTGACCGCGATCCGGTAGCGCCCCGGCGTCAGCGTGCGGGCGCCCACGCGTAGACGGCGGTAGCTCAGCTCGTGCGAGCCGGCGGGCAGGTTCCCGCGCGTGACCGCGCTGCGCGGGACGTAGCGGGTGCAGCGCCCGGCCCGCTTGCGGACGAGGGCGGCGGTCGGGGCGACGCAGCGCTTGCCCGACCGGCGCCCCGGAACCACCGCGTCGACGGCGATGCGGACGCTGGCCTGCTGCGACAGGCGGAAGCCGACCTTGAGCGTCGCGGTCGCTCGGGCGCCGGTCGACCCGGCGCGGACCACGCCCGGTCGCACGCGCAGGCCCTGGACGGCGGGGCGGGTGGTCCCTCCGCC
>JBQGEK010000001.1:0-1994 GCA_052039575.1 Patulibacter sp. | reverse complement strand
CGGTCGGGCAGACTACCTGACCGTACGGCGTCCACCGAGGGCTTCGGGCGCCGGCCGGAATCCTATGCCGCTGTCGGGCGAAACCGGACGCACCCGCGGCGGCGGCGACCGGTCTCCGGTCCTGCTTGGGGTTCGATCCCTCTCACCACCCGACAACAGCGGATTGTGGCTTAGAGCTCGGCCTGCAACGTCGCCAAAATATCCCGTTCCTCGTCGGTGAGTTCGTAGAGCGCTTCGACCACCTCGGAGCCTCAGCCCTTGGGAGGTTGATGCGAACACACGCCAGCACGATGGCACCGTATCGGGCGAGCCCGGGCAAGGAGGGATTGTCGTGGAGCTTCGGGAAGCCGAGGGCGTAGTCCGCCTGATTCGCGATCGGCTGTCGCCGGGTATCGCTTGTCCGCGACGGCAGCGGGTATGCGTTTCTGAAGTTCCGGTTCGCTCAATCGCGGGGACTTCCCTAGCCCGGACGACAGGCAGGCTTGCTCGTCGCTAGCTTCGGCGCATGGCGCCAACGATCTGGACCACCGGGTACGAGCAGCACCGCACGCCCGAGGACCTCGTCTCCGCGCTGCAAGCGGCGGGGGTAACGCGTCTGCTTGACGTCCGAGAACTGCCGTTGTCCAGGCGTAGAGGTTTCTCGAAGACCAAGCTCAGCGAAGCGCTCGCCGCCGGGGGCATTCGGTACGAACATGAGAAGGCGCTCGGGAATCCGAAGCCCCTCCGGGATCTCTACAAGTCTGGGGACGTTGCTGCAGGGGAGGCCGGGTACCGGAAGCGGATCACGACCGACTGTGCATGGGCCGTCGATCAGTTGGCGAGATCCATCGCGCAGGATGCGCCTGCAACGGCGATGCTGTGTTGGGAAGCCGATCACGCGACGTGCCACCGATCGGTGATCGTCGATGAGCTGCGTCGCCGGATTCCGGGATTGGCTGTTTGCAACCTCTAGCAGCGACCTGCGGGCAGTAGCTCACGCGGCCAGGTCTAGCTGCGTCTGACCAGAATTGGGGCGATGCTCGGGCCAGAAGACGCCGAGCACCAGGAACTGCCCCGGCCTGGTGTGCTGATCGCCCAGGAAGAACATGGTGTCGCGCTCCTCGCCGCACATCTGAGTGAACCACTTGTGCCGGATCTGGTCGACCACGCTTCTGCGATTGGTCTGCCACTTCCGGTAGGCCTCGCCGAGTTCCCAGTCCACGACCTTCTGCTTGTGCCCCTTGCATTCGGAATCGAGGCACGTCCACGCGTACGAAAACGCGTGCCCTGGCTGTTCGAGGTCGGGCTTTGCGGTGAGCAGATTGCCCTGGCCGGCGATGCCGCGTTGCGAGTCGGTCCAGGGCTCTGTCTCCTGAACCTTGAGATCCGAGACGATTCGTGGTCGGACCAAGCCGAGTGACGGGCCTGGCGCGCCGTTCCGTCGGCCTCGGTTGAGTTCACACAAGCTGGGGCCGACCAGAGGCTCGAGGAACTCCCGGCGCTTCGGCCAGTGGTCGCCTCCCGGGACCGTTGACTCGCGCACGATCGAGTCGATATTTGGCCGCCAGGTCTCGAATCGCGTGTCTGTTGAGTGCCTCGCGGCTCGAACGCGGATGACTTCGTACTTTTTGAACCGTAGCTCGGCGGACATGTCCCGAAATGGCACGGGAAACAGACGAACCCACTCTGGCGCGGGCGTGTCGAGGCGAACGCCCGCAACGCATACGGCCTCGCCGTACCGCGTCGAGAGGGTCGGGTACGCCTTCACGCATACCAAGACCGTCATCTCCACCGACTCGCTTAGTGCGGCCATCCGACGACGGAGTGTACGTCCGAATAGCTCTGGATCGACGGCAAACAGGGCGGCGGCTGTTCGGAGGCACCGCGTATGGGTGAAGGCGTGTAGCTTCCTGGCGTGGGTTCCGCGACGCTAAACCCGTATTTCGACCGTAGCGTTGGTCCCCCGTTGGTCGGTGTCTTCTCACTAGGTGTCTATCGCGATGGCGCGGATCGGG